>JAONQW010000027.1 GCA_028412835.1 Candidatus Pelagibacterales bacterium
TGCGTCAACCGTAATTAGTTTTGATTTAAAGTGTTTTTTAAATAAAATTTCAACTTCCTTAGTTTCATCTAATCGCATCAAGCCTGTATCAACATAAATACAGGTAAGTTGCTTATTAATAGCTTTAGAAATTATAGCTGCCGTAACCATACTATCAACGCCACCTGATAACCCACATATTACATGATTTTTTGCAACTTGATTCTTTATTTTTAAAGTTTGAGTTTTAAGATAATTTTGCATGCTCCAAGTTGGTTTAGTTTTGCAAACACTAATTATAAAATTCTTAATTATTTTTTCACCTTGGTGAGTGTGAACTACTTCTGGGTGGAACTGAAGACCATATATATTTAATTTTTTATTTTCTATGCCAACAAATTTAGAATTTTTACTAGTTGCTATTGTTACAAAATCTTTTGGAAGCTTGATGGCCTTATCACCATGACTCATCCAAACATAGTGCTGTTTGTTTTTTAATTTAACGCCTTGAAAAAGTTTACTCTTATTTTTTTGTGTAATTAGAGTTTTACCAAATTCTCTTTGATTAGAAATTTCAACTTTGCCACCTAATTGATGGACTATAAGTTGCATGCCATAACAAATACCTAAGATTGGAATATTTAGTGAGAAAATTTTCTGATCAATTTTTGGCGTTTGTGACTTATGAACACTAGCAGGGCCGCCAGAGAAAATAATACCTGTTGGCTTATTATCTTTAATTTTAATTAATAGATTTTTATTGCTTACAATCTCACAGTAGACACCAGCTTCTCTTACTCTTCTAGCTATTAATTGAGTAACCTGTGAACCAAAATCAACTATATAAATCAAATTAGGCTCCTATTGTTCTATATCTAATTTTTTGATTTGATCTAAATAATCACATCCATTAGAGCATAAAATCTCTAGATTGCCGACATACTTATTATAGCTATCTTTATCATTATCTTTGTAAAAATATTCACCTACTAAATAGTTCAATTCTAAATTGTCCGGTTGCAATGTTAAGGCAATCATAAAATAATGATTTGCTTTATCTAAATTTTCTAATTCTTTATTTAAATAACCCAGATAAACGTACGTATCTGAATTTTTTGGATTAAAGACAGCACTTTTTTCAAATAAGAAAGTTGCTTCATCCATTTTACCTTCATTATAATAGCTTAGCGCTTCATCAAAATAATTTTGACTTGATGCAAATGCATACGAATTAATAGCTAAAATATTTATTATAATAAATGTAGCTATTATTTTCATAACTTAAATATTAGTGGGATAATTAGGAGACTCTCTTGTTACATCTATATCATGAACATGACTTTCTCTTAAGCCTGCACTTGTAATTCTTACAAACTCTACTCTTGATTGGAAATTTTCTATATCTTTTGAACCTGTGTAGCCCATAGAAGACTTAAGTCCTCCAACTAATTGATGCACAATAGGCTCTAGCGGTCCTTTATATGGCACACGACCTTCGACACCCTCAGGTACAAGTTTCATAGTTTCTTTAATTTCTTCTTGAAAATAACGATCTGCTGAACCTCTTGCCATAGCTCCTATTGAGCCCATACCACGATAAGACTTGTAACTTCTGCCTTTAAATAAGTAAACTTCACCAGGGCTTTCATCTGTTCCAGCAAATAGTGATCCGACCATTACAGCTTTAGCTCCTGCCCCTATCGCCTTTGCAATATCACCAGAATACTTTATCCCACCATCTCCAATAACTGCAATGCCAGCTTTTTTTGCCTCTACTGCACATTCTAATATTGCTGAAAACTGTGGAACACCAATTCCAGCTACAATTCTTGTTGTACATATCGACCCAGGACCTATACCAACTTTTACACAGTCTGCTCCAGCATCTATTAATGCTTTAGTCGCCTCTTTAGTTGCAACATTGCCAGCAATTATATCTACTTTTGTTATTTTTTTAATTTTCTGAACTGTAGATAAAACTTTATCTGAATGTCCATGAGCAGTATCAACAACAAGAACATCAACTCCAGCTAAAATTAATTTTTCTGCTCTTTTTATAGCCTCATCACCCACTCCAATAGCAGCGCCAACTCTTAAGCTTCCCTTGTTATCTTTGGTAGCATTAGGATATAGCTGACTTTTTTCAATATCCTTAACCGTTATTAATCCAGTGCATCTATACTCATTATCAACGACGATTAATTTTTCAATTCGGTGTTTATGCAGTAAATTTTTAGCCTCAGTAGTATTAACAGCATCATTTACTGTGATTAAGTTTTTACTAGTCATTAATTCTTTTATTAGTTGAGTATCATCAGTTGCAAATCTAACATCTCTATTCGTTAGAATCCCAACGAGTTTATTGCTTGAATCTTCAACTACTGGAATACCAGATATATTTTCAGCTTTCATTAAATTTAAAGCATCTAATAATGTTTTATTTGGAGAAATAGTAACTGGGTTTACAACCATGCCGGTTTCGTACCGCTTCACCCATTTAACTTGATCAGCTTGTTCTTGAATGGACATATTCTTATGAATTATTCCCAAGCCACCAGATTGGGCCATAGAAATTGCAACTTTATACTCTGTTACAGTATCCATTGCTGATGAGATCAATGGAATAGCAAGTTTAATATTTTTAGTAATATTGGTTAATGTAGTCGCCTCATTAGGCAAGACAGAAGATTGGGCAGGTTTGATTAGAACATCGTCGAACGAAAGTGCAGTATGAATACTATTGCTTTCCATTTCTGGTTTTTAAGCCATTTGAATAATATTGTCAATTTTTCAAACTACTTTTTTTTATAGCAAACAAGGTAGATTTCACT
>JAONQW010000028.1 GCA_028412835.1 Candidatus Pelagibacterales bacterium
CTACTTCAAATTTTTGGTTAATTGACATTTTCTATTTATTTATGATTATTAAATATAGCTTGAGAATCTAAAAAATCTAATATATTTCAATTTGTATACATTTTTAAAAATATGGCACTACTATCAGATAATATTAACAGAATAAAACCTTCAGCCACTATGGCTGTTACGGGAAAAGCTCGTGAATTGAAAGCTGCAGGAAATGATATTATAGGTCTTGGTGCTGGCGAACCTGACTTTGATACTCCCGAAAACATTAAGTTAGCAGCAATTGAAGCAATTAAATCAGGTGATACTAAGTATACAGCAGTTGATGGTACACCAGCACTTAAAAAGGCTATAGTTGATAAGTTTAAACGTGAAAATGATCTATCATATACTGTTGACCAGATATCTGTTGGAACAGGTGGCAAACAAATAATATTCAATGCTTTTCTTGCAACAATAAATCCAGGCGATGAGGTAATTATTCCAGCGCCTTATTGGGTATCTTATCCAGATATTGTAGATTTTGCTGGTGGCAAATCTGTTATTATTGAATGTGGTGAAGACAATGGATTTAAATTAACTGCAGAAAAATTATCGGAAGCAATAAATGAAAAAACTAAATGGTTTATTCTTAACTCACCCTCTAATCCAACTGGCAGTTGTTATACAGAGTCTGAATTATCTGATTTGGCGGAAGTCTTATTAAGTTATCCATATGTAAACATTATGTCAGATGATATTTACGAGCATTTGGTTTATGATGATTTTAAATTCAAAACAATTGCTCAATTTGATTCAAAACTTTTAAATCAGACATTAACTATTAATGGAGTAAGCAAGGCTTATGCCATGACTGGTTGGAGGATAGGCTATGCGGCGGGCAACAAAGAACTTATTAAAGCTATGGGTAAACTTCAATCTCAATCAACAAGTAACCCAAGCTCAATCAGTCAAGCAGCATCTGTTGAAGCCTTAAACGGTAATCAAAGTTTTTTAAAGTCACGTTCTGAAGTATTCAAAAAAAGACGTGATTTTATAGTCGAAGCTTTAAATAATATGAAGGGAATTACCTGCACCTTACCTAATGGTGCTTTTTATGTCTTTCCAAGTTGTAAAGATTTGTTTGGTAAAAAAACTGTTGATGGAAAAATTATTGAAAATGACGAAGATTTTGTTACTGCGCTTCTAGAAAGTGCTGGAGTTGCTGTAGTCCAAGGCTCCGCATTCGGTCTAAATGGTTTCTTTAGGATTTCATATGCAACATCAGATGATCTAATTGCAAGTGCATGTGAAAGAATATCTAAATTCTGTGATAGCTTAAGATAATTCTAAATTATTATTCTAAACTAGATATATATTTTTCAGCTTCTAAGGCTGCCATACAACCCATGCCAGCAGCAGTAACTGCCTGACGATAAGTTTTGTCTTTGACATCACCCGCAGCATAAACGCCATCAATATTAGTTAATGTTGAATCAGGTGCTGTAATAATATAACCACTATCATCCATATTAATTTGGCCTTTAAATATTTGTGTTGCAGGATCGTGTCCAATAGCAATAAATACACCATCAACTTTTAAATCAGTTATAGTTCCATCAATTGTACTTTTTAATTTTATACCAGTAACATTTGTTGGGTTTTCTTCGCCAGTAATTTCAGCAAGTTCAGAGTTCCAAACTATATTTATTTTTTCGTTCTTGAATAATCTTTCTTGAAGAATTTTTTCTGACCTCAAAGCATCTCTTCTATGTACTAGGTGCACTTTTGATGCAAAGCTCGTTAAAAACAAGGCTTCTTCTACAGCTGTATTTCCACCACCAATAACAGCAACTTCTTTTTCTTTAAAAAAGAATCCATCACAAGTAGCACAAGCAGAAACACCATAGCCTTGAAATTTTTCTTCAGAAGGTAGCCCAAGCCATCTGGCTTGTGCTCCAGTTGAGATAATAACTGTATCAGCTGTATAAATTGTTCCACTTTCACTTTCAGCAATGAATGGTTTATTTGAAAAATCTACTTTGGTAATCATATCGTTAATAATATTCGTACCAACATTTTTAGCTTGTTGTTCCATTTGTTCCATAAGCCAAGGACCTTGTATAACATCACCAAATCCAGGATAGTTTTCAACTTCAGTTGTTATGGTTAATTGTCCACCAGGCTGTAGTCCTTGGACAATTGTTGGCTTTAGCATTGCTCTTGCCGCATAAATTGCAGCAGTGTAACCCGCAGGACCTGAGCCAATTATAAGAACTTGTGAATGCATTTAATGATTTTCCTTGATACTATGAGTTTTTAGAATTTAAAATATAATATTTATATAATAGTTCCATGAAAGATTACAAGAAAGATAAAATAGCCTGGTGTGTAACTGATGGAGTTATGGGAAATATAAGTCAGGTTAAAGGTTTAGCTAATGCTATGAAACTTAATTATCAATTGAAAACTGTTGAATTAAGGTTTCCTTGGAAATATTTACCTCCTGGTTATCTTCTAAATATTGATTCTGCTATTAAAAATATTGATGATTTTAAAGATGATATTAAGCCTGATTATATAATAACTTGTGGCAGGAAAAGTGTTTATTTGTCTCTTTT
>JAONQW010000029.1 GCA_028412835.1 Candidatus Pelagibacterales bacterium
TAGTTCTAACAAATCAGACTTGTTGAGTACAACAACCTCAATTTTATTATCAAGCTCAATATTATAACTTTTTAATTCATTACGAATAGTTTTGTAATTATCTAAAACATTTTCTTCTGATATATCTAAAATATGAACAATAGAAGTACAACGCTCAATATGTCTTAAAAATTGAAATCCAAGTCCAGTACCCTCATGCGCTCCTTCGATTAGTCCTGGAATATCAGCAATAATTTTCTCTCTATCACCTTGTCGCATAACTCCAAGTTTAGGAACTATTGTTGTAAATGGGTAGTCGCCAACCTTAGTCTTAGCAGCTGTGAGTTTTCTCATAAAACTCGATTTTCCTGCATTTGGAAGTCCTACAAGACCTGTGTCTGCAATAAGTTTAAGTTTAAACAAAACATCTGCCTCATAACCTTTTTCACCTAAAGTTATCTTACGCGGTGCCCTGTTTGTAGATGATTTAAAATTTGTATTTCCCAGACCACCTTTGCCACCTGAAAAAAGAAGTATTTTTTTAGTATTAATTATGTCTTCAACCAACTCATCTTCTTCATAGATTTGAGTTCCGATTGGAAGCTTGAGAACAATATCTTTTCCAGCTGCTCCATTTCGCTTTCTACCAGCACCATGGACTCCTTTTTTGGCTCTAAAGTGTTTTTGGAATCTAAAATCAACAAGTGTATTTAAACCCTTTACTCCTTGAACATATATATTCCCACCACGACCACCATTGCCACCGTCCGGTCCACCATATTCAATATATTTTTCTCGTCTAAAACTTAAACAGCCGTCTCCACCATCTCCACTTTTAATATAAACTTTAGCTTCATCGATAAACTTCATTGTTCTGAGCTTATAAAAATATTAATTGAATTATATAATTTTAAAGGATTAAGAAATAATCTTAATTAACTGTATTTGGTGCAACGGAAATATAAGTCTTTCCATTTCTCTTTTTTCCAAATGTAACAACTCCCTCTACAAGTGAGAAAATTGTATGATCTTTTCCTAGGCCAACATTTTCTCCAGGATGCCATTTAGTTCCACGTTGACGTGCAATTATATTTCCAGGTATGACAGATTGACCACCAAACTTTTTAATTCCAAGCCTTCTACCAGCTGAATCTCTTCCATTCCTAGATGAACCACCTGCTTTTTTATGAGCCATTAATTATTCCTTTACCTTAGTTGCAGTTTTTTTCTTAACTACTTTTTTCTTTGTTGGTGCTTTATTAACCTCTTCTTCATTGGCAAGTTTTTCAACTTTTGGAGCTTTTGCTTTTGGAAATGTTAAGCCTGGCACTTCAATATCTAAAACTTTTAAAAATGTAATATCTTGTTTATGACCATTTTTTCTTCTGAAATTTTTACGTCTTTGCTTCTTAAAAACAAGAATTTTTCTGTCTCTATCTTGTTTAATAATCTCAAACTTAACTTTAGCATCTTTAATATTTGGACTTCCTAAACTTAAATCTTTACCATCTGAAGCAAATAATACCTCATCAATAGTGATTTTTTCACCACCTTCTCCAGTAATTTTATTAACTGTTAGAACAGTATCATTTGACACTTTATATTGTTTTCCACCACTTGATATAACTGCGAACATAATTTTTGAATTCTTAATTTGAACTTTAAAGTCTGGTGAATATACCCCCACCTCTAGTTATGTCAATAGGTGATATTACATAGAAAAACTAGGTTTTATAGGCATTTTAGGCTAACATTTACTGTATAATTAATTACTATATGTAACATCAAATTACTAAAATCTGGAAAAACCTATATATGGCAATAAAAATTAGTTCTTTTACGGGTCTAAGACCAATTAAAAAACTTGCTCATTCGATTGTCTCATCTTCGTTTGATAATTTAAGTGATAGAGAAATAAAAAAAGCGTCTAAAAATATTAATTGGAATTTTTTAAACATTTTAAGCCCAGAAACTTTTTTTCCAAACCATAGCAAAAAACAGTTAACTAATTATGTTCGCGGTTATCTTAAGAGTATGGTCGATAATCAAATATTGATTAAAGATGATGATCCTAATTTTTATATTTATAAGTTAAGTAAAAATTCTAGGGTGCAGTATGGAGTTATTGCATCAATTGAAATTAACAAAAAATCTCATAAGCATATATTACCTCATGAAAAAACTTTTACCTCAAAAGAAAATTCAATCTTAAGAAATATTGAGTCTACTAAGACACAAGTTGGTCCAGTCTATTTGACTTATAAAAATAAAAATAACTTAAAATTATTATTTAAAAAATACTCAATAACCAAACCTGAATATTTTTTTACAAGCGTTGGTGGAACAAAACATTCTTTATGGATCACTAAAAGTTCTAAAGATAGAAATTACATATCTTCCCAATTGTCAAAAATTGAAACTTTATATATTGCAGATGGACATCATAGATTTGCAGCAATTTCAAAGCTATTTAAGAAAGCAGTGCAAAAAAATAAAAAGAATAAATCTGTGC
>JAONQW010000003.1 GCA_028412835.1 Candidatus Pelagibacterales bacterium
TAGAAAAAAAACTCAAGATGGTAAAATAACATTCAATTCATTTAGAAAAGGAAATGTTGTTGGTGATCATAAAGCAATCTTTAGTTCAAAAGATGAAGTTATAGAATTAAGTCATGAAGCTTTAGACAGGGGTATTTTTGCAACTGGTGCTATTAAAGCTGCCAAGTGGGGTATTAATAAAAAAGCTGGTTTATATTCCATGATTGATGTCCTAGAAAAATAAAGCTATGGAAAACAAAGTTGCACTAGTTATGGGAGCTGGAGATAATTTGGGTAGTGCCATTTCAAAATGTTTTGCAAATGAGGGTTATACGGTAGTAGCGGCAAGACGAAATGGAGAAAAATTAAGCATTCTAAAAGATGAGATTGAAGCTAAGGGTGGAATTTTTTATGGTTATTCCATTGATGCCAGAAAAGAAGATAATGTTATTCAATTTATAAAAGACATTGAGACAAATATTGGTGCAATTGAAGTAGCAATTTATAATATTGGTGGAAATATTAAATTTGGTATTACAGAAACCACTTCTCAAA
This sequence comes from Candidatus Pelagibacterales bacterium, assembly GCA_028412835.1. Lineage (GTDB taxonomy): Bacteria > Pseudomonadota > Alphaproteobacteria > Pelagibacterales > AG-422-B15 > CACCCN01. The sequence goes on from JAONQW010000003.1 coordinate 535, forward strand.
AGTATTATAAAACATGGGAAATGGCTGCATTTGGTGCTTTTTTGACAGGCAGAGAAGTTGCTAAGCACATGATTAAAAGAAAAAGTGGCACAATAATATTTACTGGTGCGACTGCAAGCCTGCGAGGTGGCGATGGTTATTCAGCCTTCTCTGGTGCAAAGCATGCAAAAAGATCTCTTGCTCAAAGCATGGCAAGAGAGCTTGGCCCTCAAGGTATTCATGTAGCACATGTTATAATTGATGGAGCTATTGATACACCATGGATTAAAGAACTATTTAATGATTTTTATAATGAAAAAAAAGCTCTTGATGGATTAATGAACCCAAACGATATTGCAAATAATTATCTATGGTTACATAAACAACCACGTAATGCTTGGACACATGAAATTGATTTAAGGCCTTGGATAGAAAAATGGTAATGCTGAAAAAGAAAAAATACGACATTGTTGGTATTGGTAATGCAATTATAGATCTTATAGCTGAAGTCGATGACTCATATTTAAAAAAAAATACAATAACTAAAGGATCAATGTCATTAGTCGATTATGAAGTTGCGAATAGAATTGGTAACGAAGTTAATATCATCAAAAATATTTCTGGAGGTTCTGTTGCTAATTCAATAGTAAGTATTGCACAACAAAATTTAAAAACTGCATTTATTGGTAAAGTTAATCAAGATTTATTAGGTGAAAAATTTGCTCAAGGTTTAAAAAAAGAGAAAGTTGAATTTAAAATTACAAAATCATCTTCCAATAAGTATACAGCACGTTGTGTAATTTTAGTTTCTAAAGATGCTGAAAGAACTATGAATACTTATCTTGGTATATCTCAAGAATTAACAGAAGAAGATATTGACCTGAGTATCATTGAGAATTCGTCTATTCTATATTTAGAGGGTTATTTGTGGGATTTAGATAATGCAAAAAAGGCAATTAAAAAATCAATTGCAACTGCAAAAAAATCAAAAACAATGGTGGCCTTTAGTATTTCAGATGCATTTTGTGTCGATCGTTTTAGAGAAGAGTTTATTGATTTAATTAATAATTCAGCAGACTTAATTTTTGCAAATGAATCTGAAATAAAAAGCCTGTATGAAACAAATGAATTAGATATTGCTATTAAAAAATGTCAGGGAAATGATAAAATTTTTGCTATAACACTTGGTGATAAGGGTGTTAGAATTATTCATAAAGATGAAATAGTTAATATAAATGCTGAGAATATAGATAAATTAGTCGATACAACTGGTGCAGGAGATTTGTTTGCAGGAGGATTTTTAGCGGAATATATAAGGTCTCAAAGTTTAGAACGTTGTGGAAAAGAAGGTATTAAATTTGCCTCTAAGATCATTCAACAATTTGGTGCAAGATTTGAACTTTAAATATTATTTTTTTTCCATTCAATAAATTCAATTTTGTTAAAATCTATATCTTGATTAATAAACCAAGTTTCAAAAACCTTCTTTTTTTTGTTTTTAGGAAACACATTATCTATTGCAACTTTATATCCTTTTGGGAGTAAATATTCACAAGCAATCTTATGATAATTTTCTTTATGAATATAATCATCGTGTTCATAAGAAATAAAATCAAAACTAATACCTGACTCAATTACACACTTCAATGCTGCAAATGTATTTTCTGCAGGATCAATATCGCATGAAAAATAATTTATATGCATAGGTAAATTATTTTGAATTAAGTGTGTTTTATAATCAAAAGTAAGTGCATCAGAGAAGTATATAGGATTAGATCTTTCTATACATTCTTCCCATTCTTGTTTTAAAGATTTTTTTAATTCAATAGATAAGCCCTTCCAATTATTTTCTACTTCAAGTAAATATGTATTGGAATCAAGTTTTGGTTGGAATGCACCTACTTCTAAATAAGTACCACTCTTACCAGATAGATTTAAGGCGAATATGTCTTGGCCGGCTTGTGAATATTTAAAACGGCGTTGTATATATTTCCTATAGAATTTTTTTAACATTAAAATTATTCATCAGAAATTTTAACAATCATCTTACCTTTATTTTCCCCAGAAAATAACATCTTAAGACTAGAAACTGCATTTTCTAACCCATCAACTATATGATTTTTGTGTTGTAATTTACCTTCTGCCATCCATTTTGACATATCAACAAAAGCCTCTTTAGCTCTTGCTTGATAATCAAAAACTATAAACCCTTGAACCTTTAGTCTTTTAACAAGTATATTGATCCAGTTGCGTGGACCAGGTTGCAAAGTTTCACTATTATAGCCAGATATTTGGCCACAAATACTCATTCTACCACCAATATTAAATCTATTAATTACAGCCTCTGTAATTTCGCCTCCAACATTATCAAAGTACATATCAATACCGTTGGGGCAAAGTTCTTTAAGTGCAGAATTTAAATTATCAGCTTTATAATTAATAACACCATCAACATTTAAATCATTTTTTAGCCAATTACATTTCTCTTCCGTACCTGCAATACCTATAACTCTACAACCTTTAATTTTTGCAATCTGAGATACCAATGACCCTACGGCGCCAGCGGCACCCGATACAACTAAGGTTTCATTCTCTTTAGGTTTTAATACATCTAGCAAACCAAAATAAGCAGTCATACCTGGCATTCCCATCACACTTAAAAATGAAGGCAACTCTAATCCAGTATTTAGAGGTATTGTTCTTAACCCCATACCATCATTAATACAATATTCCTGCCATCCACCTTGATATTGAACAGCATCTCCTTTTTTAAATTTTTCATTTTTTGATTCTTCAATTATTCCAATTGTACCACCCCTCATAATGTCACCAATTTGCATAGCATCAACATAAGAAGCTTTCCCACTCATCCATCCTCTATTAGCTGGATCAAGTGAAAGATAAACATTTTTAATTAATACCTCACCATCATTGACCTCGCCTAGATTTGAATCTTTCAGAATTAAATCATTTTCTTTAATTTCACCTACTGGAAATGAATTTAGTATCCATTGCTTATTTTGCATTTTTTTTATCCTCTCTTTATTTTTTGCTTAATATTGATGCTCTTGTAATTGGCATGTCTACAATAACTGCTGTTGATGTGGCGGTCACCACAATTCGATCATCTTGTTTTAAGTGACCTTCTAAAAAAACTAAGTTTTTTCCTGATTTTACTATTCGTCCATATCCATATGCTTTCCCAGCCTTTGTAGGATATAAAAAATTTGTCTTTATTTCTATTGTTGGTGGTCTTTTAGTAAAGTGAGTTTTAAATATGAATGCAAGTGCCATAGTGTCATCAATCATGCCTGATAAAAGACCACCTTGTACATCTCCAGTTGGGTTACAATACTTTTTATTTATATCAAATTCAAACTGGATGGTTCCAATCTTAGTATTTAAATCTATACATCTCATCTCATACAATGATTGGAAATTTTCATTTTTATTATAAAGCTCAATCAATTGTTGGTCTGTAAATTCTGTCATATGTAATATTATTTTTTAGATTTCCAAAAATCTTTAGCTTTCTTAAAGTAAGCGCTCTTAAGAGGCATTTCAGAGTCAGTAGATAGTTCTTGAAATGATTGAAGTAATTCTATTTGTTTTTTATTTAACTTAACAGGGGTTTCAAGTTTAGCTTGAATGTAAAGATCACCTAGACTACCCCCTCTGACACCAGGCATACCCTTACCTTTAAGTCTAAATTGATCACCAGATTGAGTCCCAGCGGGCACCTTTAATCTAGCTTTGCCGCCATCAATTGTTGGAACATCTATAGTACCACCAATACTTGCATCTATTATTGAGACTGGAACCTCAGAAAATAAATTATCATCTTCTCTAATAAATAAATTATGTCTATTTAGAGATACAAAAATATACAAATCGCCTTGTTGACCACCATTTAAACCAGCTTCACCTTCTCCAGAAAGTCTTATTCTTGATCCATCATCAACACCCTTCGGAATATTAACCATCAATGATTTATTTTTTTGTATTCTACCTGCTCCACGACAAGGTTTGCATGGATCAGAGATTATTTCACCCTTTCCACGACATTGAGGGCAAGCTTGCTGGACAGAAAAAAACCCTTGTTGTGATCTTACCTGCCCTCGACCATTACACATTGGACAAGATGATGGGGAACTTCCTTTTTTCGCACCCGATCCTGTACACTCACTACATTTTATCTGAGTTGGAATATCAATTTTTAATTTTTTACCACTAAAAGCTTCTTCTAAATTAATTGAAACTTCGTATTGCAAGTCAGAGCCACGATTATTATTTCTTCTTCCACCTCCACCTCCACCTCCACCAAATGGAGATGAGTCACCAAAGAAATTTGAAAATATATCTTCAAAAGAAAAATTAGAGTCAAAACCACCACCCATATTACCTTCAACACCCGCATGTCCAAATTGATCATACGCAGCTTTCTTCTCTTTATCTGACAATATTCCGTAGGCTTCACTAGCCTCTTTAAATTTTTGTTCAGCTTCTGGATTATCTGGATTTTGATCTGGGTGATATTGTTTAGCTAACTTATAGTAAGCTTTTTTCAAGTCAGCATCACTTGCAGACTTATCTACACTCAAAATTTCGTAGTAATCTCTTTTAGACATAAGCCCTCAATTTAAATTTTTAGGCTTGTTTAGTATCTTCGTTTACTTCCTCAAAATCGGCATCAACAACATTTTCATCTTTTGGCTCCGCACCATCATCACCAGGGTTTGTTGCTCCTGCTGCAGCTTGTTGCTCTTTGTACATAGCTTCGCCAAGTTTCATAGAAGATTGAGTGAGTGTTTCAAGTGCAGATTTAATTTTTTCTAAATCTTCACTACCCACAACATCTTTTAAAGCCTGAACATCTTTTTCTATTGCTGTTTTTTCATCCTCAGTAACTTTATCACCAAATTCGACTAAGTTTTTTTCAGAAGAATGAATCATTGTGTCAGCTTGGTTTTTAGCATCTACCAACTCTCTCTTCTTTTTATCTGTCTCAGCATTTGCCTCAGCATCTTTAACCATTTTTTCTATATCTTCATCGCTTAATCCACCAGATGCTTGGATTGTAATTTGTTGTTCTTTACCTGTTCCTTTGTCTTTAGCGGAAACATTAACAATACCGTTTGCATCGATATCAAATGTCACTTCGATTTGAGGAGTTCCTCTCGGAGCTGGTGGTATACCATCCAAATTAAAATCTCCTAATTGCTTATTATCAGTTGCCATTTCTCTTTCACCTTGAACAACACGTATTGTCACAGCAGACTGATTATCTTCTGCAGTTGAGAATGTCTGACTTTTTTTAGTTGGAATAGTTGTATTTTTATCAATAAGTTTTGTCGCAACACCACCTAGGGTTTCAATTCCAAGTGATAATGGAGTCACATCAAGAAGAAGAACATCTTTAACATCACCCTGAAGAATGCCAGCTTGTATAGCCGCACCCATAGCAACTACTTCATCGGGATTAACGCCCTTGTTAGGCTCTTTTCCAAAAAAAGTTTTAACAGTTTCAATAACTTTTGGCATTCTAGTCATACCACCAACAAGAACTATTTCATCAATTTCACCAGGACTTAAACCCGCATCTTTTAATGCTGCTTCGCATGGTGTAATAGTTTTTTGTACTAGGTCCTCTACTAAAGATTCTAATTTAGCTCGTGTAATAGTTAGAGTTAAATGTTTTGGACCCGATTGGTCAGCAGTTATAAAAGGGAGATTTACTTCTGTTTGTTGAGTAGATGATAGTTCTATTTTTGCTTTCTCTGCCGCTTCCTTTAGTCTTTGTAAAGCAAGCTTATCTTGTTTTAAATCAATACCATTTTCTTTTTTAAATTCATCAGCAAGATAATTAAGAAGTCGAGCATCAAAATCCTCACCACCTAAAAAAGTATCACCATTTGTTGATTTTACTTCAAATACGCCATCACCTATTTCAAGGATTGATACATCAAAAGTACCACCACCTAAATCATAGACAGCAATTGTTTTTCCGTCTTTTTTATCTAAACCATAGGCTAGTGCAGCTGCAGTTGGCTCATTAACAATTCTTTCAACTTCTAAACCAGCTATTTTTCCAGCATCCTTAGTCGCTTGTCTTTGAGAGTCATTAAAATAAGCAGGAACTGTAATAACTGCTTTTTCAACTTTTTCACCTAAATATCGTTCAGCATCTTCTTTTAATTTAGTTAAAATAAAGGCAGAGATCTGAGATGGAGAATATTTTTCACCGGAGGCCTCAACCCATGCATCACCACTATCAGCTTTAACAATATTATATGGAACCATTTCAACATCTTTTTGAACTGTAGGATCTTCAAAAGATCTTCCAATTAATCTTTTAATAGCAAATAGTGTATTTTCAGGATTTGTTACTGCCTGTCTTTTTGCTGGCTGACCCACAACCTTTTCACCATCTTTACTAAAGCCAACAATAGAAGGAGTTGTTCTCGATCCCTCTGAATTTTCAATAACCTTTGAATTTTTACCATCCATTATTGAAACACAACAATTTGTTGTTCCTAAATCTATACCTATAACTTTTGACATTTTATCTCTCTCATTTAAATATTTGATTTACATATAGTTAGTGAGTTAGTAATCTACAAGGGCCTGGAAATAACTTTTTATTATTTAGAAATATTTATTTTTTTGGCTAAAAACTTGAACTATTTAGATTTTTTCTTTGAAACACCAACTAATGCAGGCCTTAAAAGTCTATCTTCTATCTTGAAACCATCTTGTATTACTTGAAGAATTGTACCTTCTTCTACATCATCATTTTCGACTTCAAACATGGCTTGGTGTATGTTGGGATCAAATTTATTGTTTAATGAATCGACTTTAGTAATTTTAAATTTTTCATTGATAGAACTTAATTGTTTTTCTGTTAGCTTTACTCCTTCGATAAAATCCAGAGTATTTTTATCAATTTTATCATCTTTTGTATCAATTTTACTGCTAACTTCTATTGCCCTATGTAGATTATCTAAAACAGATAACATTTCTTTTGCAAAATTTGAAATAATGTAGGTACTTAGGTCTTCCTTTTCTTTTTCATACCTTCGACGGTTATTTTCATTATCAGCCAACGTTCGTAATAATTGATTTTTTAAGTCATTGATCTCTTCAGCCTCTGTAACAACTGGTTCAATTATTTCTGGTTTATCTTCAGTTTGTAGCTCTTCTTGTGATTCTTCATTTTGAGTTTCTTCAGTAACTGGCGACTTTTTCTTTTTTGTCATTTTATTATATTCTCTAATATTTAATATTTATGTAATGATCTATATTCTTTTCGTCAATATCTGAGTAATATAAAAAATAAAAGGAAAAAAATGAGAAAAGATAGAAATTTAAATGAGTTAAGGAAAGTTGAATTTATAACAAATTTTTCTCAATATGCTGAGGGTTCATGTTTAGTTAAATTTGGCAACACTCAAGTACTTTGTAATGCATCTTTAGATCAGTCAGTTCCAAGATGGTTAAAGGGTCAAAATAAAGGCTGGATAACTGCAGAATATGGAATGTTACCTAGGTCTACTCATGATCGAGTTACAAGGGAAGCAAAAAAAGGCAAACAAACAGGAAGAACCCAAGAAATACAAAGATTAATAGGTAGATCACTCAGAGCAATTGTAGATCCCTCATTATTCAGTGAAATGCAGATTTTAATTGATTGTGATGTTCTCCAGGCTGATGGTGGAACTAGAACTGCCTCAATTTCAGGAGCTTTTATTGCTCTTCACCACTGCTTTGAATCTATGATTAAACAGAAAATCATTAGAAAAAATCCAATAACAGAAAATTTAGCTGCAATTAGTTGTGGAGTGATAGCAAATAATTGTTATTTAGATTTAGATTATTTAGAAGATCAATCTGCAGATGTTGATTCAAATTTTGTAATTACGGAAAGTCAAAAACTAGTTGAAGTTCAAGTAACATCTGAAGGCAAAATATGTGAAGAAAACCAATTCAATAAATTATTAGATTTAGCTAAACTAGGAATTTCTAATATTATTGATGAACAAAAAAAATTTATGTAATTTATTTCTTCAATGAAAAAAAATATCGTAGTTGCTAGTCACAATACAGGTAAAATAAAAGAAATTAAAAATCTTTTAAAGCCATTTAAATTTAAAGTTTATTCTGCTTTAGATTTTAAAATTAAAGAACCTCAAGAAACAGGTAAAACATTTATAGCAAACTCAATCATCAAGGCAAAGGCAGTTTCAGAAAAATCAAATTGTATAGCCTTAGCTGATGATAGTGGTCTTTGTATAAATTCACTAAATGGAAATCCCGGTATATATTCTGCTCGTTGGGCTGGAAAAAATAAGGATTTTAAATTAGCAATGAAAAAAATAGAAAGAGAATTAGAAGAATTATCTCTAACTTCTAAGAGAAATCGTAGAGCGCATTTTTGTTGTGCTTTAACTTTATTTTATCCATCAAGAAAAATTATTTCATTTCAAGGAAAGGTATATGGTCATTTAGAATTTCCAGCAAGAGGCCTTAATGGTTTTGGTTATGATCCTATATTTATACCTGATGGTTATAATAAAACTTTTGGTGAAATGAAATTTGCCTATAAAGAGAGAATTAGTCATAGGCAAATAGCATTTAATAAACTAAAGAAATATTTACTTAAAATCTAAATTAGCTTTCTTGACCATCTTTATTTGCTGGTTTTTGATTTGAAAAATAGGCAATAAACGCTCTATGTCGCCATCTTTTTTAAATCTAAATAAGCCATTTATTCCCACAAATCCCTTTTCGTTTGTCATGTTTTCAAAATTAATTTCTTGATTATTTTTTTGAAATGAGGACACCAAGCCTATTAAATCATATGTAATGGATGAAATCTTGTGAGGTTTTTCATTAAAAGTTTTATAGAAATCATTTGCAAAATTTTCATAATTAATTTGATTGATATTAGAAAAAATTCCTTTTTCAAGAGCAGGTTCTTTAAGTGCTATATTATGAGACCACAATGAATTTCCTATATACAAAACTTCTTTTGGATCAACATCGTAATATGGAAGTATTGAGGCAAGCATAGATAAATGCTTAACATTTTCTGCACCAATATATAGGCTATCAAAATCTAAACCCCCTAATGTATCCTGATTTTTTAAAATCTTATATAATTTTTCAGACTCTACTGTTTTTATACTTTTTAATTCCTGTAATTTTTTTTCTAATTCAAATTTTCTTTTTTCATAATTTGCAATTTCTTTAACTACTTGATAAAAATCTGGTTTTTTAGGATCATAAAGTACTATTTTTGAAATCTGACTTTTATTTTCTATTAATATATTTTCTATTAATTCTTTAGACCTTAATCCATAGCGATTATCTGGTAAAATAACACCAAACTTATTTTTCCCTTTTGAAATTACATATTTCAAAACTTCTGTAATCTCATTTTCAGGAGTCAAACCCGATATAAAAATATTTGTATTTTTAATCTCAGTATTATTTGAAAGAGTAATCATAATAGTTTTATGATCTAGAGCTATTGGTGCTATTAATTTAATATTTTCTGAAAATAACGGGCCAAGTATAATATCAACATCTTCATCAATTAATTCATAGTAAGAGCTAATTATATTTTTATATGGATCTTCAGTATCTTGAACAAATAGTTTTATATTTTTATTATTTGTTTTATTCAGAGATAGTTGTGATGCTCTAAGAAGTGATTTACCTACTTTTGATTTTTCACCACTAAGTGGTAAAAGCATACCTATTTTTAAGTCCTTAATAATTTCCTTGTTATCATTAGGAGAAGTCTTTTCAATTTCGTCTATAATTTTATTTGTATATATATCATTTTTATGGGGTGCTGTTTCACATGCATAAAATAAAAAGGTGATGACTAATAATAGAATAATATTATGGTTAATACGAAGATTATGAATAAATTTTATGAATATTAACATTAATACTACAGCCATCATTGATCAAATAAACAAGAATAATTTTCTTCCAGGATTGTACATTGTATCAACTCCAATTGGTAATTTATCAGATATTTCTATACGTGCATTATCTATACTTGCTTTATCTTCACTTATATTGTGTGAAGATACAAGAACTAGCAAAAAGTTAACATCAAAATATGGTATAAAAAATACTCTAAAATCTTTTCACAAGTTTAATTCTTCAAAAGAAATACCAAATATAATAAATAAATTACAGGCAGGCTTAATTGTAAGTATTATATCTGATGCTGGGACACCACTTATATCAGATCCAGGTGAATCATTAGTAAGTAAATGTATTGAAGAAAACATTTCAGTTTACCCAATTCCAGGAGCTTCTTCAGTGTTAGGTAGTATTGTTATTTCAGGATTAGATACAAGTAAATTTGTATTTTTAGGATTTTTTCCTCAAGTAAAAAAACTTCAAGAAATTTTTTTAGAAAGAATAATTCACTCAAATGAAACCGTAATTATGTATGAATCTCCAAGGCGACTAAAAAAGTTTTTGGAGCACATAAATAAAAATATTCCTTCTAGAAGAATTGCAATAATTAGAGAATTAACTAAAAAAAATGAAGAAGTTATTAGAGGAACTTCTAAAGATGTTTATAAAAAAATTAATCAACGTACAAATATCAAGGGTGAGATTACAATCGTATTAGAAGGAATAAACGCAATTAAAAAAAATCAGTTTACTGATGAGGAAATAATTGTGTTAATTGATTTATATAAAAAGACCTTGGAAGATAAAGAAATAGTTATGAAAATTTCTTCAAAGCTAAATATATCAAAAAGGCTCGTTTATCAGCATATAATTGATAATAAATAAAAACTATTTTATTGAAAATGAAATATGCATTAAGTATTAATAAGGATATGAAAAATCTTAACATTTTTAAATTATTTGTTTTAATTTGTTTTTCTTTTTTTATTTCAGGATGTCAAACAGCTTTTGTAACTGGATCCTCTAAACTAATATTGGTTGATAAAGAAGAAAGATCTTTTACCAACTTTGTAGAAGATACAATTATCTTAGCTCAATTAAAAAATGCCTATTTCAGCAATAATGAAAAAATATTTTTTAATGTAAGTGTAGAAGTCATTGAAGGAAGAGTTTTATTAACAGGTGCAGTAGAACAAATTGATGAAAGAATTGAGGCTACTAAATTAGCCTGGGCAATTGATGGTGTAAATGAGGTGATTAATGAAATTCAGATTAGTAATGATGAAGGTATTCTAGATTATGCTGATGATTTAATTATGAAAACAAAAATAAATGCAAAGCTTTTGCTTGAAAAAAATATTTTAAATTTGAATTATTCTGTGGAAGTGGTTAATGGCATTGTTTATGTAATAGGTATTGCTCAAAACCAAGAAGAGTTAAACTCTGTGATAAATATATGCCAAGGAACATATGGAGTTAAAAATGTCATTAATTACGTTAGATTAAAAGAAAAATTTAATTAAAAATGAAAATTGCATTTCAGATGGATGATTTATCCAAACTAGATTTTAGCACTGATAGTACGATTTCATTAATAATTGAGTCTCAAATCAGAGGTAATAAAAACTATATATATTCTCCTGAAAGTCTACATGTCATAAAAAACCAAGTTTTTGCAAATGTTTCAAATATATTGTTCATTAATAATAATAAGAGAAATTATAAATGTAGTAAGAAAAAACTTTTAAAATTATCTAATATGCAGATTATTTTTGTGAGACAAGATCCTCCTTTTAATATGGCATATATAACTTCACTGCACATTCTTGAGACGATTAATCAATCAAAAACAAGAATTGTTAACGATCCAAAAGGGATTAGAAATTCTCCAGAAAAAGTGTTTATATTTAATTTTCCTAGATTAATTCCACCAACAATCGTTACTCGTTCTAAGGAGCAAGTAGTTCAATTTTTATCTAAACATAAAAAAGCAGTTATAAAGCCATTATATGGTAATGGTGGAGAGGGAATTTTTCTTGTCTCAAATAATGATCTTAATCTCAATCAAATTATAGAATCTTTTATTTCTAAAAATAAAGAACAATTTATGGTTCAAAAATATCTTCCTGAAATTATTAGAGGAGATAAAAGAATTATTTTAGTAGATGGAAAACCAGTTGGAGCTATTTCAAGAGTTCCTAAAAAAAATGAAATACGCTCAAATATTCATGTTGGTGGATCAGCAAAAAAAATACCTATTTCTAAATCTGATAAAATAATTTGTGATGCAATTGGCCCGGAATTAAGAAATAGAAAACTATTTTTTGTTGGTATAGATATAATTGGAAAAAATTTAATTGAAATTAATGTTACCTCACCAACCTGTATTAATGAAATAAAACGGCTCTCAAAAATCGATATAGCAAAAATTATTTGGGATAAACTAGCTTAATTGTTTAAAACAAGCTAAAGCTGCCAAGTTAACCATATCAGCAACGCTTGCACTTAACGGGGCAATTTGAACAGACTCATTAAAACCTACTAAATAAGGGCCGACAAGATCACCGCCACCTAATTCTTGTAAAAGTTTTGTAGAAATACTAGCACTGTGAATTGCAGGCATAATTAATAAATTTGCTGGTCCCGATAACTTACAAAATGGATATAGAGCCAATAAATTTTCATTTAAAGCAACATTAGCTGCCATTTCTCCATCGTATTCAAAATCTAAATCTCTTTTATCTAAAATTTTTAATGCATCTCGAATATAAGCCGATCTTTCAGTAAATGGCTTACCAAAGTTTGAATATGATAATAATGCAGCGCGAGGTTCAATATTAAATATTTCTCTCACAACTTTAGCACTTTGTTCAGTTATATCGGCAAGTTCAGCACCATTTGGCATGTCGTGAACATTTGTATCTGCTACAAATATAGTTCTGCCATTACAGATCATAACTGTTAGACCTAAAACCCTTTTATTTGGAATTGGATCAAGAACATATTCAACACTTTCAAGTGTAACAGCATAACTTCTGTTTAATCCACAAATCATAGCATCTGCCTCTTGTAATGAAACCATGCAGGCACCAAAAACGTTTCTTTCTTTAATAAGTAAATCTAGACAATCTTCTTTTAAAAATCCTTTTCTTTGTAATCTATCATATATGTGGTCAGCATATCTTGTGTGAGCTTTTTTATCTCTTGTATTATGAATTTCCATTTGATCAAAAAACTCAAGACCAATTTCTTTCATCTTATCTTTGATTATTTCTTCTCTTCCAATTAGAATTGGTGTACCCATTTTATTATTATAGAAAATTACTGCTGCGCGAATCATATCCTCTTCCTCTCCCTCAGCAAAAACTACTCTCTTAGGATTTTCTTTAACGCTTTGAAATATGCCTTGTAGTAATCCTGCAGAAGGATTTAATCTAGCAGCTAATTGTGCACCATAAGTTTCAGTATCAACAATTGCCTTTCTAGCAACGCCTGTTTCCATTGCAGCTTTTGCTACAGCCATAGGCACTTTTGAGATGAGTCTGGGATCAAATGGTGAAGGAATAATATATTCAGAGCCATACTGTGGTCTTTTACCTGGATATGCATTGGCCACTTCATCTGGAACATCTTCTTTTGCAAGAAGTGCAATTGCTTCTGCAGCAGCTATTTTCATTTCTATATTTATTGTCGTTGCCCGAACATCAAGCGCTCCTCTGAAAATATAAGGAAAACCTAATACATTATTCACTTGATTGGGATAATCTGATCTTCCAGTTGCAACAATTGCGTCAGGCCGCACCTCTTTCACAAGTTCAGGTAGAATTTCTGGTTCAGGATTTGCCATTGCAAAAATTATAGGTTTTTCATTCATAGACTTAACCATTTTTTGACTAATAATATTGGCAACAGAAAGACCTAAAAAAATATCAGCACCAACTAAGGCTTCTTCAAGAGTTCTTAATTTAGTTTTAACAGCGTGCGCTGACTTCCACTGATTAATATTTTCTTTTCTCTCCGAATGTATTACTCCCTTAGTATCGCACAGAATGGCATTGTCATTTGGAAGACCCATTGCCTTTAAAAGCTCTAGGCATGCTATGCCAGCAGCACCAGCTCCATTTACAACTACTTTAGTATTTTTTAGTTTTTTACCAGTTAGGTCTAAAGCATTAATAATACCAGCTGTTGAAATTATAGCTGTTCCATGTTGATCATCATGAAAGACTGGGATATCCATTTGTTCTTTAAGGGCGTCTTCAATAATAAAGCACTCTGGTGCTTTTATATCTTCTAGATTAATTCCACCAAAAGAGGGTCCCAAGTATTTAACTGAATTAATAAACTCCTCAGTTTCTTCAGTGTCAATCTCTAGATCAATGGAGTCTATATCTGAGAATCTTTTAAATAAAACAGCTTTACCTTCCATAACTGGTTTTGAAGCTGATGCGCCTAAATTTCCAAGTCCAAGTATTGCGGTACCATTAGTAATAACCGCAACAAGATTACCTTTAATAGTATAATCATATATAGCATCAGGATTTTCAGCTATTTCTCTCACTGGAGCCGCTACTCCTGGAGAATATGCTAATGATAAATCTCTTTGCGTATCAAGAGCTTTAGTTGGCTTAATTTCTATTTTACCAGGCTTTCCCTTAGAGTGAAATTGTAAGGCTTCTAAATCACTGAAATGCTGTGAATTTTTTTTATTACTCATAATATTAATATTGTTAATTAAGTTATATAGGTTTTTTTATGCTATTCAAATTCAAAACCTATATAATACGAAAATGATCAATTCTGCCCTTGGAAGATGAGTATCTTAAAATTATCTGCTGTATATTCTTTTTTTACACTTATTAGCAGAATTTTTGGATTCTTAAGAGATGTCATATTTGCAAATTTCTTAGGTACAGGAATATTGGCAGATGTTTTTTATGTCGCATTTAGATTTCCAAATACATTCAGAAGAATATTTTCAGAGGGTGCTCTTAATTCGTCATTTATTCCAGTATACTCAAAATTTTTAGATCAAACTAATAGCAATGCAAATATTTTTGCAGGAAATATATCACTGCTTTTATTTCTTATAACAAGCATTATCGTTATTTTTGCTGAAATATTTATGCCTACATTTGTAAGTATATTAGCCCCAGGATTTATTGAAAATTCTGAAAAATTTAATTTATTAGTTAGCTCTTCTAGAATTATCTTCCCTTTTTTAACTCTAATAACCCTGTGTTCAATTTATTCCTCTATATTAAATGCACACGAAAAGTTTGCCCTTTCAGCAGCATTGCCAATTATACTCAATATAGTTTTAATTCTTGCGGTCATTAGCGCGTTTTATTTTGATGAAAACATTCTTACTGTTCTTTCAATAAGTGTTATTATTGCTGGAATTCTGCAATTAGCTTTATTATTACATTCAATTTATAAAAATAATATACAGATTACTTTTTTTAAAATTTTTAATACAAATGGTTTAAAAAATTTTTCTAAGCTATTTATTCCAAGTATATTTTCTTCAGGATTACTACAAATAAATATTCTCATTGGTACTATTATTGCTTCATATGAAGCTGGTGCAGTTTCTTATTTATATTATGCCGATCGAATATACCAATTACCTTTAGCACTTATTGGAATTGCTCTAGGAATTGTACTTTTACCAACTCTTTCTAAAAAAATTAAAAATAATGTTACTACAGAAGTATTTGGCTTAATCGAAAAAACAATAATATACGCTTTACTATTAGCTATACCCGCATCAGTAGCCTTGTTCGTAATGCCAAATATTATAATAGAAATTTTATTTGAAAGAGGTAGTTTTGATGAAGAATCTTCAGCTTCAACAGCTAAAGCACTAAAGTTTTTTTCTTTGGGGTTGATTGCATTTATTTTAACAAAGATATTAACACCCATATATTTTGCCAATGAAAACCCCAATCCACCATTAGTTTTTGCTTTGATTACAGTTGTGGCAAACGTTGTCTTAAGTATTATATTATTTAGAAGTTATGGATTCGTGGGTATTGCTATGGCAACGACAATATCAAGTTGGATAAATGTCCTAATTATGTATGTGCACCTCCATTTATTTGGTTTTTTTATTCATAGTAAAAAACTATTTACTCCACTGTTAGTGATTATGCTATCTTCATTAATATTAGGTATTTTACTCTTTTTGTTTGTAAAGATTTATTCAGAATTAATAATTACAAATATTTTATTAAAAGTAAGTTATTTGCTCGCTGTAGTATTAGTTTCTATTATATTCTATGTTATGCTAGTTTCTTTTTATAAACCATTTTCATATGCTAGTTTAAAATTGGAGTTTTTAAAAAATGATTAAAAAAACTGTTTTATCAGGCGTACAACCTACCGGAGATCTTCATCTAGGAAATTATTTAGGTGCTATTAAAAATTTTGCAAAAATGCAAAATGAAAATGAATGCTTGTTTTGTATTGTAGACCTGCATGCAATTACAGTTTTTCAAAAATCAGAAGAGCTTCGTAATAATACATATGAAGTGACAGCAGCATACTTAGCTAGCGGAATTGATCCAAAAAAAAGTGTAATTTTCAATCAAAGTCAAGTGTCTGGTCATGCTGAATTAGCTTGGGTTTTAAATTGTGTTTGTAGAATGGGATGGCTTAATAGGATGACTCAATTTAAAGAAAAATCTGGAAAAAATTCTGAAAATGTAAGTTCGGGCTTATTCACTTACCCGACATTAATGGCTGCAGATATTCTTTTATATAAAGCAACCCATGTTCCAGTTGGAAGTGATCAAAAACAGCATTTAGAATTAACGAGAGACATTGCTCAGAAGTTTAATAATGACTATGAATCCCAAGATTTCTTTCCACTACCAGAACCATATATTGAAAAAGAAATATCTAGAGTAATGTCTTTAAGAGATGGTACTTCAAAAATGAGTAAATCAGATATATCAGACTATTCTAGGATTAATTTGATAGATGATAAAGATACAATAATTAAAAAAATAAAAAAATCTAAAACTGCAGACACGCCAGTTCCATCATCCATAGAAACAATTAGCGATATGCCAGAAGTTAATAATTTATTTAATATTTTTTCAGGCGTGACTAGCATGTCAAAGAATGAAATTATTTCAATATATGAAGGTCAAAATTTTTCAAACTTTAAAAATGATTTATCAGATGCACTAATAGAAAAAATAGCTCCAATAGGAATTGAGATTAAAAAATTAATGAATGATAAAAAATACCTGAACCAGGTATTGCAAGAAGGCAAAGAAAAAGCCAGAAAAAAATCTGAATTAGTATTAAAAGATGTTTATGATATAGTTGGGTTTGTAAAATGAGTCATAGATCAAAATTTTTAGTTATTGTAGATGAGTCAGTAGAATTAAATGTCGCCATTCAATTTGCAGCTCGTCGCGCTTCAAACACTAAAGGGGGATTAGTGCTTCTTAGTGTTATAGAGTATGCAGATACTCAGCAGTGGAAATCAGTAGAAGACATAATTCATCAAGAGTCTAGAGCAGAGGCAGAAAAGAAATTACAAGAATGGTCTGAAGTAGCTTTTAATATATCAGGAAATACCCCTGAAATAGTTATAAAAGAAGGTGTTGTTAGTGAAGAAATAATTAAATTCATAAGTGAGGATAAAAAAATACGGTTCTTAGTATTGGCTGCATCAGATCAGGACAATCCAGGACCACTAGTTTCTTTATTAGCAGGCCAACGTTCAGGCAAATTACCCATACCCACTGTTGTGATTCCCGCTGGCCTATCTAGTGAAGAAATTGATGATTTAGCATCAAGAGCTCAATAAAAATTATAATATAAAACAATAACTTATTAACTTTTTTTTTGTATTTGTTCATTTTAATCTATTTCTAAAATATATATCAAAAAAAATAATTAATTTAATTTATTCTATGTTTATACAGACTGAATCAACTCCAAATCCAAATTCGCTAAAATTCATTTTAGAAGAAGAGATTACAAAAAGTCAAACTTATGAGTTCAATTCTATTGAAGACTGTAAAGACTCTGAACTGGCGGCACAACTGTTTGCCATAGATGGTGTTGATTCAATTTTTTTTGGCTCAAATTTCATTAGTATAAATAAAAATAAATATGAATGGGATCAACTAAAAGCTCCAATACTAACAAAAATAGCAGATTTTATAAGCTCAGGAAAAAAAGTAATAAAACAAAATGAAAAAAAAGATGTGATTAATAAAACAGAATTTAATCATGAAGATGCAGAAATAGTTTCACAGATACAAGAATTGTTAGATTCAAAAATTAAACCAGCAGTAGCACAAGACGGAGGGGATATCGAGTTTAAAAAATTTCATGATGGTATTGTATATCTAGCACTTCAGGGAAGTTGTGTAGGATGTCCCAGCTCAACTTTAACACTAAAAACAGGTATTGAGAATTTACTAAAACATTATGTAAGAGAAGTTAAAGCTGTAGAACAATATATATAGAATTATGAAATTTTTTTTAATAAAATTAAAAATCAATAATAACACAATATATCGTGCAGGATATACATTTTATGCCCTAACAATATTGTCAATGTTTGTTGCAATCATTATTTCGATTAATACAAAAATTAACATATCTAATAATAATTATGTGAATATAGAGATTGATCAAAAAGAAGAATTAAATAGAAAGCCTATAACTAAAAACTCTTCAAAAAATATAAATTATAACTTAAATAATGAATTAAATAGTAAAATAGAAGCTATAAATTTTAGTACATCAGATTTAAAAAACATTTTTGAAAATCATGCATATGTTATAGATAATGTCAGAGATCAAAAACAAGTACCAGATATTACTATTACTAAGTTTCCAAAAGATTTTAATTTAATCATTTCCACAGAAGATAAAAAATCATTATTTATAAAATCTCTATTACCTTTAATTATAAAAGAAAATAATAAGATTACTTATATAAATAGAAATATTAAAAAAATTCAAAATAGTAAATTTGAATATATAAGTAAAAGTGATGCTTTATGGCTTAAAAGACAATATATGAATTATAAAGTAGAAAGTCATAATATTAGTGATTTACTTATAAAAGTAGATGTAATTCCTGTATCAATTGCTTTAGCGCAAGCAGCAATTGAAAGTGGTTGGGGAACATCTCGATTTGTAATTGAGGGCAACGCCTTATTTGGTCAATGGAGCTGGTTTAAAGGAAGTGGAATTGTTCCTGAAAAAAGAGATTCAGAAAAAACCTATGAAATTAAATCGTTTGATAATTTAGGAGATTCAGTTGCTTCATACATGAAAAATCTTAATTCTAATATTAATTATGAAGAATTTAGAATGGCACGCAATTCTTTTCGAATAAATAAAAGTTCAATTAATTCAATTAAATTAATTGAGTTTTTATCTAACTATGCTGAAAATACTGAATACTCAAAAATTTTAAAAAAAATTATTATTAAAAATAATTTAAAAGATTTTGATCATGCTACAATATATAGGTTGCCATACGAAGTAGCTAACTTAATTTTATTGAACAGTAAATTGGTGACCAAACCATAACCAATTATTATTATCTTTAGCTGTACAATTTATTTTCCCTCTCCCACTTAAGAATGGCTCTATTAAGTTAAGTATTATTTGATTTTTTTCATTTATACTAAAGTCTATATTTCTCCATTTTCCACCACTGTTAGAAAAACAATTTAAACTACCTTTATTTATTTTAGATATAATATCAAATTCTATTTTAGGTTTTCTATTATTTGTTAAATATATTTCTTTTGGTAAAAAGTTTTTAACAACTAATGGTTTTGTATTTACAGAAAAAATAAACCTTTCTAATTTACCATAATTTTCATTAAGAGCAAATCTAGGTAAGTAATATTTGTTAGAATCTTGATGGATCACTCCTGAATGTTGTCCAAATGCAAAATCAATCTTAAGACTTCTTAGTAAGTTAATTATATCATTGCTTGCCTCACCAAAAGGATATGCAAAAATTTTAGGTGTAATACTTAATTCTTTTTTAATTACTTCAACAGAAGATATAAGATCTTTCTTAACATCTAAAATATCATATGATGCTAGATGGGCATGAGAAGCACTGTGCAAACCGATAGATCCGCCCTGATTAATAAATTCTCTTAAGTCTTCCCAGCTCATATAATTCCAATGAGATTCATTGACTATGTCAGTTGAGACAAAAAGTGTTACAGGAACATTATATTTTTTAAATATAGGCCAACCATTTTTATAAAAAGATAAGAATGCATCATCAACAGTAAATCCAACCGTATTTGGTAAGAATGGTTTTTTATTCTCTTTTTTATCTAGAATCTCATTAATTGCTTCAATATTAAAATTATTTTCTTTTAAATATATTAAATGACTCTCTAATTCTTTAGTGTCAGTATTTGTTGATGGATATTTTGATTCATCAAATCTATGGTACATAAAAACATTGGCGCCACTTTTATCCAATATTTCTGCTATTACATTGTCTGAAAAAATAAAAATGAAGAAAAAAATATAAAATTTAATATTTTTTAATTTAAATAGTTGCATACTTTTTTAAAAAACTTATTTAACTTATGTTTTAACCATAAACCTAAGTATAAAGATAATCAATTATATGATTTTATTGATAGACTGTTCAAAAGGCCTAAATCTTATTCTTGGAAATAAAAAAAAAATAATTCAGACACTAAATAAGCCAAGGACAAAAAAAGTATCAGAAGCTTTAGTCGTTGAAATTGAAAACCTACTTAATAGTTCTAGCAAGAGCTATAAAGACTTAACAAAGATAATTGTAATCAACGGACCTGGAAGTTTTACTGGAGTAAGAACAGGCGTGACAGTTGCGAAGGTTTTAGCACTATCACTTAATATTCCAGTTTGTGGAATATCACAATTTGATCTTTTAAGTTTAGAATACTCGAAGATTCAACCAAATAAAGATCAGAAAATATATATTCATTTAAATAATCATAAATTTTTTTTCCAAAGTATTTTAAAATCTGGTAAAAAATCTGCAATTAGTATCGTTAATTTTGAAACTGATAAACTGACAGATATATTGGGATTTGATATTATTTCTGATGATAATAAAATTGTTAATTCGCTGAGAATAATTAGCAAACTCAATCAAAAATTGAACTTATTTATATATAGAGACGTATTTTCTCTTTCTTATAAGAACCTAGTCAATTTGGCAGAAAACAAATATATTCCAAATCCAATATATGTTAAAACATTTTAATAATGATTGATTTAAAAAAAATATGCTTAGATAAAGGCCTGCGTATGACAGGTCAAAGAATAACTATTGCTGATATTATTACAGAATTAGGTGGACACCCAGCAGGTCATCCAGATGTAAATTTAATTTATTTAAAGGCATCAGAAAAAGATAAAAATATTAGTATAGCTACAGTTTACCGAACAGTTAAATTATTTGAGGAATACGGTGTAATAGAAAAGCATGATTTTAAAGATGGTCGTTCTCGATATGAGCCAATTCAAGAATCTAATCATGACCATTTAATTGATATAGAAAGTGGTGATGTTTATGAATTTTCAAATAGTGAAATTGAATCTATCCAAAAGAAAATTGCAGACGAGCTGGGTTTTGAATTAGTTGATCATAGACTAGAACTCTATGGAAAAAAAATTAATAAATAGATATATTAATCATTTGTTGAATGAAAATTATTAGTTTCACTTTATCATTATTAATAATTATATTTTTAATAATTCTGATACTTCCAATTCAAATTATCTCAAATATCTTCAATTTAAAACTCAAGTATAATGCGCCGTACTTTTTTTTTAAATTAATAAATTTCTTTATTGGAATAAATATTGAATTAGATCAAGAAAGCCTTAATCATTTAAGGAATAAAAATGATATCGGTAATTTATATGTTTCAAATCATGTGTCTTGGATTGATATATTAACTATTGGCTCTTTAATAAAATCTCGATTTATTGCGAAAAAAGAAGTTAAAAAAATGGGTGTATTTGGATTTTTAGCAATTTTAAATAATACTTATTTTATCGATAATACAAAAGCTACTAAATCTTTGGGATATTCTAAAGAGATACAAAAAAAATTATTAAAAGGACAAAATTTAATTCTTTTTCCAGAAGGAACTACATCAGATGGTAGTAGTTTGAGAAATTTTAAATCATCTTTCTTTGAGTCTGCTAATTCAAAATACGTTTGTCCTATTACAGGTAAGGAAAAATACATTAGAGTTCAACCAATAACACTATGCTACTTAAAAAAAAATGGCCTTCCTATGGGCACAGCGTCTCGAAGAGAGATAGCATGGATTGGTTCTTATCCAATTATTAAACTAATGTTAGATTATTTAAAAATGGGGAATGTTACTATAAATATAAAGATTCATGATTCAGTTACCATCAAAGATTTTGGTGATAGAAAAAAATTAAGTGCATATTGTGAAGATACAATCCTTGCAAATTTATTAGATACACTTCATTCTAACTCTATATGAAAGATAAATCATTTTTTATAAAGTCTTATGGCTGTCAGATGAACGAATATGATAGTGAAAAGATATCATCATTACTATTAAAAGATGGTTATTCAAATATCAATGATATCAATAAAGCAGATTTAATAGTTTTTAATACTTGTAATATTAGAGAAAAAGCAGCACAAAAAGTCTATTCAGATATAGGAAGAGTAACAAAAAAAAATAACAATAAAACAATTGCGCTTGTTGGATGTGTTGCTCAAGCAGAAAATGATGAAATTTTTAAAAAAAATAAGGATGTAGATATAGTTTTAGGCCCACAAAGTTATCACTTGTTACCCAAAATGATTGATACTCATAACGAGTATCAAAAAAAACAAATTAATACTGACTTTATCATTAATGAAAAATTTGATTTTGTTCATGAAGAAAAAAGTCCTAAAGGAGTATCGTCCTACCTAACAATACAAGAGGGATGTGATAAATTTTGTGCTTTTTGTGTGGTCCCTTTTACGAGAGGACCAGAATACTCAAGATCAGTTAATAATATTGTCGAAGAGACAAAATCTTTAATAGACCGTGGTACACGAGAAATAATTTTACTTGGACAGAATGTTAATGCTTACAATTATAATGATGAAAAAAATATAACTTATAATATTTCAAAACTTATTGATGAAATAAGTCAATTAGAAGGAGTTAAAAGAATTCGATACACAACATCTCATCCTAATAATATGGATCAAGAATTAATACGTATACATGGTTCAAATGAAAAATTAATGCCATTTTTACACTTACCTGTTCAATCTGGATCAAATGAAATACTTAAAAATATGAATAGAAAATATAGCGTTGATGAATATAAGAAAATTATAGATGATTTAAAAAAAGTGCGCTCAGACATTGAAATATCATCAGATTTTATTGTTGGGTTTCCTGGTGAGACTGAAAAAGATTTTCAGAAAACACTTGATTTAATTGATTATGTTCAATTTAAGCAATCTTATTCTTTTATTTACAGCGAAAGACCAGGAACTAAAGCAGCAAATATAAAAGATTTAACCCCCTCAGATGAAAAAAAATTAAGACTAAAAATTTTACAAAAAAAATTAGAGGTAATTCAATTAAAATTTAATACATCATTTTGTAATAAAAATATAACAAATGTTCTTATAGAGAACCAGAGTCAAAGCAATCCAGAGTACTACTTTGGTAGAAGTGCGTTTTTGCAACCAGTTTATGTTAAGGCTAAAAATTTAGACGTTGGTGATATTGTTCCAATTGGAATTGAAACTTGCAATCACAAGAGTTTATATGGTACTGTAATCCATTAAATATCTAATAAAAATTGAAAAAAGTTTTAGAGCAAAAATTCGAACAAGCTATGGCAGGTGAAAACAACTCAACTGTTATTAAACTAGAAAACTCTCTTATCGTTGAAATTCTTGGAATTAATAATGAAAATTTATTTTTCTGTGAGGCAAAACTAAACTTACAAATTCTCCAAAAGGGAAATATTATCATTATTCATGGAGCTAAAAAAAATAGAGACATAGTAAAAAATACGATAATTCAATTATCAAAAGAATTAAAAAATTTAGACCAAAAGAACCAAAATAGTTTTCAGGAGATTTTATATATGCAAATCAATAATGATTTAAATGAGGATAATATTAAAAATTTTACAGTTGCTAAGACAAGCAAGTTGTCTGTAACAGGAAAAACTCAAAAGCAAAATGAGTATTTAGAGGCCTTGTATTCAAAACAAATTGTTTTTGGTATTGGTCCAGCTGGTACAGGAAAAACATATTTAGCCGTTGCAGCAGCAGTAGCGCAACTACTTGAAGGTAAGTATGATAGAATAATTTTATCAAGACCAGCTGTTGAAGCTGGAGAAAAATTAGGATTCTTACCAGGTGATATAAAAGAAAAAGTAGATCCATACCTTAGACCCTTCTACGATGCAATTTACGAATTACTCCCAATGGATGAAGCTTTAAGAAAAATACAGTCCTCAATGATTGAAATAGCTCCTTTAGCTTTTATGAGAGGAAGAACTTTAAATAATGCATTTGTAATTTTAGATGAAGCGCAAAATGCTACTAGTACTCAGATCAAAATGTTTCTAACAAGATGTGGTAAAAATTCAAGAATGGTAGTAAATGGAGATCCTTCACAAGTAGATTTACCAAAACATATAGGTTCTGGATTAATTGATTCTATGCAAGCTTTGGAACAGTTATCAGAAGTTGGCATTACTAATTTTTCTAAAAAAGATATTGTTAGAGATGAAATCGTATCCAAAATAATTGATGCTTACGAAAGTTATAATAAATATAAATCTGATTTAGTAAGTTCATATGACGGTTAATATAGATTTCTCAGTTCTAGACAAGCGATGGAATCAATCTTTACCAAACTTTAAAAAAATTATAAGCAACGCCTCAAACAATGTATTTGATGAATTAAATCAATTTAAAGATAAGAACTATGAAATCAGTTTTATGATGGTGGATAATAAATATATTAAAGAATTAAATGCAAACTATAGATCAAAAGATAGGGCTACTAACGTTTTATCATTTCCAATGATAGATAAGAATTCACTTAAACACGAAAATATATTAGGCGATGTTGTTATATCGATTGATAAGATATTAAGTGAGTCTAAAGATCTGAAAATAGAAGTTGATGAGTATCTGGCAAAAATTTCGATTCATGGAATATTACATCTTTTAGGGTATGATCATGTTTCTGATAATGATTATGAAGTTATGAATAGAGTTGAAGAAAAAATTATAAAAAAAATTATATGATAAAAAAATTACTTAGTAGCCTTTTTTTACGGAATGTTGTTGATAAGACAAATATTAAAGAGGATTTAGAAACTGTTTTAGACAACAAGTCTAAAAATACTGATGGTATTTCTAAGCAAGAAAGAATTATGCTAATGAATATTCTAAAGATTGATGAAATTCTTGCTAGAGATATTATGATTCCAAGAGCTGAGATCATTGCAGTTGAAGAAAGTATCTCCTTTGAAGAAGTAATAAAAATTTTTGTGGATGGTGCACATTCCAGAATACCAATTTATCATGAGCAACTTGATAATATAACTGGAATGCTTCATATAAAAGACTTAGTAAAGTACCAGGTTGAAAATGATACAAAAAATAATTTCATAGATAGTATTAAAAAAGAAATTTTACATATTCCTCCTTCAATGCCAGCCTTAGATCTATTAATAAAGATGCAGTTAACCAGACTTCATATGGGTGTAGTAATAGATGAATATGGTGGTGTAGATGGTCTTATTACCATTGAGGATGTAATTGAAGAAATAACTGGAGAAATTGAAGATGAGCATGATGCTAAAGATATCTCAATGTTGATTAAGCTTAGTTCAAACACATTTGAGTCTAATGCACGACTTCCTATTGAAGAATTAGAAAAAATAGCACACATAAAGTTATCAAAAGGTGATGAAGAAGCAGATACTATTGGAGGTCTAGTGGTATCAGTAGCAGGAAGAGTGCCACAACGTGGTGAAATTATTAAACATGAATCTGGAATTTTATTTACAATACTTGATGCGGACCCTAGAAGAATAAAAACAATAAAGATCTCATTATCGAAATAAATGCTGTTAAGTATTTTACAGCCTCAGTCTCAAAAACTTTTTTTTATTCAAGCATTCTTATTGGGTATTTTTTTATCTTTAGGCTTTGATCCCTATAATATACCATTTCTATCATTGCTAGCCATAGGCTTGCTATTTAAATTAAATAATCAATTTTACTTAAAATATAAAAAATCCTACAAAGGATTTTTCTTGATTGGTGTTGCTTTTGGATTTGGTTTTTTTATTTCTAGTACTTATTGGATCTCTAACGCTTTAATTGTTTATGGGGGAGATATTAAATATCTATTACCTTTTTCAATTATCTTACTGCCATTGATTCTGAGTATGTTTTATGGCTTCATGCAAATTTTTAATTGTTTATTTTGGGATAATAGTAATGCAAAGATTTTTTATTTCACTGTATTTTGGATAATATTTGAAATTTTAAGAAGTTATATGTTTACCGGATTACCATGGAACTTGATCTGTTATAGCTGGACATGGTCTCCTCACTTTACACAATCTTTATCATTAGTAGGTCCGTATGGTCTTGGTATAATATCTGTATTCTGCTCATGTGCTCTCTTTTCTTTTAGATTAAAATCTGTAAATATATTTATTGCAACATCAGCAATATTAATTTTAGTTTTAACTTTCTTTTATGGATTTAATAGAATTAAAAACTATGAAGAAATATATATTGAAAACTTTGATGTGAGAATAATTGGAACTTACATAAATCAAAAAGATAAGTGGTCAGAAAGCACAAAAGATATAGTCAGAAAAATGCTATCAGAAGATGATTTAACCATAATACCTGAGACAATGGCAGGACTAAAACCATTTAAAAAACAAAATTTGATTCAAGGTTTTCTTAGAAAAGAAGAAGACAGATACTATAATTCGATGGCTTATAATGGTTATGTATATGATAAAAAACATTTAGTGCCATTTGGAGAATATTTCCCTTTTTCAAATATTATTAATAAAACTTTTTTATCTAATTACCTTAATACAGATTCACTATCTAAAGGTGAAAATAAATATTTCCCACCATCCATAATTCCTCTAATTTGTTATGAAGGAATATTCACAAATATTGTTGGAAATAACAGAAAATTAGGAGCAAAGCTCTTAGTTAATATAACTAATGATGCCTGGTTTGGAAAGAACACTGGACCACTGCAACATTTTACTCATGTGAAATATAGGGCAATAGAAGAAGGATTGCCATTGGCAAGATCAAGTAATATGGGATTTTCTGGCCTTATAAATCCTTTAGGTAAAATAATTTATCAAGTAGAAAAAGATAGAAATTTCTATATCGATGTAAAGATACCAACAGAAGTAGTAACATTTTATTCAAAGTATAGATTTAAAATTGTATATTTTTTATTAGTATTTTTATCAATGATTGGTTACTTTACACAAATATTATATAAAAAAAATAAGTCAGTATGAGTGAAGAGTTTTTATTTACTAGTGAGTCAGTTTCTGAAGGTCATCCAGATAAAGTATCAGATATAATATCAGATTCTATTGTTGATGACTTTATGAGTCAGTCGAACCCAGAGAATGCAAGAGTAGCTGTTGAGACACTAGTAACAACTAATAAGATAGTTGTGGCTGGTGAAGTTCGAGGTCCAGAAAATTATAATTGTAAGTATGAGGAACTAGCAAGAAATGCTGTTAGGGAAATTGGTTATGAGCAATCAGGTTTTCACTGGAAAGATTTATCCTTTGAATCATATGTACACAGTCAATCAGCTGATATAGCTCAAGGTGTAGATTCCTCAGATAGCAAA
This sequence comes from Candidatus Pelagibacterales bacterium, assembly GCA_028412835.1. Lineage (GTDB taxonomy): Bacteria > Pseudomonadota > Alphaproteobacteria > Pelagibacterales > AG-422-B15 > CACCCN01. The sequence goes on from JAONQW010000003.1 coordinate 28,395, forward strand.
GACCAAGGAGCTGGAGATCAAGGTATTATGTTTGGTTATGCATGTAAGGAAACACCCAGCTTAATGCCTGCACCAATTTATTATTCTCATTTAATTTTGCAAGATCTTGCTAAAGCAAGAAAAGATAAGACTATTGCTGGAATACAACCTGATTCTAAAAGCCAAGTTACTCTTAAATATATTGATGGTAAACCAACAGCGTGTACATCAGTGGTAGTTTCAACGCAACATGATGAAGGGCTGACGTCTCCAGATATTAAAGAAATTATCATGCCATTTATAAAAAATGCAATGCCAAGTGAATGGCTTTCAAATGATACTGAGTATCATATTAATCCAACTGGAAAATTTGTAATTGGTGGACCTGATGGAGACACTGGTTTAACAGGTAGAAAAATTATTGTCGACACTTACGGTGGGGCAGCACCTCATGGTGGAGGAGCATTTTCTGGGAAAGACCCAACAAAAGTTGATAGATCAGCCGCTTATATAACTAGATACCTAGCGAAAAATATAGTTGCATCTGGCATAGCTGAAAAATGTACATTGCAAATTGCATACGCTATTGGAGTAGCTGAACCGATTTCAATTTATGCAAATACTTATGGTACATCTAATATAGATGAAACTAAACTTATAAAATGTGTAAGAGAAATTGTCGACCTATCTCCAAGAGGAATAAGAGATCACCTAAAACTTAATCAACCTATATATAAAAGAACAGCTGCCTATGGGCATTTCGGCAGAGAATCCGAATCAGATGGTGGATTTTCATGGGAAAAATTAGACATAGTAGACGAATTAAAAAATATTTAAATTTTGTTATTTAGATTAAAAAATTCTTTTCCCACTTATTATAGATATTATGGGAGAAGAATTGCTAAAAGATTATCACCTTCACTTAGCAATATATTTGAAAATAACTATGATCAATTTTCTATTGATAAAGATATCCTCAATATAATTTCAAATAAATCGAAAAATAAAAATTATATTTTAAATAAAAATTTTAAAAAAAATGTCATAGAGATTGGCTTTGGAGATGGTGAACATTTATTATCTCAAGTACAAATCAATAAAGACACCCATTTCATTGGATGTGAAGTTTTTGTCAATGGCTTGGGAAAAGTATTAAAAAAAATAGTTGATTTAAATTTAGTTAATATAAAACTTTGTGGCTTAAACTGTTTGCATCTTGTAAATAGCTTAGAAGAATCATCAGTAGATCAAATTTTTATAATAAATCCAGATCCATGGGAAAAGAAAAGGCACTTTAAAAGAAGACTACTTAACAAGGAATTTATTTCACTACTTTACAAAAAAATTAAAAGAGGGGGGAATATTGTGATTACAACAGACTCATCATCTTATTATAACCAAATATCCGAAATTATTGAAAATGAAGAAATAGATTTTGAAAAAATTAATAAAAATATTATTAATTCAGGTGATAAATTTTATGATATTTCTAAATATCAAAAAAAAGGGATAGTTAGGGGGCGAAAAATTTATTTAGTTGAGCTATGTAAAATATAACCTATTGATATATATAGTATTTTTATGTTCTTGATTTATAAAATATGACTGTGTATAAGTCACTATACATTTTAGTAAAATGCAAAAGTGGGTTAAGCCCACTTTTTTTTTAGATAATGATCAAGGTAAATTAAATAATGGTAAGTGCTAATAAAATTGAAATATTAAGAATTGCTGAAGCGGTAGCGCAAGAAAAGATGATCGATAAAGAGATTGTTATTTCTGCCTTAGAAGAAGCTATGGTTAAAGCTGCAAAAAATAGTTATGGCGAAGAAAATGACGTTTTTGCAGAGATTGATACAGAAACAGGACAAATTTCATTATCAAGAAAAATGTTAGTGGTTGAAGATGTACAAAATAAATTCTCTGAAATATCTTTGAAAGATGCTCAAGCCATAAATTCTGTTGCAGAAATAGGTGATGAATTATTAGACCCACTACCACCTTTAGATTTTGGTAGAGTTGCAGCTCAGGCTGCCAAGCAAGTTATTACATCAAAAGTAAGAGAAGCAGAGCGTGCAAGACAGTATGATGAATTTAAAGATAAAATTGGACAAATCGTCAATGGTATTGTGAAGCGAACTGAATTTGGAAATATAATCTTAGATTTAGGAAAAGCTGAGGGTATTATAAAAAGAGATCAAGGTATCCCAAGAGAAAGTCTAAGAAATGGTGATAGAGTAAAAGCTTATATCTATGAAGTAAAATCAGAAACAAAAGGACCACAGATTTTTTTATCACGTGCACATCCTCAATTCATGGCGATGCTATTTACGCAAGAAGTGCCAGAAATTTATGATGGAATTATTCAAATTAAAAAAGTTGCTAGAGATCCAGGGAGTAGAGCTAAAATAGCAGTATCTACCAGTGATGGTTCGATTGATCCTGTAGGAGCTTGTGTTGGTATGCGTGGTAGCAGAGTCCAAGCAGTTGTTAATGAATTACAAGGAGAGAAAATAGATATTATAAATTGGTCAGAAAGTTTACCCAATTTAGCAATTTCTTCATTGGCACCTGCAGAAGTTTTAAAAGTAGTTTTAGATGAAGAACAAAATAAAATAGAAGTAGTAGTAGATGAATCTCATTTAAGCTTAGCAATAGGTCGTAGAGGTCAAAATGTTAAGCTGGCATCAGATTTAACTGGCTTTGATATAGATATTTTAACTGAAGCAGAAGAATCAACAAAGAGACAAGCAGACTTTTTAGAAAAGACAAATATGATTGTGGAAGCTATTGACGTAGACGAAACATTAGCTCAACTGTTAGTTAGTGAAGGTTTTTCCTCCATTGAAGAAATAGCAGGTACAGACAAATCTGAATTTTCTAATATAGAAGGATTTGATGAAGAAATAGTAGATGAATTAGTAAACAGATCTTCTGCTTATTTAGAAAAAACTGAAGAGGATAATAAAAAAATATTAAATGATTTAAAAGTGGAGAGTAAGTTTATTGAATTTTGGCAACTTAGTACATCAATGTTAGTCGCTTTGGCTAAAAATGAAATTAAAACCTTGGATGATTTTGCAGGATTAACAACGGATGATTTAATTGGATATTTTGAAGATAAGCATGATAAAAATAGCAGAGTAAGTGGAATGCTAGATGGCTTTAACTTAACTAGAGATGAAGCAGACCAATTAATCTTAGAAGCAAGGAAAATATGGCTTAATTAATAGCTATAAAAAATTAAAATGGTAGAAGATAAAAAAAACACCACCAAGAAAAAAACTTTAAGCCTAAAACTTGGTTCTTCAGTCAAATCGAATCCCCTAAAAAGCTTTGAGAGTGGTTCAACAGTAATTGTTGAACGTAAACGTCTTAGAAAAAATGTAATAGCTTCTGCTGAAAAAATTGAGCCAGAAAAAAACCAATCTCCAAAGCTTGATGAACCAGAAAAAAAAGTCGAGACAGAAGTCAAAGAAGTAAAAAAATCTGGAAAAATATTAAAAAGACTTTCTAAGGAGGAACAAAAAAAATTACAAGAAGCTAAAAATGCAGCAGACAAAGAAGATGTTTTGAAAGAAATTGGTGGAATTGTAAATGAGCAACCTCAAGAGTCTAAAGCAGAGCAATCAAAGGCTACTGAAGAATCACAAGAAGAAATAATTAAAGTAGTAGAGGAAAAAGATAATAAACCAGTCACAACATTTAAAGAAACAGAATTGAATGAAGACCAAAAAGATAAGAAAAAGCCAAGTGGTGGATATGGTAGAAAAAATCTTAGAGAAAGAAAGGTAACTATCGTTACAGCTTTGTCGGGAATGGATGAGCGTACTAGAAGTTTGGCTGCCTATAAAAGATCAAAGCAAAAAACTAAAAAAAATATATCAAATAATGATCCTCAGCAAAAAATTATTCGAGAGGTTAATATTCCTGAGCATGTAACAGTTAAGGAATTAGCTATAAAAATGGCTGAAAAATCTGGTGATGTTATTAAATCACTAATGAAAATGGGTATGATGGCAACCATTAACGAAACTCTTGATGCCGATACAGCAGAATTAATAGTTACTGAATTTGGGCATAAATTTAAAAGAGAAAATGTTGAAGAACTAGAAAAAGACCTAATTTCTCATAATGACAATGCAGCCAAAGATTCAATTAGGCCGCCAATCGTAACTATAATGGGTCATGTTGATCATGGAAAAACTTCTTTATTAGATAAGCTGAGAAATTCAAACATTGTTTCAGGAGAAAGTGGTGGTATCACTCAGCACATTGGGGCATATCAAATTAAACATAATGATAAAAAAATTACGTTCATTGATACACCTGGCCATGCTGCGTTTACTGAAATGCGGGCAAGGGGAGCCAATGTAACAGATATTATTATACTAATAGTTGCTGCAGATGATGGAGTTATGCCACAAACTCAAGAGGCTATTTCACACGCTAAGTCTGCAAATGTACCAATTATTGTTGCCATTAATAAATGTGATAAACCAGAGGCAAATCCGAAAAAAATCAAGGAACAGCTATTGTCAGAGGAAATTATCGTTGAAGAATTTTCAGGTGATGTTCAATGCGTAGAAATTTCAGCTGAAACAGGAATGAATTTTGATAAGCTTTTGGAGTCTATAGTTTTACAAAGTGAATTAGCAGACCTAAAAGCTAATAATGAAACATATGCTGAAGGAAGTGTAATTGAAGCCAATGTTGATAAAGGTAGAGGTGTAATTTCTAATATCATAATTACAAATGGCTGTTTAAAAGTTGGAGATATTGCTGTAGCTGGTTCAGAGTATGGAAGAGTGAGAGCTATACTTGATGATCAGGGAAAAAATCTAAAAGAAGCACTGCCATCTTCCCCAATCCAAATGCTTGGATTAGGTAATGCACCTTTAGCTGGTGATAGCTTCGTAATAGTAGACACTGAAAAAAAAGCTCTTGAATTAATTAATATTAGAAAAGAAATCTATAAAACAAAAACTCAGCCGAAAAGTGTTAAAACTTTTGATAACGAAACAGCATTTAATTTTGCAAGTCAAAGCAAGGAACTTGTAGAAATAGTTCTTAAGTCGGACACTCGAGGATCTACAGAAGCGATTGTTAATCAAATTAACAAAATTTTGAGTGATAAAGTAAATATCAATGTGATTCACTCAGGAGTTGGGCTTATCAATGAAAGTGATGTTGCTCTGGCAGCAGCCTCAAATGCGTTGTTAGTATCGTTTAATACTTCAGCTACTAAAGAAGCAAAAATTAAAGCTAAAGTAAACAAAACAAATATTGCAGATTTTTCAATAATTTATGAACTTATAACTTATGTCTCTGACTATGCCACTGGACAACTTAAACCAGAGATTAAAGAAAACTACTTAGGTAAAGCTGAAATATTAAAAGTATTTAAAGTTTCCAAAGTTGGTTCAGTTGCAGGGTGTATGGTAACGGATGGGATGGTAGAAAAAGATGCAAATGCAAGAATATTAAGAGACGACAGCTCAATTTACGAAGGTAAAATAGTTACATTGATGAGAGAAAAAAATGAAGCTAAAGAAGTAAATACTGGTACTGAATGTGGAATTGGATTGAAAGAGTTTAATGAATATAAAGAGGGTGATATTATCGAAGTGTTTAATGTCGAAGAAGTATCTCAAACATTGTGATAATTAAAAAAAAGTACAATCAATCAAATCGTCACTTCAAAGTTACTGAAAATATTAAAAAATCTATTAGTGAAATTCTACTAAGAAATGAACTTCCAATTGAAACAAATTTTAGTTTTCCACTTACAGTTATAGAAGTTAAAATGAGTGATGATATCAGACATGCTTATGTTTATATAAGTACGCATGAAACATTAGAGGAAAAAGCGATACTTCAAAATTTAAAAGACTCCAGTCATTATATAGCAAAAGAAATGAATAAACTTATTAGTATGAAATTTTTACCTAAACTAATTTTTAGATTTGATAAAACATCAAAAAACTTTGAAAAGATTGCTGAATTACTAAATAGTGAAAAAGTAAGAGAAGATCTTAAAAAATAAAATAATGTCTGAAAATAAGATTGATGGATGGCTTTTTATAGATAAGCCAATTGGCATATCATCATTTTCAGTTATTAAAAAAATTAGAAAAAAATTAAATACTAAAAAAATTGGTCATGCAGGTACACTTGATCCTTTTGCAACTGGAGTATTAGGCATAGCTATTGGCGAAGCAACAAAATCTATTGATTATTTAAATGATAAAAAAGAATATGAATTTAACATTACTTTTGGTGAATCTAAAACGACAGAAGATCTGGAAGGTGAAACTTTAGATGAGACTAATATAATCCCAAACAAAAGTGATATTAAAAATATATTAAAATATTTTAAGGGTGTTATTGATCAACACCCACCCAAGCATTCATCTATTAAAATTAATGGTCAAAGATCCTATAATCTTGCTCGTAAAGATTTAAACTTTGAAACAAAGTCTAGAAAGATAACTATTTATGAAATTAATCACATTAAACAACTTAATAATTTTACTCATAAATTCAGAGTTAAATGTTCTTCAGGAACTTATATAAGATCATTAGGAAGAGATATTGCTATAAGACTAAATTCATTAGGTTATATCTCATTTTTAAGAAGAACTAAAATTTCAAAAATTGATGAAAAAATTATTATTTCACTAGATAAATTCTTAGAATTGGTACATATTGGCAATCATTTCAAAATGGTAGTGCCTATTGAAAGTGTACTGGACGACATCCCGGCAGTATATCTCAATGAGGAAAATGCTTTTAAATTTAGAAATGGTCAAGTGATGAGTATTTTTGATTCAGCTAGTGAAGTTAATTCATTATTAGTCTTAAAAGAAAAAGAAGTAGTAGGACTTGGTAAGATAGTAAGTGGTAAATTAGTGCCAATTAGGATGTTTAATATATAACAATAAAAAAGGATAAGAGATGTCGATTGATAAAGAAAAAAAAACTGAAATTATAAGTAATTTCTCAAGGGGAGATACTGATACTGGTTCTCCTGAAGTTCAAGTAGCAATATTAACTGAGAGAATATCCAATTTAACTGGACACTTTCAAACACATAAAAAAGATAATCATTCAAGAACTGGATTAATGAGACTTATTAATCAAAGAAAAACTTTGCTTGCATATCTAAAGAAAACCAACGTAGCTTCATATGAAACATTAATCGATAAGCTTGGTTTAAGAAAATAACATTAACAATAAATTTAATTGAAAAAGGAAAAAATAATGAGTGAGTCAATCTCAAGAGAGATCCAATGGGGAAAAGATAAATTAATAATTGAAACTGGAAAAGTTGCTAAACAAGCAACAGCATCAACTATTGTAAGGTATGGTGATACTGTCGTAATGTGTAATGTTACTGCAGCAAAACAAGCAAAACCTGATATTGATTTTTTCCCACTAACTGTAAATTATACAGAAAAATATTATGCAGCTGGAAAAATACCAGGTGGTTTTTTTAAAAGAGAGGCAAGACCAACCGAAGCTGAAACATTAATATGCAGGTTGATTGATAGACCTATTAGACCGCTGTTTCCAGAAGGTTTTAAAAATGAGACACAGGTCATCTTAACAGTACTATCTCATGACACTGAAACAAATGCTGACATTGTTGCAATGGTAGCTGCTTCAAGTGCATTGACTATATCAGGCATACCTTTCATGGGCCCTATTTCTGGCTGTAGAGTTGGATATAAAGATGGTGAATATTCACTAAATCCAAAAATGAATGAAGAATCAGATTTAGATTTAGTTGTAGCTGGAACAAATTCAGCTGTTTTAATGGTTGAGTCTGAAGCCAATCAACTTTCTGAAGAGGTAATGTTAGGCGCTGTTACATATGGTCACAAAGAAATGCAACCAGTAATTGATATGATTATTGATCTTGCTGAAGAATGTGCAAAAGAGCCATGGCAATTTGAGTATGTTGAAAATACTGATTTAAAAGAAATTGTAAAAAAAGAATGTTCAGATGATATAGCTAAGGCTTACGCTCTAACTGATAAGATGGAAAGACACTCTGCACTTTCTGACTCAAAAGAAAAATTATTAAAAGCTCACGAAAACGATGAAGACATTAATCCAAATGAATTAATGTCTTATTTCAAAAAAATAGAAAAAAACATTGTTCGTGGTCAAATTATTAATAATAAATCAAGAATTGATGGTAGAAAACTTGATGAGATAAGAAATATTAATAATGAAGTGTCTTGGTTGCCAAGAACACATGGATCTGCATTATTCACTAGAGGAGAAACACAAGCTATAGTTGTAGCAACACTTGGATTTGGAGATGATGAGCAGCGCATAGAGGCCTTACAAGGATCTTATAAAGAAAAGTTTATGCTTCATTATAACTTTCCACCATATTCAGTAGGTGAAGTTGGAAGAAGTGGTTTTACAAGCAGAAGAGAAGTTGGTCATGGTAAACTTGCTTGGAGAGCTATGAAGGCTGTCCTTCCAGATTCAGAAGAGTTTGATTATACAATTAGATTAGTTTCTGAGATTACAGAATCAAATGGATCATCATCCATGGCAACTGTATGTGGCTCATCCTTAGCTTTGATGGATGCTGGTGTTCCAATTAAGAGTGCTGTTTCAGGAATTGCAATGGGACTTATTAAAGAAGGAGATGACTTTGCAGTACTATCAGATATTTTAGGTGATGAAGATCATCTTGGTGATATGGATTTTAAAGTTGCTGGTACAAAAGATGGTATAACTTCTTTACAAATGGATATTAAAATTACAGGCATAACAACAGAAATTATGGAACAGGCATTAAGTCAGGCAAATGCTGGTAGAATGCACATATTATCTGAAATGAATAAAACAATTGATGCCCCTAGAACAGAACTTGGACCTTATACTCCAAGAAGTGAAATGATTAAAATTCAAAGAGACAATATTGGAGCGGTGATTGGCAAAGGTGGAGCAGTAATTAAGGAAATTATCGCTGAATCAGGTGCTAAAGTTGATATTAGTGACAATGGAACTGTTAAAATTTCTGGAACTAGCAAAGAAATGATTCAATCCGCAATTGATATGATTAATGGAATTATTCAAGAGCCAGAAGTCGGGGATATTTTTGAGGGCAAGGTTGTTAAGATTATGGAATTTGGTGCATTTGTTAATTTCATGGGTAAAAAAGATGGTCTTGTTCATATCTCTCAGCTTGCCGAAAAAAGAGTTGAAAAAGTTACTGACGTAGTAAGTGAAGGTGATACAGTCAAGGTTAAAGTAATTGGATTTGACAAAGGTAAAGTTAAACTTTCAATGAAAGATATTGACGCTTAATTAAAAATTAAAAATGGCAAAAAAAAAATTCCTGGATGATAAACTGCATGAAGAATGTGGTGTATTCGGAATTTTTGGAAGCCCAGACGCATCTACACTAACAACCCTAGGATTACACGCACTTCAACATCGTGGTCAAGAAGGAGCTGGAATTGTTACTTTTGATGGCGATAAATTCAATGGCGTCAGAAGACCAGGTTTGGTTGGTGATAATTTTAATAAACCAGAAATAATATCAAGACTACCTGGTAGAAATGCAATTGGCCATGTTAGATATTCTACAACTGGTGATTCAATTTTAAAAAACATCCAACCTCTATTTGCAGACTTAGCAGTTGGGGGGTTCGCATGTGCTCATAATGGAAATTTAACGAATGCTTCCATGTTAAGAAAAAACCTAGTTGCTGATGGATCTATATTTCAAACAACATCTGATACAGAAACAATTCTACAATTAGTGGCACGTTCAAAGAGAGTCCCAATGGTTGATAAAATAATAGATGCTTTATTTCAAGTACAAGGTGCCTATGCTTTAGTAATCTTAACTAATAAAAAATTAATTGGTATTAGGGATCCATATGGAATTCGCCCATTAGTTCTTGGAGATTTGAATGGTGCACCAGTTTTAGCATCTGAAACCTGTGCTCTAGATATAATAGGAGCAAAATATGTTAGAGACGTAGAGAATGGCGAGATTGTAGTTATTTCAGAGTCTGGTATTGAGAGCATTAAGCCATTTCCAGCCGCTGATGAACGTCCGTGTATCTTTGAAAGAATTTACTTCTCAAGACCCGATAGTATTGTTGATGGCAAAACAGTTTATGTTTATAGAAAAAACCTTGGAGAACAATTAGCAATAGAAAATAATATTAAAGCAGATGTTGTAATCCCTGTTCCAGATTCGGGAGTGCCAGCTGCATTAGGTTTTGCACAAAAGTCAAACATACCTTTCGAATTAGGTATAATTAGGAACCACTATGTAGGAAGAACTTTTATTGAACCTACTCAAAATATTAGACAGTTTGGAGTAAAGTTAAAACATAGCGCTAATAGATCATATATAGAAAATAAAAAAGTAATTTTAATTGATGATTCAATTGTAAGAGGGACCACTGCTAGAAAAATTGTTAAAATGATTTATGATGCAGGTGCCACTGAAGTACATTTTGGAATTTCATGTCCACCAATAACCCATCCTGATTTTTATGGAATAGATACTCCGGATTATGATGAACTTTTAGCATCTAAAAGTACAATTGAAGAGATGAGAGATTCTATTGGTGCAACCTCTTTATTCTTTTTGTCGCTTGATGGAACTTATAAAGCAATGGGACAGAATAAAAGAGATAATTCTAATCCTCAATTTACAGATCACTGCTTTACTGGCGAATATCCAACTCAACTTCTCGATCATGAACAAGGAACAACAAGTAAACAATACTCTTTACTCACTGAGAAAAATTAAATTTCTCTAGGTACGCCAACTTTATTATAGCCACAGTCAACATAATGGTTTTCTCCAGTAACCCCTGAAGAAAGATCACTAAGTAAATAAAATCCTGATTTTCCTACATCTTCTAAAGTTATATTTCTTTGCATTAAAGAATTTTTATCAGACCATTTTAGCATGTCTTTCCCGCCAGAAATACCAGCCATAGCTAGAGTTTTCATTGGGCCAGCAGATAATGAATTTACTCTAATATTCTGTCCACCCAAATCAGTTGCTAAATATCTAACACTTGACTCAAGAGCTGCTTTTGCAACTCCCATAACATTATAATTAGGAACAACTCTTTGTGAACCATCATAACTTAATGTTACCAAAGCTCCGCCATTCACCATAAGTTTACTAGCTTCCTTAGCTGTTTCTGTGAATGAAAAACAAGAAATTAACATTGTTTGAGTAAAATTATCTCTAGAAGTATCTAAATATTTTCCCTTTAATTCATTTTTATCAGAGAAAGCAATGGAGTGAAGAACAAAATCAATTGATCCCCATTTATCTTTTACTTGATTGAAAGCTTTTTGTATCGAATCTGTATCTAGAACATTACATTCAATCAAAAAATTTGAATTTAGAGACTCGGCAAGAGGTTGTACACGACGAAGCAAAGTTTCACCAGCGTACATAAAGCAAAGCTCAGCACCTTCCTCAGATAATTTTTTTGCAACACCCCAAGCGATGGAATGGTCATTGGCTAATCCCATTATGACCCCTTTTTTTCCCTTTAAATACATTCTCAATTATACCTTTTAAAAATTAGTGAGGCATTTGTACCTCCAAAACCAAAACTATTACTCATTGCTATATTGAATTGTCCTTGTTTGATATCTCTTAAAATATTCATATTCTTAGCCGACTCATCGAGATTTTCTATATGAGCAGATTTACACATAAAATTATTTTTCATCATCAAAAGTGAGTAAATAGCTTCTTGAGCTCCTGCCGCTCCTAGAGAATGACCTGTTAGAGATTTTGTAGAACTTATGTATGGGCAGTTTTCACCAAAAACTTCTTGCACTGCGCTCAACTCGGCATTGTCACCAACAGGTGTAGATGTACCATGGGCATTTATATAATCAACTTTTTCATTTGTAGTTTTTATCGCCATTTCCATACATCTTTTTGCTCCTTCACCAGATGGCTGAACCATATCATAACCATCTGAGGTTGCACCATAACCAACTAATTCAGCGTAGATTTTAGCTCCACGGGCTTTTGCATGTTCAAGTTCTTCAAGTACTAAGACACCGCCACCACCAGCAATAACAAATCCATCTCGAGATTCATCAAATGCTCTAGAGGCATTTTCAGGTGTTTCATTATATTTAGAAGATAGAGCAGTCATTGCATCAAATAACGCAGAAAGAGACCAATCTAGTTCCTCGCCACCACCTGCAAAAACAATATCTTGTTTTCCCATTTGAATTAATTCAGCGCCATGTCCAATACAATGAGCACTTGTTGCACATGCAGAGCTTATTGAATAGTTCATACCTTTAATTTTAAAAAAAGTTGATAGTGTTGCAGAGTTTGTACTACACATAACTTTTGGAACACTTGTTGGACCAATTTTTTTTGGACCGCTATCTCTAGTTATATCAAAAGCACGCAATAGATTTTTTGTTGAAGGCCCACCTGAGCCCATAATTAATCCAGTCATTGGATTTGAAATCTCTGTTTCATTTAATCCAGAATCATTTAATGCTTCAACCATAGCTATATAATTGTAGCTTGCACCATCTCCCATAAATCTTAGAAACTTACGATCAATTGATTCCTGTAAATTAATTTTTATCTGGCCACTTACATGGCTTCTAAAGCCCATATCTTTATGAGACTGATCAAATGAAATTCCTGATTTAGCAGATTTAAGTGAATCTGTAACTTCTGAAACATTATTACCAATTGGTGATACAATTCCTAATCCTGTTACAACAACTTTTCTCATTTATTTAATTAAACCTACTTTTAATCCCTCTGCATGATAAATAGTCTTACCATCTGCTTTTACTATACCATTCCCAACACCAACTACCACTCCACGCTTAATTACCTTTTTCATATTTATAATATATTCAACTTTCTTTGTATCTTGAAGTATTTCTCCAGCAAATTTTATTGAAGCAGCACCAAGCGCCCTACCTCTTCCTGGCTCACCAATCCACCCTAGGAAAAAACCTACTAATTGCCACATTGCATCAAGACCAAGGCATCCAGGCATAACAGGATCTTTTTCAAAATGACAATCAAAGAACCACAGGGTCGGTTCAATATCAAATTCAGCAATGATTTCACCTTTTCCAAAATCACCACCATCTTCAGTAATTTTAATAATTCTATCAAACATTAACATTGGTGGAAGTGGAAGTCTTGCATTGCCAATCCCAAACATATTGCCGTGTCCACAATCGAGTAATTCTTCTTTAGAAAAGCTTGGTTTTTGTATCATTTTTGTCTACTATCTGTTTGTTTTACATAGGTTTTAATCACCCTAAAGTATTTAGATTGTAAAATACATTAATTTTTATTAAATATTAAGGCTATGCAAAGAACTAAAGAAATTTTAAGGGCTAATGACTTAAGACCCACTAAACAACGAGTTTTAATTGGTAACTTTCTTTTTGATGGGGTTGATAAACATGTGACTGCCGAAAGTTTATTTAAAAAGCTTTCTAATGAGCAACGTGGAGTCTCGCTTGCTACAGTTTACAATACATTACATGAATTTTGCAAAAAAGAGCTTTTAAATAAGATTACAATAGATACAGATAAAGTTTATTTTGATACAAACATTAGTTTACACCACCACTTCTTTTCAGATAAAGAAAAAATTCTTTTAGATATTAAGAGTCAGGATGTAAAAATTAGTTCAATGCCTAATGCACCCAAGGGTAAAAAAATTAAAAAAGTAGAACTTATCATTCATTTAGAAGATTAATTAGCTGCTAATAACTAGCAATCTCAGTTTAGAATAATTCTAAAGTATTGACTTCACTATCTTTGCCTTTATACTAATTATCATAAATATAAAATTAGGAATACAAATGATTAAAAAAGCTCTGATTAAAAAATTAGAAGGTCAAGTTGCAGTCGCTGCCGCGGATCTAGCAATATTTTTAGATAAACCACAAGGTGTAGCTGAACATATAGATTATGTAGTCACTGCGGAAAAAAAATTAGAAGAGTTATCATCAGCAAAAGGAAAGCTTGAGTTACTTAAAAAATTATAAGTACTTATAAAGAATTTTCTTTAATAAAACTTTTTGCTTTTGTAAATATAATTTTTTTTCTATCCTCAGATATTCTATTTAAAGCATTAGCCATCATCGACATTCTATAATTTTTTTTGATGACATCAATATTGCGCTCAATAAATCCCCAATAAAGTCCATCAACGATGTCACACCAGTCACCTTTTTTAAAATTACTCATTTTTAAAATATAATTTGAACCACAAAGATACGGCTTTGTTGCAAATATACCACCATCACTATAAGTTCCCATACTGAATACATTGGGCACCATTACCCAGTCGCTAGAGTCGACAAACATCTCCATAAACCAACGATATATTTCCTCAGGGTGTATTCCAGTTAAGTTCATAAGATTGCTTATAATCATTAGCCTTGGAATATGGTGGGTATAAGCTTTATTGTTTACCTCCGAAATAAAATGATCAAGTGGTTCAATTCCAGTTGAAGCCTCGTACCATGAAGATGTCAATTTTCGGTGATGATTCCAAAAATTGCCGTTTATCATCTTATTTTCGTATACGTCATATGTTCCTTTTATAAATTCTCTCCATCCAATTATTTGTCTAACAAACCCCTCAATACTATTGATTGAAACTTGATTATTCTTATAGAAATCAATTGCTTCAGTAACTACTTCACGTGGAGTAAGCAATCCAATATTTAATAATGGACTTAATAAACTATGAAAAACTGAATTAGAGTCTGTGCTCATTGCATCTTCATAATCACCAAAATTATTAAGACGCTCTATTAAAAATCTTTGTAGCCATTGTAGAGCTAATTTTCGGTTTGTTGGTAAATAGAAATTATCAATATTTCCAGGGTGCTCTCTAAAATTCTCTTGTACCAGTATTTTAATTTCTTGAATATTTTTATCTTGTTTAAATGTTAGAAGGGTAGGAATGTCGATGTCTTTTGGAAGTTTTTTTCTATTTTCTTCATCTAATGACCATTTACCACCTATAGGAAGTTTATTCTTGATTAAAATATTTTCATTAATGCGCTGCATTTTATAAAAATTATTTAAAAAAGGTTTTTTACCATTTAAAAAATACTCATTAATTAAATTTTTGTCTGTCATAAACATTGGACTATTCAAAATATCTAATTCTATTTTATTAGAGTCACAAAATTTTATTATTCTTTTTTTAAAAAAAGAATCTGGTATCTCGAAGATTTTTAACTTTTTAATTTTATTTTTTTTTATAAATAATTTTAATTTTTTTTCATAATTATCAGTTTTTTTTTGTTTGTCTAATTTTTGATAATTACAATTAAATCTTTTTTTAATTAAAAGGTCTCTATAGCTGCGCATTGATGCTAGAAAAAAAATTAATTTATGTTTATGAAATTTAAAATAAGTGCATAACTCATAGTCTTCAGCCATAAAGAAATGGCATGATTTATATTTTTTAATATAATCTAATGGAAAAAGCTGATTACCTAAAATTATAAAACCTTCATTAGACATCAATTATATAATTATTTACCTGTAGAACCAAAACCTGAATTGCCTCGATCTGTCTCATCTAAATTTTCAGCGATTTCAAATTCAGCTTTCACAAATTGGGAAATTATGATTTGTGCAATTCTATCATATGGTTTTATAGTGTAATTATCATTGCTTAGATTAACCAAAATTACTTTTATTTCTCCACGATAATCAGAGTCGATAGTTCCTGGTGAATTTAAAAGAGTTATTCCATGTTTAATAGCAAGGCCTGAACGGGGTCTTATTTGGGCCTCTAAATCCTCAGGTAAACTAATTGCTATTCCAGTAGGAATAAGGCTTCTTTCTAATGGTTTTATTATGATATCAGAATCAATATCCGCCGAAAGATCCATCCCTGCAGCTCCTTCAGATTCATAGTTTGGTAATTTAAAATCTAGTTTGGATGAAATATTTTTTATATAAATTCTCCTAATTGGCATTTTTTTAACTAGAAAAATATTCTGAAATATTAATAGATAGTTTTTTTGCAACATCATTTTTACTCATTTTATCCCATTTTTCTGTCTTATTTTTTGAGATAAACGTAATTTGATTTTCATCATTACCAAAAACTTTTCCACTACTAACATCGTTAGCTAAAATCCAATCACAACCTTTTGTTAACAGTTTAGTTGCAGCATTGTTTTTAAGATTTTCAGTCTCTGCAGCAAAACCAACTACAAGTTTTGGTCGATTCGAGTTTCTATTGCTAATTCTTTTAAGAATGTCTGGATTTTCTGACAATTCTAGCGAGATATTTTCACCAACCTTTTTTATTTTTGATTTTTTTTTATCACTAACTCTGTAGTCACTTACTGCTGCAGCACATACAGCTATGTCTACTGGCAGTATTTTTTCACTTGCTTCTAACATTTCTTCAGCAGTATTAATTTTTAAAATTGAGGGGCCATCAGGCAGTGGGATATTAGTTGGACCCGTTATTAAAGTTGTTTTTGCACCCATATCAAACAAATTTTGAGCGATTGCATACCCTTGTTTGCCAGATGATTCATTGCTAATAAATCTGACAGGATCAATTTGTTCTTTTGTAGGTCCAGCAGTAATTAATGCAGTTAAATTTTTTAAAGGCTGATTTAATAAGGATACATCATATTCAATAATCGAATTTATAATTTCTTCAGTTTCAGACATTCTACCAAGTCCATACTCACCACAAGCCATATCCCCTTTTTCTGGCCCAATAAACTTTACACCATCTTCAATTAATATCTTAATATTTCTTTGTGTTGCTGGGTTATGCCACATCCGAACATTCATAGCCGGCACAACAAACACCTGTTTATTTGTGGCCATTAAAACAGTTGAAGCTAAATCATCACACGAACCATAAGCCATTTTGGAAATAGTATTAGTAGTAGCTGGAGCAACTAAAATTAAATCGGCCTCTCTAGAGAGTTGGATATGTCCCATTTTATTTTCATCAGTAAGATTAAATAAATCAGAATAAACATGATTACCCGACAAACTAGCAACAGACAAAGGCGTAACAAACTCACTTCCAGATTTTGTTAATATACAAGTTACATTAATACCCTGATCTTTTAATCTTCTAATTAATTCTAAAGATTTATAAGCAGCAATACCGCCAGTAATTATTAATAAAATATTTTTAACTTTTTTCATTTCAGGAGCTATTTAACGCTAACACTTTAATATGTAAAATAATAAAGTATTAATAATATATATTTAAATCAATAAGATAGCAGCAATTAATATTACAATAGCACCAGATGTTATACCTAAAAGGCTTTTACGACTTTTTCTTCTAATTTTATCAGTATCAAATTTTAATTTGCTTTCTGCTATAAAATCAAATGCACCCTCAGCTCTATCTAGAAAATCTGGAATATCAGGAACTTTCCTCGCTAGCGCCTCAAGAACTTTGCCAGTTTCTTTAAGTTTTGTTATTGGTCCAAGCTCATCTTTAAGCCATTTTTCAATTTCAGGTTTTGATATTTCCCAAAAATTTATTTCAGGATTAAATTTTCTTGCAACACCTTCAATAATTATCATTGTCTTTTGAAGTAAAAGTAATTGAGGTTGTAATGACATATTAAATTGTTTCGTTATATCAAATAATTGAACTAAAACTCTACCCATAGATATATCTTTTGCTTTTAAATTTATAATAGGCTCACCAATTGATCGCAGTGCTTGAGAAAAATCATCAACTGACTGATCATTATCAATTAGACCTGCTTCCTTATGAATTTGTGCAATTTTCAAATAATCTTGGCTAATGAAACCAAAAATAATTTCTGCTAAGAATCTACGATTTTTCTTATCTAACCGTCCCATTATTCCAAAATCAACAGCTATTAGATTATTATTTTCTCCGATAAATAGATTTCCTTGATGCAAGTCAGCATGAAAATAACCATCGCGAATTGCTTGGTTTAAAAAATTTACAATTAATGAGTTTGCTATTTTTACTAAATCTACTTTTCTCTCTTTTAGTATTTCTATTTTATCAGCTGGAGTACCATCAATTCTCTCAATAGTTAAGACTTTTTTAGTTACATATTCCCAATGTATTTCGGGAACATAAAAGCTATGATCATTCTTTGTGTTTTCTTTTAGTTCTGATGCAGCTGCAGCTTCATATCTTAAGTCTAACTCAAATCTAATAATTTCTTTTGCTTTTTTAATAACAGAATTTAATTGTAATCTTTTTAGCTCACTAAAATTTTCAAGAAATCCAGTAAGCCAATCTAATCGATTCATTTCATCATCAATCGTTTCAATTATATTTGGTCGTAAAATTTTAACAGCAACTGGTATATTTTTTTCACCTTCCTTAATTTCAGCAAAATGTACTTGGGCAATTGAGGCTGCAGCTATTGGTTCGCCGAAATTTTGAAATATGCTCTCTATTTTTCCCCCAAATTGTTCTTCAATAATGTTTACAGCTTCAATTCTGGAAAAAGGTGGAAGATTATCTCGCAGCATAGCCATATCTTCTGCAATTTCATTGCCAATAATATCTGGTCTAGTTGATATTAACTGTCCTAATTTAATAAATGATGGACCCAATTCATTAAGTGCAGATGAAATTCTAATGCCGTCAGCTGTCCCTTTTTTTGACTTATCTAGAGTTATTGGAGCTAGTATGAAAGTAAATAGTTTAAATAAAATTTTATAGCGTATATTTTTTTCAATAAGTATAAGAATATTATGTCGTTTAAAAACTCGAATTATTTTTAAAAAAAATAAAAAGTTAGCAATCATTTTATTATTCTTTCCAACCAGAATGAATAGCTACAACGCCATTAAATATGTTTCGATATTCAACTTTTTTAAATCCAGCATTTTCTATCATTGCTGAAAACTCTTCTTGTGGTGGAAATTTTTCAATCGTATCAACTAAATATTGATACGGCTCTTCATCACCAACTATAATTTTGCCTATTTTTGGAATAAAAAATGAATACTTCTCATATACCTTTGCTAATTTAGAATTTTCTAGTTTTGAAAATTCTAAACACATGAATCTGCTTCCAGGTTTTAATATTCTTAATGCTTCTTTTAAGCCTTTTTCAATACTAACAAAATTTCTAATACCAAAGCTGACGATATATGCATCAAATAAATCATTTTCAAAGGGCAAGTCTTCTGCAAAAGCGCAAGTTCTACTTATACAATTTTCATATATATCAATATTTTTTGAACCACTTTCTAACATATTTGAATTAGGGTCACATATTGTAGCTTTGCCTTGTCCATTAACTCTTTTTAAAAACCGTCTAGAAATATCTCCAGTGCCACCTGCAACATCAATTATGTTCATTCCAGGGTAAGGCTTAAGCCAGTCGATAAGACATTCTTTCCAATATCTATGAGTTCCTAATGACATAATATCATTCATCAAATCATATCTATTTGCGACAGCATCAAATACTTGCTTAGTTTCCATAAGTTTTTTTATAAATTTCAGGATACTTTTACTACCTTATTAAAAGATTTTAAATATATACTTAAACTATGCCAGAATTACCTGAAGTAGAGACCGTATCACAAGGAATTAAGTCAAAATTGCTTAATCATAAAATTAGCAAAGTTATTGTAAAAAGAAGAGATTTACGATTTAGAATAGATACTAAGTTAGAACAAAAAATTACCAATACTAAAATTAATAGCGTAAGTCGAAGGGCAAAGTACATTTTAATTAATTTAGATAACGGTCTAACAGTTATTATACATCTTGGTATGTCTGGTAGAATTGTAGTTGAAGATCTAAAATCTTCCAAAAATATTTTTAAGCATACTCATTTAGAAATTATTACAACAGGTAAGAAAAAAATGAAATTTATTGATCCAAGAAGATTTGGATCAGTATTATTACATGAAACTAATAATTTAAATACTCACAAGCTAATTAAAAATCTTGCGCCTGAACCATTAACTAAAGAATTTAATGCAACATACTTATTTAAAGCATTAAAGGGAAGATCAGCTAATATTAAGTCAATAATTATGAACCAATTTATAGTTGTAGGGGTAGGTAATATCTACGCGTCTGAATCCTTATATAAAGCTAAAATAAGACCAGGTCGTCAAGCTAAGTCTCTAAGCCTGACTGAGTGTGTTTTGCTTGCAAAATCTATTAAAAAAGTACTTAAACGCTCGATTAAATTAGGCGGATCTTCAATAAACGATTATTCATTAGTAGATGGCAATTTAGGCTTCTTCCAAAGCGAGCTTGAGGTATATGGAAAAGAAGGAAAAATTTGTAGAAAAAAAACTTGTCATTCGAAGATATTACGAATAGTTATAGCCCAGCGATCAAGTTTCTATTGTAGTAAATGTCAAAAGTAGCTCTGATTAAAATTTAATATAAATACTAATATGGCTAATACTAAATCAGCAAAGACAAAAGTAAGAGTAATTGATAGAAAAACAGCAATCAATAAAACTGTTAGGAATAGATATCGTACTTATGTCAAAAAGACAGAACTAGATATAGTTAATGGCGCAAAGTCTGAAGCTGAAGCATCTATAAAAATAGCAGAAGCAGAAATTATGAGTGCTGTATCAAAAGGCATTCTTCATAAAAATACTGCGGCCAGAAAAGTTTCACGGCTTGTGAAAAAAGTTAAAGCTTTAAATTAATTAATCTCTTTTTATCTGATACTTAAAAGTCTTAATCAAACTACTTTCAAAACATCATAACTTAAATACCTAGATTCATATAAAGTGAATCATAAGTGCTAGTAAAAATTAATCATAAATTATTTTATCTTTCTCATTGCGATTCAAATAGTTTAGCGCTAGATTATTTTAAATTAATATATTTCTTCTTATTAGTTTTTCAAAAAATTCAAATTTAAGTTTGTTTAAAATTTTTTTTTTAGATTATATTTTTTTGGTTTTTTTAAAAATAAATTAAAAACAAATGTATTAATTTTTCTAAAAATTAGTTACAATTTTTAAAAATATACAGAGGCAATATTATTAATGATACAAGATTTAAATTCAAAACAGCCTCTCGTTTCAGATATAAAATTGACTTGGCATGCAGTTTTAAAAAAACTAAATAAAGAATATGGTAATGAAATTTACAATAGCTGGTTAAAGAACTTAAAAGTTAAAACTTTAGAAAATGAAACTCTCGTATTTTCTGTTCCTTCTAAATTTATTAGAGATTGGATAACAGCACATTATGTAGACAAAATTATTTTCTATATAGAAGAGGAAAGCCCAGAGATTAAAAGGGTTAAAATCATAGTTGATGCCATGCTGGCTAATGATCATGATGCTATGAATAGTGAGATATTTATTGAAAAAAATAGAAAATCTAAAGAGGTTTCATACACACATCAATCTGACGATTGGCCGTTGGATGAAAGATTTACCTTTGAAAAATTTGTTGTTGGTCATCCTAATGAGTTAGCATATGCGTCAGCAAAAAGAATGGCTCAACCTGAGAAATTTGACTTCAATCCACTTTTTATTTATGGCGGCGTTGGTCTGGGTAAAACTCATTTAATGCATTCAATAGCTTGGGAAATTAAAAATCATAATGAAAATGCTAAGGTTTTATACCTATCTGCAGAAAGGTTTATGTTTCAATTTATTAAATCTCTACGGCAAAAAGATACAATGTCATTTAAACAAAAATTTAGGTCTGTAGACGTTCTTATAATTGATGATATCCAATTTATGATGGGAAAATCATCAACACAGGAAGAGTTTTTTCATACATTTAACTCACTTTTAGATCTTAATAAAAAGGTAATTATCTCATCTGACAGGGCACCAAGTGACCTAGATAGTTTTGATGACAGAATAAAATCACGACTTTCATGGGGCCTAGTTGCTGATATTTTGCCTGCTAATTTTGAATTAAGACATGAGATTCTAAAAAAGAAAGCTTTAGAATTAAGTTTGAAGTATGAAAATAAAATTACTATAGCGGAAGATGTAATAATATTTTTAGCTAAAACAATTGCTAACAATGTGCGGGAACTTGAAGGCGCATTAAATAAGGTTGTAACATTTGCAAATTTAATGAATAGAAAAGTAGATGTTGAACTAGCTCAAACAGTCCTTAAAGATTTACTAAGATCAAGTAATAGAAGAATTACAATTGATGAAATTCAATCAAAAGTTGCTAGTTATTTTAATATTAAAGTAGATGATATAATGTCAGCTAAGCGAATAAGATCTTTTGCTAGACCAAGACAAATTGCTATGTATCTATCTAAAAAACTTACCTCGAGATCACTTCCTGAAATTGGTAGAAAATTTGGTGGTAGAGATCACACAACAGTAATACATGCCGTCAAAAAAGTTGATCAACTAAAGTCAGAATCAAATAAATTTGATGAAGATATCAATGTTTTAACTCAAATTATTACTTCCTCATAAAATTTCAATTTCACTATAATTTTTCAAATTTAGTAACATGTCTTATTTAAATTATGTATACTTCTATTCATGAAACTAAAAGTTAATAGCTCTGATCTTGCTAAAGCTCTGTCACATCTTCAAGGAGTTGTAGAGCTTCGGCATACTCTGCCAATATTATCTAATGTTATAATTAAGGCTGAAGATAATTTACTAAAACTTTCATCAACTAACTTAGATATATTTTGCTCAGAAAAAATTAGTGCTGATATAGAGGTAAATGGTGAAATTTCTGTTCCAGCTATTACACTTCATGAGATAGTAAAAAAATTGCCACAAGGTTCAGATATTGACCTTAATATGGATGAAACTGGTAATAGCATTAATATTAAATCAGGTAGATCAAGATTTAATCTCTCCACTCTACCAACTGATGATTTTCCAGACATCTCACAAGATGACCTTTCAGTAAAATTTATAATGAACGTGGAAGATCTAAAAACTATGATCGATAAAACTAAATTTGCTATTTCAAATGAAGAATCAAGATATTATCTTAATGGAATATTTTTTCACTCAGCTCACAAAAATGAAATCAATATACTTCGATCTGTAGCAACAGACGGACACCGTTTAGCACAATATGATATGCCTCTCCCTCAGGGTGCAGAAAAAATGTCAGGAATTATAATTCCGAAAAAAACTACCCTAGAATTAAGAAGAATCTTAGATGATGCAAATGGTGATGTTCAAGTTGAATTATCATCAAGTAAAGTCAAGTTTGTGTTTAGTGAAATAGAGCTAGTTTCGAAAGTGATAGATGGTACCTTTCCAGATTATACAAAGGTAATACCTCAAAATAATGATAAAACGCTTAAAACAAACATTGGTGATTTAAAAGGTGCAATAGAGAGAGTTTCTGCAATTGCAGTTAGCGAAGAAACAAAATCAAGAGGATTAAAATTAATTATTGAAAATAACAAACTTCAATTGCTTGCTAATAGTGCTAGCAAAGGCTCTGCTATAGAGGAATTAGATGTTCAGTTCGCTCACGATAAGCTAGAAATAGGTTTTAATTCAAGATACTTGCTCGATATTATATCAGAAATAGATGGCACTGATGTGACTTTAAACTTTTCGGATCCAGCAGCACCAGTTTTAATAATTGATGACGCAGAAGATAATTTATTTTTCGTCTTAATGCCAATGCGCATTTAAAATGCAGCCCAGTATTTATATTTCAAATATAATTCTTAGCAACTTTCGATCCCATGAAAAATTTACTATTAATTCTAATAGTAAAAATATTGTTTTATTTGGAAAAAATGGAGTGGGTAAAACCAATATTCTTGAATCGATATCTTTACTATCGCCTGGCAGAGGACTTCGTAATGCAAAAAACGAAGAAATAATTAATAAAAATATAAATACTGACTATGGTTTATCTGCCAATTTACAATTTGATAATAATTCAATTAAGATTAAAAAAACATATTTTCGAGATGAGACTAAAAAATCTAATTTATTTATTGATGATGAAAAATCTAAAACTGCAGACCTTTTAAATTTTTTACGAGTCATTTGGGTTACTCCTGTAATGGAAAAGATAATGCTTCAATCTAATTCCGAGAGAAGAAATTTCTTTGATAGATTAATATTTAATATCGAAAAGAAACATCTTAAAGCTTTTACAGCTTATAATAAATTTACAAAAGAAAGACTGCATATTTTAAAATCTAATGCCTCTGACAGCGCTTGGTTAGAACAAATTGAAAAAAAAATTGCAGTATGTGCTTATGAAATAATTGAATATCGACAGGCGGCAATTAGTAAAATTAATACTAATTTATCTCTTATTTCATTACCATTTAACTCATGTATAATCGAGTTAAATTATGAAGATACTCTCAAAATTACAAGTGATATTGGTGAATTTACCTTCGATTATGAAAATACTTTATTTAAAAATAGAAGAATTGATAAAGAAACAAATAGAACTCTTGTTGGACCTAATAAGGTCGAAGTCAAAATGTGGAAACTAGATGATAGATCTATTGAGGCAAAATACTGTTCTACTGGCGAACAAAAATCAATTCTGATATCAATTATTTTATCTGTAGCTCAAATTATCAAAAATTCTGATTTTGCTAAGCCACCAATAATATTAATAGATGAAGCAATGGCGCACTTAGATCAACACCATAGAGAGGCTTTAGTGGACGAATTGTCTAAACTCAATACTCAAAGTTGGTACACAGGAGTTTCTAAAGAAATATTTGATCATTTAAGTCAAGATACTATTTTTTTTGAAGTAAAAAATTCTTAAATAAGCTATAGTAAGTCTTCAAAATATGTCCACAGAACAAGATAACTATAGTGCTGATTCCATTAAAGTCCTTAAAGGACTTGATGCAGTTAGAAAGAGACCCGGTATGTATATCGGAGATACCGATGATGGAAGCGGCTTACATCATATGGTGTTTGAAGTTGTGGATAATTCAATTGATGAAGCCCTAGCTGGACATTGTGACACAATATCTATCAGTTTAAATTCTGATGGATCAGTATCAGTTGAAGATAATGGTCGAGGTATTCCTACAGATATGCACGAAGAGGAGGGGATTTCTGCAGCAGAAGTTATCATGACTCAATTACATGCCGGTGGAAAATTTGATCAAGATAGTTATAAAGTATCAGGGGGTCTTCATGGTGTTGGAGTTTCTGTTGTAAATGCATTATCAAATAAACTGGAATTAAATATTTTTAGAAATGGAAAAGAATATAAATTAAATTTTAAGAATGGGGATGCAGTAAGTCCACTAGAAGAAGTAGGAAGTATTAAAGATAAAAATGGAACTAAAGTAACATTTACTCCAGATAATAATATTTTTACTAAGACAGATTTTGACTCAAAAGTACTTGGCCAAAGATTTCGAGAGATGGCATTTTTAAATCCAAATGTGTCACTTATTTTTTCCGACTTAAGAGAGGCAGATAAAAAAGAAACAAATTATCATTATGAGGGTGGTATTACAGAATTTGTAAAGTTTCTTGATAAATCAAAAAAGCCAATATTTGATGAACCAATAAATGTAAAAGGTAATAAAAACAATATAGAAGTTGATTGCTCATTATGGTGGAATGATAGCTACTATGAACAAGTAATGACTTTTACTAACAACATTAGACAAAAAGATGGCGGTACTCACTTATCTGGATTTAGAGGCGCTCTTACAAGAGTAATTAATAATTACTATGAGAAAAATCTAGGTAATAAAAAAAATCAAATATCATTTAATGGAGATGATATCAGAGAAGGACTAACTTGTGTTTTATCAGTCAAAGTACAAGATCCAAAGTTCTCATCTCAAACTAAAGATAAATTAGTTTCATCTGAAGTGAGACCGGTTGTTGAAGGTTTAATTAATGATAAACTAACATCGTGGTTTGAAGAAAATCCATCAGTTGCAAAAATAATTGTTCAAAAAATTCAAAAAGCTGCCGAAGCAAGAGAAGCTGCAAGAAAAGCAAGAGAGTTAACGAGAAGAAAAACAGCACTTGAGATTACAAATCTTCCAGGAAAACTTGCAGATTGTCAGGAAAAAGATCCAAAGTTATCAGAAATTTTTATTGTTGAAGGTGACTCTGCTGGGGGCTCTGCAAAACAAGGAAGAAATAGAAAAAACCAAGCAATTTTACCACTTAGAGGAAAAATACTTAATACGTGGAAATCTAGACAGGATAAAATATTAAGTTCAACAGAAATTGGAACTTTAATAACTGCTCTTGGTGCAGGTATTGGAAATCAAGAATTTGATGTTTCAAAACTTAGGTATCATAAAGTAGTTATTATGACAGATGCAGATGTTGATGGTTCACATATTAGAACTTTATTATTAACATTTTTCTTTAAAGAAATGCCTGAGTTAATAAGACAAGGGTATTTGTATATTGCACGCCCTCCTCTTTATAAAATTTCTAAAAATAAAGAAGAACACTATATAATGGATGATGATGAACTATTTGAGGCTTTGATTGAATATGGAATTAAAGATTATTCATTCGAATCCTTTGATAAGAAAATTTACGATAGTCAAAAACTTCAATCACTTTTAAATGATATAAAAAATATACAAGGCCTATTAAAAAAAATACCAGATAGGTACGATCCCAAAATGATTGAACAAATAGCAATTGCAC
Organism: Candidatus Pelagibacterales bacterium; assembly: GCA_028412835.1. GTDB lineage: Bacteria > Pseudomonadota > Alphaproteobacteria > Pelagibacterales > AG-422-B15 > CACCCN01. The sequence continues at coordinate 55,024 of JAONQW010000003.1, forward strand.
AAGGCTTAGATATAAAAAACTTTAATAATGATAAAAAGATTGCTCAAGTTGCAGCTGATTATATTGCTAAAAGTTTAGATTCTATCTCTGAAGTATATGAAAGAGGTTGGAAAGGCACATTTGATTTCGAGTCAGGCTATACATTTAATAGAAAAGTGAGAGGTGTAACTGAAGAAAGAAATGTTGATTTAAGTTTATTGCAATCACAAGTTATAGAAACATTAGTAAAAAACTATGATGAAGTATTTAGAATTTTTGAGGATAAGGGACAATTATATCGTGATTCATCTGAGCCACTAGAAATTAATTCACCATCTGAAATATTAGATAAAATTGTAGAAGTTGGTAAAAAAGGACTCACTATGCAAAGGTACAAAGGGTTAGGTGAAATGAATCCTGATCAATTATGGAGTACAACTTTAGATCCAGATAATCGATCATTAATGCAAGTTACCATTGATGATGAGGAAATTACAAAAGGATGGTTTGAAGATCTTATGGGTGAAAATGTAGCTCCAAGGAGAGAATTTATAGAATCCCGCGCTACAAATGTTAATAATTTAGACATTTAATTAAATCTAATTCTATATAAATAATTAGCATTTTTCTGTAACCAGCTTTGACTTTTACTTCTATCTTTAAATTTAGAATCTACAAGGTTCCAAAATTTTATTCCATGATTAAACTCTGATAAATGGCAAAGCTCATGGACAATTATATATTCTAATACATGACTTGGAGCAAATATTAGTCTCCAATCAATACTTATACTATCCTTAGTATTACAAGAACCCCAATAACTAAAAGAATTTGAAATTCTTATCTTTTTAATAGTTTTATCATGAAATTTTTCTAATAAAATTTTTTTGGTTATTTCTGTAATTTTAGATTTTATCCAATTATGCAAAACTAAACTGTGTTTGTTATTTGATTTACTTGAAACTATTATTTTTTCATTATCAAAATGAACATTATTAATCTTATCTTTTTTAAAAAATAAGCTTTTTTCTTTACCATCAATAGTTAATAAATTTCCATGTTTTAAAATTATACTTGGAATCATTTCAATATGTTGCTGATAAATCCAATCAATATTATCTTCTGCAAATTTAAATCCACTTTTAAAACTAATATATTTTGGAATTGTGACTAAGGCTTGTAGATTTTTTTTATCATAACTAACCTTGTAGTTCCTAGAATATCGATATTTTTTAATTTTTACAGTGATTGAAATATTTTTATATATTATATATTTAATCTGATGATCATTTTTTTTTATAAACATAAATTATTCAATTGTTAAATATATTAAATTTATCAAATAATAAATTAGATGGCTTAAGGCTTAGAACATTAAATTTAATTCGATGGGTTGCTATATTAGGCCAATATTTAGCAGTAACAACTGCATTTTTTTGGCTAGAAATAAACTTTAATTTCTACTGGGCTCTGATATGCATTTTATCCAGTGTTATCTTAAATATTGTTGTAAGTTTTAAATCTTTACCAACAAGAACATTAACAGCAAATGAAGCTGCACTTTACTTAATCTTTGATTCAATTCAACTTATAGCATTGCTTTATATAACTGGTGGATTAACAAATCCATTTTGTATTTTAATTGTTGCTCCTTTTATTATTTCAGCAACATATTTAGATCTATATAGAATAATAATTATAGGTGTAGTTTCTATTTTATCAGTGACATTACTAGCTTTTTATTATCAACCAATATCTAGTAATATTTTTGAATTTAATAGTTTAGATTTTTCTATATTTCAAATATTTGGCATATGGCTATCACTAATTGTTTCCCTGACTTTTATTGGTATTTACTGTTTTAGGATTGCTGATGAGTCTAGAAAAGTTGAAGGCGCCCTTAAAGAGACTCAGTTAGCATTATCAGACGAAGAAAAAGTTTCAGATATAATGAGTTTAACTGCAGCGGCTGTTCATGAGCTGGGAACACCTCTGTCAACTATATCAGTGATTGTAAAGGAGATAGCAAATGATCTTTCTAAAGATGAAAAAAATTATGATGATATTTTATTGATCCAATCTCAAATAAAAAGATGTAGTGAAATTTTAAATCGTTTAAGGCAAGGTGATATTAGTAATGATAATAGCACTTTCATTAACCAATTAGATTTTCCAAGATTAATTAATGAAATCGTAAAAGATTATGAATTAGATACAATTGAACTCGATATTAAAATTGATAATTATTTTAAAGAATCAAACTTTATTATTTCTAGAAAACCTGAAATTATTCATAGTCTAAGTAATATTATTGAAAATGCTTATCAATATGCCAAACAAAAAATAAATATTAACCTTATATCTAAAGATGAATTTGTTATTCTAGAAATTATTAATGATGGTGAGGGATTTCCAGGAAGTATACTTCCAATTTTAGGAGAACCCTATGTTAAAAAAAATGAAAAAAATCATTCTGGTATTGGTTTAGGTTTATTTATAGCAAAAAATTTAATTAATAAAACTCAAGGTAGAATGGAATTTAAAAATATAGAAAATATTGGAGCTTGCGTTAGAATTATTTGGAAAAAAGATAATCTAGTGTTATCTCAATAGTTATTATAATGAAAAATGAAAATAAAGAATTAGATACACTGCTCTTAGTTGATGATGATGAAATATTTCGCAAGAGATTGTTATTAGCAATGGAAAGAAAAGGTTATGATGTTGTTGGATTTGCATCTGTAAAGGAATCTTTAATATATATTAAAAATAGTCCTCCCAAGTTCGCCGTAGTTGATTTAAGGTTAGATGATGGGAACGGATTGCAAGTTGTATCAGAACTTTCAAAATTAAGAGAAGATTGTAAAATTGTTATTCTTACTGGATATGGAAATATTCCCACAGCAGTAGCGGCTGTTAAAGAAGGTGCTTGTGACTATTTGGCAAAACCTGCTGATGCAGATGATATTGATGCTTCATTAAGAGCACCTTATTCAAAAAAACCCGAACCCCCTAAAGACCCAATGTCAGCTGATCGAGTTAAATGGGAACACATATTAAGAGTTTATGAGTTATGTAATCGAAATGTGTCTGAAACAGCTAGAAGATTAAAAATGCACAGAAGAACTCTTCAAAGAATCCTAGCTAAACGTTCACCAAAGTAGTCTTAAGCTGATTTTTTAAGTGCATTAATTACGGACAATCTTTCTACGCCTTCATCAGCAATATCTTGTCCAGCTACTGTATCATCTTCGGCATTTAATTCGTCCATATCTACAAATTCTGCGTAAGTAGCTTTAGTTCTGTCTGTAATGATGTGAGCTTTAAGTAATGTTTTAACTAACACTCTAAAAATATTATTATTTTTTTTCATTTCTTCTTTAATTACATCACTTTGATCAATATGTTTTTCAAATTCTTGTTGTACCCATTTAGCATCAAGACCAACAGAAGCATAAACTTCTTTTTTTTCAAAAGGATTTATTAAATTGAAAAGTAGTTCAGTAAATATTTTTTCAGCCCAATCCTCAACTTTAATATGTTCACTTTCAGATAGTTTTGGAACAGTTCTATCAGCCCATATCTTACCAAATTTATGATGAAACGCCTCGTCACTCATTGTATATTTTAATAACGTTTTTAAGACGGGATCATTTGTATCTTCATGCGCCATTGCAAAAGCTCCCATAGCTAGGCCCTCAATCATCATCTGCATCCCAACTATTTTTTTATAAACTACATCTGAGGAAACAATATCATCAGCTACTCTACCTAATGTTGGACCAACTTTATAGGGACTGCCCCATCTTGACTCAATATATTTTGTAAAACCAGTAACATGTCTTGCTTCTTCACGTGTTTGATTGGCAGCATATTCTTGAGCTCCTGGATCTCTTAAAACATGACACAAACTTGCGCTTAAAGATAAAGCAGCTTGCTCACCATGTAGAATTTGCGACAACACAAAACGAAAACTTTCATTGTTTAACTTAATTTTTTGTTTGTCAGTTAACTTTTCTGCGACACTGGGAATATCTAATTCGAGTCCGAAAGGTCCTTTTGGATCTACTATATGCTCATTTTCTAGATCAAAGGGCACGTCAAAATCTATGTATTTTTTATCAAGTGGATCCCAGAAGTGCTTATGTGTAGCGCTAATTATTTTATCAAATGCATTGGATCTCTCTCCATATCTTTCTTTATCCATCATTGGGATAAAGTGCTTTGGATTAGCTGCGTTATAAGCAGGGTCTTTAGTTAGAGCATTCTTACCACTTTTAGAAGTTTGCCAACTTTCTTTGATTTTGTAAAATTTGTCTTTAACAACGATTTTAGCGAATTTTAATTTTTCTGAATTTGTAGGCATGAAAAAAAATATATCTTAAAATTTTCTATTGATCAAACAAAATGTATATCAATCTGATATATCAAATGAAAATTTATTTTTAAAATAAGCTATATATTACATATACTTAGATTGAACATTTTTCATATCAACTAATTTTTGTTGAACAAATCAAATAAATTTATTGTATGCTTAATAATATGAAAAAACTTTCTTTAGATTTAGAGAATAACTAATGTACATAGACAATTTTTTCTCTTATCTTTCGTGGAAATTCAGCAATAGTTTATATATTTAAGTAATGGTTTTAAAAATAGAAAATTTATTCTTTAAAAATAGAATGTCCATTTTATCGGGATTTGTTGTCCTGACTATTGTGATGGGCTTTTTTGCTTCTCAATTAAGATTAGACGCTGGCTTTTATAAAACGTTACCGGGTAACCACAGTTTTATTAAAACATTTTATCAATATGAAGATGCGTTGTTTGGATCAAACAATTTAATTATTGCTGTTAGAAACACTGAAGGTGACATTTTTGAAAAAGATTTTTTATCCAAACTTCTAGAGGTATCTGAAGCAGTAAGATATTTACCTGGTGCTAATCAAGCTTCACTAACTTCATTATGGACTCCAAATGTTAGAGTCTTGCGAGTAACTGAAGAAGGCTATGAAGCAACAGCCGTAATACCAGGCAATATTATTCCTGAAGATTTAAATGATGCAGAGATACAGAAAATAAAAGAACGAATACTAACTGGTGGACACGTTGGAAAAATTGTTTCAAATGATTTTACTTCTGCCCTAATTAAGATTGAACTTACAGAATTTGATCCAAGAACAGGCGAACCTCTAGACTATCTATCTTTAGGAAAACTTCTCGATACTGAAATCAGAAATACATTCGAAGACGAAAAATATAAAATACATATTATAGGTTTTGCAAAAATGATTTCTGATATTGCTTCTCAAGCGGGCAATGTATTTGTTTTTTTCTTACTGGCATTTGGTCTAACTGTTTTAGCAGTTTACTATTATTCTAAATCTTGGACCTTAACTTTCCTTCCCTTAATTTGTTCTCTTACATCACTTATATGGCAATTTGGAATGTTAGAGATACTTGGTTTTGGTTTGGATCCTCTTGCAATTCTTGTACCATTTTTAGTTTTTGCTATTGGGGTTTCTCACGGAATTCAGCAAGTTAATCAAATCACCAAAGAAGTAATTGAAGGCCAAACAGCAATCTATGCTGCAAGAGCAAGCTTTTCCAGACTTTTAGTTCCAGGAACTATGGCTTTAGTTACTGACTTAGTAGGTTTTGGAACATTAGTATTTCTACCAATTGGAATGATTCAAGAACTAGGGATTACAGCTTCAATCGGAGTAGCAATGAAAATTGTAACCAATTTAGTAATGCTTCCACTAGCTGCTTCATATGCAAAATATAATTCTAGTTTTATTGCTAGAGCAGAGCGTGCTATTCAAGGAAGAAGAAATGCTATGCAGCTATTTGGCAAAATGGCCGAACCTAAAATAGCTGTGATAACTCTAGCTATTAGCAGTGTCTTGTTTGTTTATGCTACTATCTTAGCTTCAGATCGACATATTGGAGATTTACATGCTGGTGCCCCAGAGTTAAGGCCAGATGCTATTTACAATAAAGATATGAAAGACATTACATCAAGGTTCAACATAACTTCTGACGTTTTAATTGTTATAATGGAAGTTCCTGAACTTGCTTGTCGAATGTATGACGTTATGTCAGTTCAAGATAATTTTCACTGGTATATGGAGAATGTAGATGGCGTTACTGAGGTAATTTCTTTATCAGGTGTTGCCAGACAGGCAGCAAGTGGCTACGCCGAAGGAAATCCAAAGTGGAATTATGTTCCAAGACACGATAGAGCTTTAGGTTTTGTAACAAGTATTGCTGATCCTTCAACAGGACTATTAAATGAAGATTGTACAATCCTTCCTGTTTATATTTTTACAGAAGATCATAAAGCTACAACAATTGAGCACGTAATTACTGCTGCACAAAACTATCAATCAGAATATCAAAAATTAGATCAAGCTATTTCTTTTAAAACTGTATTTACTCCACCAACAGGTGAGAATCCATACCCTGAAGTTTTAGCCACTTATGGATCGGGAATTGAAAAAGGTGAAGAAGGTATTAATGAAATTAAGACTTTTACTAAAGAAGAATGGATCAACTTTGGATATCAAAATAACTTTAATACAAGAAGTTTGATATCGGGTAGACTTGACACATTATTTAAAGATGAGCAATTAAGTTCTTACGATACAAAAGAAATGAAAGATATTAATTCAGCTCGTGATGCAATTAATGATTATTTTAAAACCAATACATATGATGCTTTAGTTATTGCATATGATGATACTAATTTTAGATTAGCTAGTGGTACAGTTGGTATTATGCATGCAACTAATGAGGTTATTGAAACTTCAGAACTACCAATGATGCTTTTAGTTTATGCAGTTATTATTTTCTTAGTGTTTATTACCTATCGTGACTGGAGAGCAACAGTTTGTTGCACAGTTCCTCTCACATTTGCGACTATGTTAGGATACGCTTTTATGGACGTTATGGAAATTGGATTAAAAATATCTACCTTACCTGTTATGGTGTTAGCCGTTGGAATTGGTGTAGACTATGCTTTTTATATATATAACAGACTTCAGACTTACCTAAAAGAAGGCTTAGATATTACAGCAGCATTTCAAAACACATTTGCCAATACAGGTGCAGCAGTAATATTTACTGCTTTAACTTTAGCAATTGGGGTTTCGACTTGGTCATTCTCTGCCTTAAAGTTTCAAGCTGATATGGGAATGTTGCTAACTTTTATGTTTATTGTAAACATGTTATGTGCCATGACTACGCTACCAGCTTTAGCTGTGGTGTTAGATAAACTATTTCCAAGAAAAAAATCTTAATAACTTTATTTAAACTATTACGTTATAGTTTTTTTATTCATTTATTGTATTATCCATTAAATGGATACATTTAACCAAATAGAAGAAGAAACAGAGCTCTCTAAATCTAAAAAAGTTAGTTGTTCAGGAGTTGGTGGATCACTTGGACATCCAAAAATATACTTAGATATGGGTGAAAAAAATGAAATCAGATGTCCTTACTGTAGTAAGCTTTTTATTTTAGAAACTAATTAAATAACCGTGCCAGAAAAAAAACACTTATTCTTAATTGATGGTTCTGGTTATATATTTAGAGCTTACTATGCTCTTCCTCCTCTATACAGAAAAAGTGATGGCTTACCAACAGGTGCCGTTAATGGCTTTTGTAATATGCTTTTTAAGCTTATTGAAGATACCAAGTCAAATTCAAAACCGACGCACTTAGCTGTTATATTTGATAGCGCAAGAAAGACATTTCGCAATGATATTTATAGTGAATATAAAGCAAATAGAGGTGAACCACCTGATGATTTAATACCCCAGTTTCAAATCATAAAAGATTCGGTTAAAGCATTTGGAATTCCATCAATTGAATTACCTGGGTTTGAAGCAGATGACATAATTGCGACCTATGCAAAACAGGCAGCAGATAAAAAATGGAAAGTTTCAATCGTATCTTCAGACAAGGATCTTATGCAAGTGGTTACAGATGATATTAATTTAATAGATACAATGAAAAATAAATCAATTGGAATAGAAGATGTAAAAGAAAAATTTGGAGTTGCACCGAATCGCGTGATTGATGTTCAAGCATTAGCTGGCGATAGTTCAGACAATGTTCCAGGAGCACCAGGAATAGGCCTGAAAACTGCTGCATTATTAATAAATGAATATGATAATTTAGAAAATCTACTTGATTCTGCTGAGCAAATTAAACAAAATAAAAGAAGAGAAAGCTTAATAGACAACAAAGATTTAATAAAAATAAGTAAGCAACTTGTTACTTTAAAAGATGATGTTTCCAATATTCAATCTTTGGAAACTTTAGATATAAAAAATATTAATTATGCAACTTTATTACCTTTTTTGCATGATCTTGAGTTATTTAAACTTAAAGAAAGACTTACAAAAAAAAATCCTGAATTACAAAAAATAAAGATAGCTGAAAAAAATAACGATATAAAAGCTAATGAGATTCAAAACAAAAGTGAGGATAATAAGGCAATAACTAACCATAACTTCTCAAAAAAAAGCAAATATATATCAATTACTAATTTAAAAGCTCTAGAGTTACTAATAAAAGACATTTACGCTCAAGGGTATTTTGTTTTTGATTTAGAAACAGACTCTTTAGATATTATTGATGCAAATTTAGTTGGTATTGCCGTATGTCTAGATACTAAAAGATCTTATTATATTCCTCTTACGCATAAAGATAACCAAGGCAAATTAATTAAAGAACAAATTGAATTTAAAGAAGCCTTAAAGAATTTTAGTAAAGTATTAATTGATAAATCATTAATTAAAATTGGTCATAATATTAAATATGATATTGCTGTATTAAAAAAATATAACATCGAAACATTATCGTTTGAAGATACAATGCTAATGTCGTACATCAACGATGCTGGAAATCATCGCCATGGCATGGATGAGTTGGCAAAAGTACACTTTAATCGTGACACTATAAAATTTAAAGACGTTGTTGGTACAGGAAAATCACAAATAACTTTTGATTATGTTGATATTGAAAAAGCTACTGAATATGCAGCTGAGGACGCTGAAATTACATTTAAACTTTACCTATTACTAAAGAATAAGCTTATTGAGGGAAAGAATACTAGTGCTTATAATTACTTAGAAAAATCTTTAGTACCATCAATTCTAGAAATGGAAACTAATGGTATAATGCTTAATACCAAATATTTACAATCCTTATCATCAGAGTTTGAAAAAAAAATAAACATCCTAGAGAAAACAATTTTCAAATTATCTGGAGTTGAATTTAATATTGGATCTCCTAAACAATTAGGAGATGTTTTATTTAATAAGCTTAGCTTAACGCCACCTAAAAAAACAAAAACAGGTGAATTTTCAACTGGTATTGAGGTTCTTGAGGATCTAGCGTTTGAAGGCAATAAAGTGGCTGAAGATCTAATTGCTTGGCGCCAACTATCAAAACTTAAAAATACTTACACAGAAGCTTTACAAAATCATATCAATCAAACCACACAAAGAATTCATACATCTTATGCCATGGCTTCAACTAATACTGGCAGACTATCCTCGAGTGACCCTAACTTACAAAATATTCCAATACGGTCACCTGAGGGTAGGTTAATTAGAAAAGCCTTTATTGCAAAAAAAGGCTATAAAATTTTATCAGCAGATTATAGTCAAGTTGAGCTAAGAGTATTAGCACATATTGCAAAGATAGAACCTTTGATAGCAGCTTTTAAAAATGGAGAAGATATTCATGCGTTAACAGCATCAGAAATTTTTGGCACTGATATAAAAAAAATAACACCCGATTTAAGAAGAAGAGCAAAAGCTGTAAATTTTGGAATCATATATGGGATCTCTGGCTTTGGTTTAGCCAAACAATTATCAATCACAAATCATGAAGCAAATAATTTTATAAAAAAATATTTTGATAAGTTCCCTGGTATAAAAAAGTATATGGAAGATACTAAAGCTTTATGTAGAGAGCAGGGGTTTGTTGAAACTCTATGCGGTAGAAAATGTTTCTTTCCAAAAATAAAAGATAAAAATTTTGCATTTAGATCTTTTCAGGAGAGAGCAGCAATTAATGCACCAATTCAAGGAACAGCTGCTGATATAATTAAACGAGCTATGATAAAAATTCACAAAAAAAACATTTCCAATAACAACGATTGTAAAATGCTATTACAAGTTCATGATGAATTAATTTTTGAGGTAAAAGAAAGTAAAATTGAAAAATACCAAGCATTGATTAGACAGGAAATGGAAAATGCTTTAGATCCATTACTAAGTCTTGAAGTACCCTTGTTGGTAGAATCAAGTTTTGGTGATAATTGGGATGAGGCTCATTAATTTATGTCTGAAATTATAGTAGTTGTAACTGGTGGTTTTGATCCTTTGCATTCAGGTCATATAGTTTATTTCGAAGATGCAAAAAAATTAGGCGACAAACTCATTGTTGGTATTAATTCTGATGAATGGCTAGTTAATAAAAAAGGTAGGCCTTTTATGCCATTATCAGAAAGAAGTGAAATTATAAAAAATCTTACTGTTGTGGATGAGGTTATTACCTTTGACGATCAAGATAATTCAGCATCGGATGCAATTAGAAAAGTTTTAGAAAAATATCCCAACAATAAAATTTTGTTTGCTAATGGTGGCGATAGGACTTCTGGCAATATACTTGAAATGGATGCATTTAAAGACCAGACAAATATTGAATTTGTATTTGGTATTGGTGGAGACTTTAAGAAAAATTCCTCGAGTTGGATTCTCGAAGAGTGGAAATCACCAATTGAAGAAAGACCGTGGGGATCATTTAAAGTTCTTGATGAAAAAAAAGAATACAAAATTAAAGAATTAGTAGTAAATCCTGGAGCCAGATTAAGTCTCCAATCTCATAAACAAAGAGAAGAAACATGGGTAGTCTTAGATGGTGAAGCTACAATTACAATCAATGAAGATATTTTTATAAAAACAAAGAATGAAACTGTTCACATTCCACAAGGCGCTAAACATCGACTTGAAAATAAACAAGACAGTATTTTAAAGATTATTGAAATCCAAACAGGCTCATATTTTGGTGAAGATGACATTACAAGATATGATGATGATTTTAATAGAGTTTAGTCTAATAATTATTAAATAATTAAATAATTAAATAAGACAATTCCCTCAAAATCTTGTTAAATAATGATGCATGAAAACAAGATCACCATACTTTTATTTATTTATATTTTTGTTTTTAAATGTACTCAATTTTATTGATAGAAATATTTTGTTTGCATTTGGCAATGAAATAAAAGCAGATTTTAATTTAACTAATACTCAATGGGGCTTAGTTAGTGGAATTGTATTTTTATTTTTTTACGCAACCTGCAGTATATTCATTGGAGCATTGGGAGACAGACTTAGTAGAACTAAAATAATAGCAATTGGATTACTTTTATGGAGTTCAATGACAGCATTAACAGGCATGGCTAAAAATGTATTTTTATTATTTTTATCTAGGGCATTTATTGGTGTTGGTGAATCTTCTTTAACTCCAAGTGCAATGTCGATGCTAAGTGATGTATTTCCTCGAGAAAAACGTGGTATGGCAGGTGGAATCTATTATTTCGGAATTCCACTTGGAGTTGGACTAGGTTTTTTAATTCAAGCATCTCTGGGACCTATTTTTGGCTGGAGGAACATATTTATAGGACTTGGTGTTCTAGGTGCTCTGGTAAGTATATTTATTTATTTTTTGACCGAACCCATTCGGGGTGAAATTGATGGCAGCCAAAATCAAGAGAAAAGCGCATCACTTAAAGATAGTTTAAAAGATACCTATAAAGCTATTATCTCATCTAAATCTCTTTTTTTTGTAATTTTAGCTGGGACACTTAACAATATTCCAATTGGTGTAGGAAGTTTTGATTCAATCTGGGCTGTTCAGGAAAGAGGTTTTACAGCTGTGGAATATAACAGTTTATTTGGACTATATTTCATAATAGGTGGTGGCATAGGAACTATTGTTGGAGGTTATTTATCTGACTTATTAGGTAACAAGTTAAAAGGTGGTCCAATGCATTTTTTATTTTACTCTTATCTAATAATGACACCTATAATTATATTATACAGGATAGTGCCCCCAGATAGTATTTGGTTTTATATTTCATTATTTTTTATATCTATAAATATTTCTTTTTTTTATGGAGCTGTATTTTCCACAATTCAAAACTTAACTTCTACTAAAATTAGGGGCACAGTGATTGGACTTTGGGTATTAAGTGTTAATATATTTGGTATTGCTCTAGGGGCATTCTTAACTGGTTTTTTTGCAGATAATGTATTTAATAATTATCAAGAACCGTTAACGATAACAATGATAGTAATGGGTGGTTTTGGTGTATTAGCCATGATTTGTTATTATTTAGCAGGTATTTGGTATAGAGAAGATCTTGCAAAAGTTAATGAAGATTCTAACTAATTATTGGTCCGGCCGATTTAATATCTTCATCAACATCTGCCTCAAATTTTTTGAAGTTTTCAATAAACATATTAATAAGTTTGTTAGCTTGAGTATCGTAAGCTTTAGGATCTACCCAAGTATTTCTTGGGTTAAGTATTTGTGAGTCAATGCCATCAATAGATGTAGGCACCATAAATCCAAAATTTTTATCTTTTCTCATTTCAATTTTAGATAAATTTCCTGAAAGCGCTTCGTTTAATAAATGTCTTGTATTTTTAATTGAAATTCTCTCTCCGACACCATAAACACCACCGGACCAACCTGTATTCACCAACCAACAATCAACACTAAATTCAGAAATTTTCTTTTTTAGCAAATTTCCATATTCAATAGGATTACGAGGCATAAAAGGTGCTCCAAAACAAGTTGAAAAAGTTGCTGTTGGCTCTGAACTTAAACCCATCTCTGTTCCAGCTACTTTAGCAGTATACCCAGATAGAAAGTGATACATTGCTTGAACAGGGGTTAGTTTTGCTATAGGTGGTAAAATGCCAAATGCATCAGCAGTAAGCATAATAATATTTTTTGGGTGAGAAGTTTTACCTGACATTGTAACCCCTGGAATGAAATCAAGTGGATATGCACCTCTCGTATTTTCAGTTATTGAGTTATCATCTAAATCTAGATCACCATCAGCTGTCATCACTACATTTTCAATTACACTATTTTTCATTCGTGTAGTTGCAAATATTTCAGGCTCAGCTTCTTTTGATAGCCTTATAAGCTTTGCATAGCAACCACCTTCAAAATTAAACAGGCCATCATCTGACCATCCATGCTCATCGTCACCTAGCAATGATCTATTTGGATCAGCGCTTAAAGTTGTTTTACCTGTGCCAGATAAGCCAAAAAAAACCGCAGAGTCACCATCCTTTCCTGTATTAACTGAACAGTGCATTGGCATTGTATTGCTGTCAGGAAGAAGATAATTTAACAAAGTAAAAACTGATTTTTTTGTTTCACCTGCGTATTGAGTACCTCCAATTAGTATAATTTTTTTATCTAAATTAATTGCAATAACTGTTTCACTATTAATACCATAAGTTGATGGGTCTAACTTGAGATGAGGAAAATTAATAATTGTAAACTCACTAGAAAAGTTTTCTAATTCATTTTTTGTTGGACGTACCAACATGTGGCGGGAAAATAATCCATGCCATGCAAATTCTGTAATTATTGTAACAGGTAATGCAAAGTCTCTATCCGCACCACCATAAAGATCATGTACGTACAATTCTTTTTCTTGCGCATAAGCTTCAAAAGCTTTTAATATCTTATTGAAATTTTCTTCACTTATAGCAACATTTGTATCCCCCCAATGAATCTTATCTTGAGAATCCTTTTCTTTAACAAAAAATTTATCATTTGCAGAGCGACCTGTTTTTTCTCCAGTAGTAACTACAAGCGCTTCATACTTAGAAGCTTTACCTTCACCTGCGCTAATGGCAGCGGCATAAAGTTCATCAGAAGAAAGATTTCTTCTGATATTTGAGGTGGCTAAAATTTTACTATTTATTGGATTTTCCATAATTTTGAAGGGTAAATAAAACATATTATGAATATTTTGTTAAGGTAAAATATGACTTATGTGGAAAAATATGGGTATAATAGAATTAAGATGAAACCTAAAATTTGAAGTAAATTAAGCCTTAAAATAAACATCTTTATAAAACATGTTTAACAAATGAATAGTAAAAATAAACCATTAATTGCCCTAGTTGATGATGATAGAAATATCCTAATGTCTATGGAGGAGCTTTTAAAAAAGGAAGATTTTAATATTCATACATATAGTGATGGACAGTCAGCTTTAAATAGTTTTTTTAAGCATCCACCAGATATTGCTGTTATTGATATTAAGATGCCAAGAATGGATGGCTATGAATTATTTAAAAAAATAAGAGAAAAATTAACAATTCCAGTGATTTTTTTAACATCTAAAGATAAGGAAATAGATAGACTAAAAGGGTTAATGCATGGTGTTGACAATTATGTAACAAAAGGTGGTAACCTTACTATTCAAATTTTAATTGAAACTATTAAAAATACTTTAAAAACTATTCAGACTATTTCTGAAAAAAATGAAAAAAGTAAAATAATTGTGCATAATGAACTTAGGTTAGACACCGAAAGACAAGAGTGCGAATGGAAAGATGTTTTATTGCACGATCCATTAACTACTACAGAATTTAAGATTATTCATGAATTGGTTGTGAGACCGGGTATTGTTAAAACTAGAGAAAGACTTATGGATATAGCTTATAAAGATGAAATTGATGTGGATGATAGAACAATAGATAGTCATGTTAAGAGAATTAGAAAGAAGTTTAAGAAAATAGATCCAGAATTCAATTCAATTCACACACTATATGGATCAGGATATCAATGGAAATAAATTCAAATGTTTATTAGAATAGTCTCATTTGAACAGTCTCTTTAAAAAATTTTTACTCTATAATATAATTAGTCTTGGTCTAATTGCAGGAATAGTGTCTTTTACACTTCAGGCCTCTCAAAAAAATCTAATTGATGAAAAGGTTCAACAAGTAAGCAACCACTCTTCGTCAGTTGATAAATACCTTAGTCAATATAGCTATAATAAAAATATAATTGAATTACTTCAAGACTTCAGAATTACAAAGGAAATTAATTCAAAATTAGAAAACAAAAATATTTCCATAATAATTTTAGATGATTTCAAAAATATATTATTTGATTCTAAAGGCTATGACTTAAATAAAGATGCTTTTTCTAATAAAAATTTGGTTATAATTGGAGATGAGGATGAGAACCTCTCTCTCATTGACAATCAAAATGAGATTCTTGGACGAGCTTTTATCAATAAAGATATATTCAATTCAAAGCTTAAAGAAATTACAACTAACAATAATCAAAACTTTATAATTAAATCAAATTCAAATTTTGAAAAAAATAAAATTGAACTTATCTCAATTAAGCGAGCTACGAATCATGATAAAAATATTTATATTATTGCTTATGAAGACAATAGAGATATTCAAAAAGTAATTAATGATAATAGAACAAGTATTTTGATTGGAGCTATACCAATTATGATAATACTTTTATTATTTTCTATATTTTTATCATCAGTTGTAATTTCTCCAATAAAGCAATTGGCAGATTCTGCAAAAAATATTCAAACAAAGACTAAATCTACCTTAAAGATGATTAATCTAAATAAAAGAAAAGATGAAATTGGTGACCTATCAAAAATTTTAGCTGAAAAAGTAGAAAGCTTAAAAGACAAAATTGAAGAGAATGAGGAATATTCAGCGGACTTAATGCATGAAATAAGAAATCCGCTCACATCAATCAAGATGGCTACTGAAGTTATGAGTAATGGAGATATTAATATTCAAAGTAAATTTATTACAGCCATTCAAAACGATGTTGCTAGAATTGAAGCTATTATAACTGATTATTCCATAATGATGAAAGATGAGGCATTAATGTCCGATCTTCAAAATAATAAAATAGATATTCAAAAATTATTAGAAAATATTATTTTAGATTGTAGTAATATTAATACTAAAAATTTAGATTTTAAATTAATAAAAAGTCATAACATAAATAAAACTTTTTATGTAAATGGACATGAAGAGTTTATTAAAAGAGCGCTTCATAATATATATGACAACGCAATTTCTTTTTCGCCAAATGATAATACTATTGAAACAACTATCAGTTTAGCCTCAAGTTATCTTACAATTACAATTGCTGACAATGGACCTGGAATAGAAGAATTAAATACTGAAAATATATTTAATCGATTTTATACATTTAGAGAGCCTAATAATTTAGAAGCTACTAGTCATTCTGGCTTGGGTTTACACATTGCAAGGCAAATTATTGACGCACATCAAGGGAACGTAAGAGCAGAAAACCAAGCTGGAACTAATGAATCAAATGGAGCAAAATTCATTGTTAATCTTCCAATAATTGCAGAGAATTAACTATTGAAATAATGCTATACAAGATTTAAATACATACTATTCAAATTACTCTGGAGTTAATTAATGACTGATATTCAAGATTATAAAGTAGCCGATATGTCTCTTGCAGACTGGGGAGATAAAGAAATAGCTATAGCAGAAACTGAAATGCCAGGACTAATGGCTCTAAGAAGTGCATATGGCAACGACAAACCTCTAAGTGGAGCTAGAATAATTGGTTGTCTTCATATGACAATTCAGACTGCAGTTTTAATCGAAACTTTAGTGGCACTTGGTGCAGAAGTTAGATGGTCATCTTGCAATATTTTTTCAACACAAGATCAGGCGGCTGCTGCAATTGCAAGAAAAGGTATACCTGTTTTTGCATGGAAAGGTGAATCAGAAGATGAGTATTGGGAATGTATAGAAAAAACAATAACTGGAAAACCAGGCTGGACTCCTAATTTATTACTTGATGATGGCGGCGATCTTACAGATTACATGCATAAAAAATATCCCAATCTTATGAAGGATATTAAAGGTGTATCAGAAGAAACAACTACAGGAGTTAAGTCGTTAAAAGAAATGGTTGCTAAAGGTGAACTAATGATACCAGCTATCAATGTTAATGACTCTGTTACTAAATCAAAATTTGACAATTTATATGGTTGTCGTGAAAGTTTAATTGATGCCCTTAAAAGAGCAACAGATGTAATGCTTGCTGGTAAAACATGTATAGTAGCTGGTTTTGGCGATGTTGGAAAAGGCAGTGCAGCTGCGTTAAGAGGACAAGGTGCAAGAGTTTTAATTACAGAAGTGGATCCAATTTGTGCGCTACAAGCTGCCATGGAAGGTTATCAAGTTGTAAATATGGAAGATGTAGTTGGTCAAGCTGATATTGTTGTAACAGCAACAGGAAATAAAGATATTGTTACTATTGACCATATTAGAGAAATGAAAGATCGATCTATCTTATGTAACATTGGGCACTTTGACTCTGAAATTCAAATTGATGCATTAAGAAATCATAAATGGCACAATGTTAAACCACAAGTCGATGAAGTAGAATTTCCAGATGGCAAAAGAGTAATTGTTTTAGCTGAAGGAAGATTGGTTAACCTTGGATGTGCTACTGGACATCCAAGTTTTGTTATGAGTGCATCTTTTACAAACCAAGTGCTTGCACAAATAGAGTTGTGGGAAAATACTGATAAGTATAAAAATGAGATTTATGTACTTCCTAAACACCTTGATGAAAAAGTTGCTATTCTTCATTTAGATAAACTAGGTGCAAAGTTAACAAAGTTGTCAAAAGATCAAGCTGATTACATTAATGTTGATCAAGCTGGTCCATTTAAACCTGATGCTTATCGTTACTAGTTTATAAATTAATGTTACAATCTAATTATGATTGTTCTTAAGGAAGAAGATACTCGTAAAACTGCAATTAGGTTTGCTAAATCAATTTCAAAAAATTGTGTAGTTTGTCTTAACGGTGATCTTGGCGCAGGAAAAACAACCTTTTCACGCTATTTTATTCAGGCTCTTATAAAAGACAAAAAAGTAACAGGGGAAATACCAAGCCCAACTTTTTCATTATTACAAACCTATAAAGATAAAAATTTTATAATTAATCATTATGATTTTTATAGACTAGAAAATAGTGATGAATTAATAGAACTAGATTATGGAAATTCAATTTCCACAGGTATTTGTATTATAGAGTGGGCAAATAAATTCCCCATGGCTTTACCAGATGATCGTATTGAAATTAATATTGACTTAATTAATAAAGACAAAAGATCAGTAAATTTTATTTTTTTTGGAAATACAGCTAAGAAAGAATTAGAGTGGTGCCAAGAATAGATAAAATTGAGAAGTTTTTAAAAAGTAATCAGATGGAGGTCAAAAATTTAATCTCTATTAAAAATGATGCTTCATTTAGACAATATTTTAGAATAGATAATAAGATATTAATGGATGCTGATCCTGATTTAGGAGAAGATGTGAACGCCTTTATTAATATCAATAATTTATTACAGGACTTTCAATTAAATGTTCCAAAAATATATTCTACTGATAAAGAAAATGGTTTTCTTCTTTTAGAAGATCTTGGCAAAAACATTTTTTCAAGAATACTAGATAATAAAAATGAGGAAGAGTTATATAAAAAAGCAATTGAAGTCTTAGCTGAAGTATATAAAAAAAATTTAAATGAATTTAGTCAAACTAGTCTCCTAGAGAACTATTCAATAGAAAAATTATTAGAGGAAAGTCAATTATTCATAGAGTGGTATTTAAAAAAATTTTTAAATTTAAATATCTTACAAACTGATACAAATGATTTTACTGCAATAATTAGTAAAATTTTTCACTCCTTAGACCCTAAACTAGAAAAATTAGTCTTAAGAGATTATCATGTTGATAATTTAATTTATCAAAATTCTAAATTAGGTTTAAAAAAAGTTGGTATATTAGATTTTCAGGATGCGGTAATAGGACAATCTAGCTATGACTTAGCATCCATACTTGAAGATGTGAGAAGACCAATTACAGAGAATTTAAAAAATAATTTGATAGATTATTTCCTAAATTTAACTGGCTATGACCTCACTCAATTAAAAAAAGAGCTAATTTTTTATTCTGTACAGAGAAATCTCAAAATTCTTGGAATTTTTTGCAGATTGAGCATAAGAGATAATAAGCCTAATTATATGCCATATAATGATAATGCATGGAAAAATATTAAATCTAATCTAAGTCACCCGATGATGGCTGACCTGAAGAACTGGTTCAAAAAAATATTACCAAATGAAAAATAATAAAATAGATACAGCATTAATTTTAGCAGCAGGATTTGGCAAGAGGATGCTTCCATTAACTAGTAGTACCCCCAAACCTCTAATTAAAGTTAAAGGTAAACCATTAATAGATTATTGTATTAATAATTTAAAAAAAATAAAAATTAATAAAATTATTATTAATGTTCATTATGAATCAGAGCAAATAATAAATTATATTAATAAATTAGATCAAAAAATTATAATTTCAGATGAAACAAAAAAGCTATTAGATACTGGAGGTGCGATAAAAAAAGCATTCAAAATAACAAAAGCTAAAAACATGATAATTATGAATAGTGACGTGCTATGGAATAGTCATTCAGCTAAGTCTATTCAATCTCTTATAGATAAATTTAATACCAAAAAAATGGACTCTTTATTACTTACAACAAGTATAGAAAATACTGCTGGTTATTATGGTTTAGGTGACTTTATAAAAAATAAAGATAATCAATTACAACGCTTTACTAAAAATATATCAACTAAGCCACTGGTGTATTGTGGTCTTCAAATTGTTAATAGAAGACAATTTGATGATTATCATGGTACTGTATTTTCAACGAATAAAGTTTGGGATCAAAATATAAAAAAAAATAGATTATATACCTCTGTTACTAGTAAAAAATTTAATCATGTTGGAACAAAAAAATCTGTTGTAGAGTTAAACAAATGAATCATATTAAAAAATTTATATGTATAATAATACTTATACTACCAATCACAACTTATGCTGAATCTAACTTAGCTAACTTTATAATTCGTAATCATGAAGTAAATCAAGCACCAACAGTTGGAAACATTAATGCTAAATATACAATTGTAGAGTTTTTTGATTATCGATGTGGTTATTGTGCAAAGCAAGCAGCTGATTATGCAAATATATTAAAATCAAGGAGTGATGTAAGAATTGTTTATTTAGAATTTCCTATATTTGGAGGCATTTCAGATACTGCAGCAAACATAGCCTTAAAAGTTTGGAACGATAATCCAGAACTATATTTCAGTATACATAATGGACTAATGACACTGGGTTCTTCAATGAACAAGGAAAATATAATTGAATTGCTTAATAAGAATAGTCTTCAAGGTAGTAAGCTCTATAATTTTGCTGAAACCCAGCCACATGATAAAATTATTCAAATAAATAAACAATTAGCCAAAGAACTTGGATTAAGAGGAACACCTGCATCAATAATCAATGACACAATGATTCCAGGTTATGTGAAAGAAGAAAAGGTCATTGAGTTAATTGATGAGATAAATACGCCAAGTTAGGCCATTTCTCATCTCTTGAAAAAGTAGTAAATAATTATTATCTTCATATTATGGATAAAGCAAAATTTGAAATCGGCCAAATAGTCAAACATAGATACTTCGACTTTAGGGGTGTAATTTTTGATGTTGATCCAGAATTTGATAATACAGAAGAATGGTATCAGTCTATACCAGTACAGGTTCGACCAAAAAAAGATCAACCTTTTTATCACTTACTAGCAGAGTCACCTAGCCAACCTTCTTATATTGCGTATGTATCACAACAGAATTTATTGAAAGAAGAAATTCCTGAACCTATTACTCATCCACTGGTAGAAGAAATTTTTACTGGTATAGAAGATGGCAAATATATCTCAAGAGCTAAAAGCAATTAATTAATGTGAAGAGTTTAGCCAAACCTTTTATTGATTATGGTCCTATAGTAGTTTTCTTTTTTTTCTTTTTTAAAACAGGAGAAATACAAGGTGCAATTATTCCATTAATGGTTGCAAGTGTTTTGGCAATGATACTTTCATATGTAGTAGAAAAAAAAATTCCTCCAATGCTTTTATTTAGTTCAATTTTAATTCTAATATTTGGTTTTTTAACTATCTATTTTGATAATCCAATCTTTATTAAATTTAAAGTAACTCTAGTTAACTTAATTTTTGCATCGATATTATTAATAGGTCTTTATTTTAAAAAGCCACTAATTAAAAATCTTATGGGCACATCATTAAATTTGAATGAGCCTGCTTGGCATAAATTAACATTCAGATGGGCTTTATATTTTTTATTTTTAGCAATTTGTAATGAGTTTGTTTATAGAAATTTTTCTGATGTAGTTTGGGTGAATTTTAAGTTATTTGGTATTATGGGCTTATCAATACTATTTATCTTATCACAAGTTATGTTTATTCAAAAAAATATGCAGGAATAAAATTTTTAAAAAGGCTGATCACCTACGATCGCAATTCTATCCATTATACGCTCATGTCCAAGCCCTCTTCCTGGATAAAAATCGGCTATAGCGTAATGTTGAGTGCATCTATTATCTAATATTGCTACGGCATTTTCTGTCCATTTAAAGCGACACGATAAATCAAGTTTTTCTTGATGTCTAAATATCCTTTCAAGCAACACATCACTTTCCTTAATGGGTAAACCAATAATTTTTTTTGTATATGTTGGGTTTACATATAAAATTTTATTTCCAGTTTCTGGATGCGTTCTAACAATTGGATGTTCATTTGAATATTTTTCACCAATATTTCCATTGCTTTCCATCTCAGAAAAATCTTCTACAAAAAATTTTGACCCATTTGATGTATGTAAGGCATTTTTATTTTCAATAATAGATTTTATATCCTTATCTAATGTTTCCCAGGCAAGCTCCATATTTGAAAATACGGTATCTCCACCAACAGGTGGGATTTTGATTGATCTAAGAATAATAGTTTTACACGGCTTTACATCATAACTTACATCGCTATGCCATCCTTCACCCCATTGATTTTTTTCGTTAGCAGCTTTTACAATTCTTGTTATTTGAGGAAAGTCATCTAATCCTTTTACATATGCATGTTCCTCCACTGGACCAAACAGCGATCCAAGAGACATTAACTCTTCAGAACTAATATTCTGATCTCTAAAAAAAATTACCTTATGCTCTAAAAGTAGAGAATTTAATTCTTCAAAATTATTTTGAGTAATTGCATTTAGTTTAAAGTTTAAAATTTCTGCTCCTAGGGCTCCAGATAAAATATTTATTTGCATATGGAAAATTTAAATATTTAAATTAATTTGTCACTTATTATTATTATATTAATAAAAATTAAGCCTCTTCCTCATTTTTAAATTGATCAATTATTTTATAGGATACAAAGCTTAGAACTATTAAGCCACCTAGCATTTCTGTCTGCCCAGGTATTTCACCTACACCTAGAAAAGCCCAGATTGGTGCAAGCACAGGCTCCATAAGTAGGAACAGAGCAGCACGATGCGGTGGAATGTATCGTGAGCCAATAGTAATTAACATAAAACCGATACCTACTTGAAATGCTCCCATGAAAAGACACAATAATAAATCATGAGTAGAAATATCTAAATTAGCCATAAATATAAATCCAATTAATGAGGAAAATACTCCACCCAAAAAAGTAGCAGGCATAAAATCAATATGTGAATTATAATTTAGGAGTGTTAATTGAAACGCAAACCCAATAGGAACTCCAAGTATAATAATATTTCCTATATAATTACTGGATTCCATTCCTCCTGAGAACATTATTGTAATACCAAACATTGAGCCTGCAATCGCAATGAATGTTTTCTTTCCTATTTTACGTTTTAAAAAAAAATAAGAACAAATTGCTGCAAATAGTGGTCCAGTACTCATAATAAAAACAGCATTTGATACTGTAGTTGTGCTCATACCCCAAACAAAGCATGTATTACTAAAGCCCAGAATTAATGCTATTAGAATACCACTATGCCCAATTTTTTTGAAAGCATGAGGAGTGTCTTTTTTATATTTAATAAGGATATATAAAAGTATAGCAAGACTGAATGTAATTGATCTGTATCCTGTTATTTGCCACGCCGAGGAAGACTCCATGAATCTTATAATTACTCCACCAAAACTTAGAAATACTCCTGCAAATATTAATGCAAGCGCACCTAGTGTTTCATTATTATATTTCATTTAAATTACAATTATTGTAGCCTTAAGATCTATTAAAACTTGGCTTTAGTAAATATAAATTAATAGACGGAAAATATTAAAAGTATGAACAAACTACTATTGATTATAATCTTTATATTTTCAGCCATATCTTGTAGTGAGCAAGAAAAACCAATTTCAGAAAACTTTAAAGAAAGAGGGCTAAGCAGTCTTCATGCAAAAGAGTTTAAAAAAGACATCATAAGAATCGAAGAGAATATATATGTAGCAATTGGATATGCACTTGCAAATGTAATTATGATAGTTGGTGAAAATGAGAATGTTATTGTAGATACAACTGGAAGTGAAGAAGCTGCAAGTATAATAAAAGAAAAATTAGATAAGATTTCATCAAACCCAGTTAACAATATTATTTATACGCATAATCATCCTGATCATATTGGTGGAGCAACTATTTTTGCAAATACTTTAGATGCGAATATTTATGGTCAAGAAAATATTCTTTATAATATTGATAATATTTCAACTATCATAAGACCAATAATATACGAGCGATCTGCTCGGCAATTTGGAATTCCATTAAATAAAGAAGATATTGTTCATCAAGGCATTGGAGGTTTTTTAGAAATCAATGCAGAAACGACTACTGGTCTACTTCGTCCCAATATAACTTTTGATAAGGAGTTGAGCCTTAATATAGATAATATCTCTATAGAATTAGCTCATGTACCAGGAGAAACTGATGACCATTTATATGTATATCTACCTGATCAGGAAGCTGTAATGGTCGGTGATAATTTTTATAGATCATTTGCAAATTTATACGCAATAAGAGGAACTAAATATAGAAATCCAATGGAGTGGGTTTATAGCTTAGATAAAATTAGGTCATTAAATGCTAAATATTTAGTACCAAGTCACAGTCGACCTGTAATAGGAAAAGATAATGTCTATGATGCTCTTACTGATTATAGAGATGCCATACAGTTTGTTCACGATCAGACTGTCAGGTATATTAATAAAGGACTTTTACCAGACGAAATAGTAGCAAGAATTAATCTGCCACCACACCTAAGATCATCGCCATACCTACAAGAATTTTATGGCTCAGTCAGTTCATATGTGAGATCTATTTTTGCCGGATATATTGGCTGGTTCAATGGAAACATCACCAGCCTGCATCCGCTAAGTGCTGAAGATAAAGCGGAAAAAATGATCGAGCTAGCAAGCAAAAAAACTGATTTACACGAGGCTGCCAAACTTGCATTAGAGAATGGAGAGTATCAGTGGGCTATGGAATTAACAGATTCATTAATTGCTTTTAATGGTAAAGATCAAAAAGCCAGAGATATTAAGGCTGTCGCTGCAGAGAAATTTGCTTTAACGCAAACTGCTTCGAATGATTACTATTTTTATAAAACAGTAGCTGGTGAGTTGAGAGGTGACTATGAAGTTTATTTTAAAGATATAAAAGTATCTGCTCAACAATTAAAAGCCATTCCCATGAAATCAATTATGAAATCACTACCAGTAAATCTTAATGCTGAAAAGACACTAGATATAAATAAAAAAGTTATGTTTAAGTTCTCCGACACAGAAGATATTTTCATCTTAAATATTCGTCGCGGTATTGTTGAGTTAGGTTACAATGAAATTAGTGATGCAGATTTAGTTGTTTTATCTAATCAGCATGAGATAAAAGAAATACTAGCAGGTTTAAAAAATATAGCACAAATCTCTTTAGCCTTAACAGATGGTTCAATTTCAATTGAAGGGGGACGCCTCGAATTTTTAAAAACTTTAGGCTACTTTACAGATTAAGTTTATGGGACAAAGGGCATTTTTAATTCTAGGTTCTTTGGGTTTAATTCCTTTCATTGCTATATTTTCTGCATACTTTATTTCACCACCTGAAGAAAAAGTTTATGAATTTCTTATTTATGTATTTGTAGCTTACGCAGCAATAATTGCTTCATTTCTTGGAGGTATTCAATGGGGTATGATTATATCAAGAGCTGATTTATTATTTAATATTGGATTTCCACTAACTTTATCAGTTGTGCCAGCACTTATAGCATGGAGTGCATTATTAGTACTTCATTCATTAATCTTATCTTTAACACTTATTATAACTTCCTTTATATTTGCAACGGTAAATGATTTTTATCTATACAATAAAAAGGCAACTCCATATTGGTTTTTAAATATGCGCGTCCCTTTATCAGCTATTGTAGTTATTCTAACTTTTATCCTTTTAATTCAGCAACTGAATTAAAAATAAAGTCTTTGAATAAACCAATAAAAACCCATACTTGAAACAAGAACCATCGAATATTTTAATAAATATTCATAATTTTCAGAATTTAAAACTTTTAAACAAAATGAAGATAGTCCTATCAAAACCAATAGAAGAATAATTTGTCCTATCTCAACACCAATATTAAAACCAAACAAGGCACTTAATATATTTGATTGATTAAATTCAGAATTAAATAAAAATACTCCAAAACCAAAACCGTGAATTAATCCAAATAAACTAGTAATAATTATTCTAAAGATACCATAATTTTTAATAGATTTAATTATTCCAAAATATCCGATTGTTATGAGTATTAATGCAAAACTCGTTATTAATGAAATAGGTATATCTAAAACTAAAGAACTCAAACCTATTAAAACTAATATAGAAACTAAGACACTTACAATTCTATTTGATAACTTTGAGTCTTTGATCATATATTCTGCTGCTATAAAAATAATAGTAAAACCAATAAGTGCCTCAATCATCAATGTATTTGGCATAACAATATCTAAAGCAACCAGTGCAAGTGTGATACTGTGCCCAACGGTAAAACCAGTAATTACTAGGAGTAGGTGTTTAAAATTGTTAACAAGAATAAATAAACCAATCAGAAATATAAGATGATCTAGGCCAGTTAAGATATGAATGATGCCAGAATAAATAAAGTTGCTTAAACTGGAGAAAAAACTCTTTTCCTCGTCTTGGTCTATGTTATCTAATAATATAGTTTGATCATTATAGAATAATGCTTTTTCAAAAATCTTATTATCTTTTTTAATGCGACTTAAATGGACATGACTCTGTGCTATATCAAAGAGAACATTATTAATTATCTTAATTGAATCAGTTGCATCACATAAATACGTAAATTCAATCGTATGATATTCTTTTTTACCATCAACTAATGTTGCTTGTTCTTTAAGCGTACATTGATTGCCTGAATTTAATACAAATATTCTTGACTTAAAATATTCTAAAAAGACCTCACCTTCTGATAACTCTTTTTCTTTACCTAGTTCTTGAAAGCTATCTATTTGAAGAACGCGTGTTGCCTCAAGTTTTAAAATAGTAAAAGTTGCCGAAACTTTGTTATCAATAATGCTCCAATTTGAGTAAGACTCACTAAAATAATGAGCATGACTAGCTTTAGTAAATGAAAATAATACAAGAAGTAAGAAAAAAAACTTTCTCATTTTAAGTCAAACTTAGATATTGATGCTCTAGATTTTAAAAATTCTATATACTCAATAAAAGACTGGTCATCTTGGTAATTGTTATAATCAAATAATACTTGTTCTTTAAAATCATTAAAATTTGTTTCATTAACTTGAGTTTGACTTAACTCATCTATTTTAAAAATGTAAAATCCATTATTATAAAAGATTGTTTCACTGATAGAGCCAAGTGCCATATCTTTAATATTATTACAATTACTTGGACCTAAATATTGAACACAGTCTTTATATTTCATAAATTTGTTAGGTATTGGTAAGAATTGAGTATCAGAAAACCTTTGCTTTGCTTCTTTAAATCCATTTGTTCTAATAAGGTTTTGAATTTTATCTAATTTATCTTGATGAAGTTCAAAATCATAATCACTACCTAGCATTGCTGAATTTTGACTTTGAGACTTAATAAAAATACTATCAATTTTAAATTCAGCTTCAGACTTGTATTTACCAATATTATCTTTGAAATATTTTTGTAGTATTTCATTGGATGGAGTTGAGTTATCTAGTTGTAAAATAAATTCTATTATTTGTTCTATTAATACTTTTCTTACTTGAACGTCTTGATGGTGCAATTTTAATTCAATTGCTCTTTGTACAAGCAACTCTTCTTCAATCATTCTTTCTAAAACTAAATTAATTAGTTCCTGATCTTCCTCAGCTTTAAAGTCAGCTCCTAATGAAACAGCATATTTTAAAAATTGATCTTCATTAATGTATTGATCATTTACTTTTGCTATAGCTCTATTTTTAGAAAAAGTTTTTTGATTTTGATTATAAAATATATCAATACTTAAGATTAATAAGCCAATTATTAATGAGCTTATGAAGAGATATAAATTGTTATTTTTAATCATCAATTTTATTTACAAATTAAACACTTAATATACATTAATCTTAGTAATAAATTAGGATTTCATGAACATAAAACGTATCATTTTATATTTTATATCACTAGTCCTGTTGTTTATATTTTCAGTTCTTTTCGTTATTAATTTTACTTTATTTAGTGAAGATCTTGGGCCGGGAGAAATAACTGGAACTTCTAATTCAATCGAGTTTGTAGAAGATAAATTTGATAGACAAAGTGATGCAAAAAATGATCTTAATGTTTCATTAAGTAAACAAATTTTATTTGGAGATTTGCATGTTCACTCCACATTTTCTGCAGATGCTCACCAAGGCAACTTACCAATAGTTGGCGGAACTGGTGTTCATCCAGTTGCTGATGCGTGTGATTTTGCTCGACATTGTTCAGCTCTTGATTTTTGGGCCATAACTGATCACGCAGAGGCATCAACCCCAAAGCGATGGCAAGAAACAAAAGAGACGGTTAGAAAATGTAACGCTCTCTCAGCAGATAAAGAAAATCCCGACTGCGTGGCTTTTCTTGGTTGGGAATGGACACAAGTAGGTGCTACTAGAAACACCCATTGGGGCCATCACAATGTAATTCTCAAAGATGAAGCAGATGATTTATTACCCCCAAGAGCAATTGCCTCTAAAAGTGTAGCGCGGGATGCACTGCTTAATAATGCGCCTGAGTATCCAAATTCATTATTTCCATTAATAGATATTAAAAACTTTAAAAATTATAATGATTTTAGAAGGTACATTTCTGAAACAAAAAAAGTTCCAATATGCCCTGAAAATATTCCATCAAAAGAGCTGCCACTTGATTGCCATGAGGAAGCAGTCACGCCACTTTCACTAGCTAATAAAGTGGAGGAATATACAAAAGACTATTTAATCATACCACATGGACAAACCTGGGGCTTTTATACTCCAAAAGCATATACACTTGATAAAGGATTGGAGCTTTCAAAACAGTATCCACAACAATTTGATCTTCTTGAGATGCATTCAGGTCATGGTAATTCAGAAGAATATAGATCTTGGAGAGCGGCAACCGTTGTAAGAGAAGGCGAAACAATCTTAGATAGGTTTTTTGGTCTACAAGATGGGCGTGCAGATCTTACAAGTGGAACTTTTAAAGATAAAGAAGGACGAATATTTGACATTGGTACTCAAACTTGTCCAAAAGCTACAGACGAGTTTACACCAATATGTGCTAGAGCAGGAGAAGTCATTTTTAATCGATGTATAAATGCAGGTTTTGAAACTGCAGAGTGTGACGTTCGTAGAAAGTATACTGAACAAGCAGTTGTAGATAGAGGAAGGAATGGATGGCAAGTTGTTCCTCATTTTAGTCTTTTAGACCGAATTGATTCTGGACAATGTAAGGACTGCTTTAGTCCTGCATTTAATTATGTGCCTGGCGGTAGCGCTCAATATGGCATGGCTTTGACAAAATTTAATGAAGATGGCTCAAAACACCGTTTTAAATATGGATTTATTTCATCAAGTGACAATCATCAGGCTGCACCCGGTTCAGGCTATAAAGAATTATTTGGCAACAATATTGATTTTAGTGGTCCCTCGTCAAAATTTACAGACAAGCTTCTTCATGGACCAACATTTGATTTGCAAGATAGAGATTATGTGGATCCAATTAGAGCAAACTATGTATCAGACGATAAGCCAATTGAATATGAAACATCTGATATTAAATTGGGCTTTAACACCATTGAGTTTGAAAGACAAAGAGGTTTTTTGCAAACTGGAGGGTTAGCAGCAGTGCACACAGAAGGTCGTTCAAAAGAACAAATTTGGAGTGCCTTTAAACGTCATGAAACTTATGCAACAAGTGGACCTCGAATATTACTTTGGTTTGATATGCTTAATGGAAATAAAAAAATTCCAATGGGTGCAGTAACAGAGCAAAACACTAACCCAACTTTTGAAGTAAAAGCAATGGGTTCATTTGAACAAAAGGCTGGATGTCCAGAGGATGCATATACCGCACTTGGTGCAAATCGAGTTGAACAGCTTTGTTATGATGAGTGTTATAATCCAAGTGACGTAAGAAAAACCATAACTCGAATAGAAGTGGTTCGTGTCATGCCACAAGAATATGAAAATCAATCAGTTGAAGATCGTATTCAAGACCCGTGGCTAGTTCACAATTGTCCTGAAAATCAAGTAGGCTGTGAATTTAATTTTACTGATAATGAATTTGCATCTTCTAAGATTGATATGAGTTATTATGTAAGAGCCATAGAAGAACCATCAATGCAAATTAATACTAAAGGTGTGCGCTGTGAACGTGATGATGAAGGTAACTGTATTAGTGTTAATATTTGTACACAAGATTGGAGAAGACCTAGAGATGTGGAAGCTTGTTCAGAAATAGACGAGCCAAGAGCCTGGTCATCACCAATATATGTTGATTATAAATAAATAAGATATTGTAAATAAAATTATAATAATATTAGTTACAATTTTTATACTTGATTATAAATAAATAAATAGTTAAATAAAAATATGATAACATTAGTTACAATCTTTATAGTTGGTATTTTTATTTTATTAATGCCAAAAATCTTAAGATTCTTTGGCTTGCATCCAGAATATTATGGAAAATCTCATAGTTTACCTGGAAAAAAAGCTTTAATAATTGCCACCAATCAAGCAGAGTTAAATAAGCCAGGAAAAACTGGAGGCAAGGCAACAGGCGCATTTTTATCTGAAATAACTGTGGCTTATTATGATTTTCTAGATGCTTCGATGCAAGTAGATGTAGCAAGTATTAAGGGAGGTAAAGTCCCTATTGAGCCTCAGTCTTTGTCTTATTTTATAAAAACCACAGCAGATAAAAGATTTTTACAAGATTCAGAATTAAAAGAAAAAATTAAAAATTCAAAAAAAATAACTGATATTGATTTTACTACCTATGATATTATTTTTTTAGCCGGTGGTTGGGGTGCTGCTTACGATTTAGGTTATTCAGACGAACTAGGGCAAAAAATAAGTGATGCATATTATACAAATAAAACAATAATAGGAGGTGTTTGTCATGGGCCTCTTGGGTTAATAAGAGCTAAAGATAAGGATGGAAACTCATTAATTGCACGACGTAGAATGACAGCTGTGACTGATAAACAAATTAAACAATTATTCATCACTGCCACACCACAACATCCAGAAGCTGAACTGCGAAAAGCTGGAGTGCTATTTGAATCTCAATCAAAACTCATTGACATGTTTGCAACTCATACTGTTGTGGATGATGAAAAAAGATTTGTGACAGGACAAAATCAAAATTCAGGACATGAAACTGCTCACAAAATGATGGAACTGTTAGAAAAATAGATTTTTTTTTAAATAAACTCTGCAAGGGCGTCTATTCCATTTTCACCAGTTCTTATTCGATAGACTTCTTCTAATTCAGAAACTAATATTTTACCATCTCCAATTTGCCCAGTTTTTGCTGCACGCATAATAGCATCAATAATTTTTTTATATAATTCATTTGTTGTAGCAATTTCAATTCTTAACTTAGGCAATAAAGAAGTATCATATTCTTCCCCGCGATAAATTTCTGACTGTCCTTTTTGTCGACCATAACCACGTGATTCAGTAATAGACATACCTTGGACACCTATATCTTCAAGAGCTTTTCTCACTTCATTTAGTTTAAAAGGTTTAATAAAGGCTGTAATTTTTTTCATATTTTTTAATAATATTCATAAAAATAATTAATACTAAAAAATAATAGTGACAACATGGCAGAGAAAGGTAATTGAGAATGAAAACTTTTACAGTGATATTAATTAAATTAGTAAATTAATTAACGGAGAAAAAAAATGTTAAAAAGAATCTTATCTTTAACTGTTATTTTTTCATCACTATTTGTCACTTCCGCTTTTGCAGAAGTTGCAGAAGAAACAGCTTATATTTTAAATAGTTTTTTATTTTTAGTATCAGGTTTCTTAGTGATGTTAATGGCACTTGGTTTTTGTCTATTAGAATCAGGCATGGTTACATCTAAAAGTGTTTCGGCAATCGCTGCCAAAAATATTGGCTTATACTCAATTTCTGGAATCATGTTCTGGTTAGTGGGCTATAATCTTGCATATGGTATTCCTGAAGGAGGTTATATTGGAAGCTTTACAACTTGGACTGATGGCTCAGCTCTTGCTGATGGTTATTCAGCCAGCTCAGACTGGTTTTTCCAGATGGTTTTCTGTGCTGCCACTGCTTCAATTGTCTCAGGAACTTTAGCTGAAAGAATAAAAATTTGGCCTTTCTTTTTGTTTGCAGCAATTTTAACTGGAATTATTTATCCAATTGAAATGGGATGGCAATGGGGTGGTGGATGGTTATCTGCTGCTGGCTTTTCTGACTTTGCAGGTTCAACATTAGTACATGGTGCTGGTGGAGCAGCCGCTCTAGCTGGTGCAATTGTATTAGGTCCAAGATTAGGTAGATACGATCAAGGTGGAAAACTAGTTCCATTTGCAAGTTCATCTATTCCGCTTGCAACTGCTGGAACTTTCCTACTTTGGTTTGGATGGTTTGGTTTTAATGGTGGTTCTCAATTAGCAATGGGTACATTTGACGATATAAATGCTGTTGGAACTATTTATATTAATACAAACCTTGCCGCTGCTGGTGGAGTAATGACTGCAGCTATAGTTACTAGATTATGGAAAGGTAAAACCGATATAGTTATGATGTTGAATGGAGCGCTTGGAGGTCTGGTGGCAATTACCGCAGAACCTTTAGCACCAACTCCTGGTTTAGCAATCTTTATTGGTGCAGCAGGTGGTTTAGTTGTAGTTTTTGGAACAGAGCTACTTAATAGTCTTAAAATTGATGACGTCGTTGGCGCAATACCAGTACACTTATTTGCCGGTATATTAGGCACACTAGTTGTACCATTGTCGAATGGCGATACCAATTTTGGCGCACAGTTTTTGGGTACAGCATCAATCGTTGCCTTTGTCTTTATTGTTTCATTTGTAATCTGGACGATTATGAAAATGACAATAGGTATAAGGTTGAGTGATGAAGCTCAAAAAGAAGGTACAGATATTGTTGAAACAGGAGTTACAGCCTACTCAATAAGAGACTAATCCTTCCGTTAATAAAAAGCAGGTTCCTAATACTCCCCTTAATTTTTTAGGAGCCTGCTAAATCGTCAAAAAACCTACATTTTTTCATATACGCCAACTTGGCAATGATCCATCGTCCCAACTAACAAGCTATAGATATATTTTATACATAGAAATTAATTAAGGGGAAAATTATGATCAATCGAATTGTTATTTTAACAATATTACTATCTTCATTATTCATGCCGTCGGCTTTTGCAGAAGTAGATGCTGAAATAGCTTATATATTTAATACTTTTTCATTTTTAGTCTGTGGCTTTTTAGTTATGTGGATGGCTGCAGGTTTTTGTATGCTAGAATCTGGCCTAGTTACAACAAGAAGTGTATCAACAATTGCTGCAAAGAACATTGGCAAGTTTGCAATCGTTTGTGTGGTCTTTTATTTAATAGGATATAATTTGGGTTATGGAAATGCAGGTGAAGGTGGATACATTGGAACATTAGAAATATGGTCTGATTCATCATCTTTAGAAACTGGTTATTCTGATGCATCAGATTGGTTTTTTCAGGCATTGTTCGTTTGTGCAACTGCATCAATTGTTTCTGGTGCCGTAGCCGAAAGAATTAAGATTTGGCCATTCTTCATATTTTCAGCAATATTAGGTGGCATCATTTATCCTATACAAATGGGATGGGAATGGGGCGGCGGTTGGTTAGACGCTCTTGGCTTTGCAGACTTTGCCGGATCAACTTTAGTGCATGCTTGTGGTGGTGCTGCTGCATTAGCTGGTGTTATATTACTAGGACCACGTATTGGAAGATTTTCTAACGATGGTAGTCCTGCAAACATGGAGCCGTTTGCTGCTTCATCAATTCCCTTAGTCACTCTTGGCACATTTATTTTGTGGATGGGTTGGTATGGCTTTAATGGTGGATCACAACTAGCACTAGGTTCTTTTGAAGACGCCACTGCTATGTCAAGAATTTTCATGAACACTCAACTAGCTGGTTGCGGTGGATGTATAGCGGGTGCAGCCATAACTAGAATCATTGGCGGTAAGACTGATATTATTATGATGTTAAATGGGGCCCTTGCGGGTCTTGTTTCTATAACCGCAGAACCATTAATGCCAAGCCCATTAGCAGCAATTTGTATTGGTGCTATTGGTGGAGTTATTATGTACTTCGGTACAAACTTTTTAAACTCTATGAAATTAGACGACGTAGTGGGTGCTATACCAGTACATATGTTTGCTGGGATTTGGGGTACAATGGTAGTTCCATTTTCTAATCCAGATACTTCATATGTAACACAATTCATTGGTGTTACCTCAGTTATAGCGTTTGTATTTATCTCATCTTATATTGTTATCTCAATTATAAAGAGCACTATAGGCCTTCGAATTAGTGCAGATGCAGAAAAAATCGGAACCGATAAAGCTGAAGTTGGAGTTATTGCTTACTCTATAAGAGACTAATTTAAGATCTTAAATTAGCTTAAATCGAGCTTACGAAACTCTCCTCGTAGGCTCGATTTCGTTTGGTAAATAAAATTTTTTACAGTAAAGTCTTCCGCTTATGGAAAATCATAGTTCAAAGTTTAGCAAAAAAAAATCAGGTATTTTCTTTTTTAAATCATCAAGCCCATTTGAGTTTTATCATATTCTCAACAACATTGATTTAGAGCCAAAAGAAAACATATACGGTACTTTAATTTTTCCAGAAAATGTAAAACTACCCTGTCCTTTAGTAATAGCAATTCATGGAAGTGCTGGGTTAAGAGGAAACCATCATGATCATATTGTTAACTTATTAGAAGCTGGAATTGCTGTATTTAGAATTCATAGTTTTGAGGCAAGAGGACTAATTTCAATTGTTGAAAATCAGATGGCCGTTACATTAGCAACAATGATTACAGATGCGTTCCGTGCTTTGTCATTGATGTCACAACATCCTGATATTGATCCTAATAAAATTGGTATTGCAGGATGGAGCTTGGGTGGCAGTACAGCTTTTTATTCTGCGTGGCAACCCATCATAAATGCACTTACTAATGGTGATGAAAAATTTTCAGCGCATCTTCCACTATATCCAGGTACACATATTAAGCCTGACATTAATGAGTGGTCTGATGCTCCTATGCATATTTTATGTGGTAAAGATGATGATTACACTCCCACAGCCTTAGTGGAGAGTATGCTTGATTATATTAAGCCTGCAAAATCTAATGTTACTTTAACTGTTTACCCAGATGCTCATCATTCTTTTGATTCAATAGAGCCACTAGAGTTCATTCCTTATGCAATAAAGTTAAAAGAAGAATTTGCAATTATTGATAAAGAGGGACACTCAACATTTATAGCTGATAACAACGAAGCTATTAATATTGATAGCAAGGAAGGCCGAATGCAGTTATTAAAAGAAACCCCTAATATCTTAGGAGCGCATACTGGAGGCAACTGGAATGCGCGAAGACAATCTCATAAAGATGTAGTTTCTTTCTTCAAGAAACATTTTTTAGCTTAATCAATTATTTGTTTTTAGAGAGTTGACTCCATCTTTCAGTAGTGCAATAATAAGAACAAATCAAGAACATAATCTAATTTATACAATGAAATTAACGTTTTATAATGAGGGAGTTGAGTGTGGATTCCCTTCTCCTGCAAGAGACTACACAGAAGGGTCTATTGATCTAAATGAAAAACTAATTCTTCATCCAAACGCAACATTTATTGTGAGAGCTCGTGGCAAATCAATGATTAATGCAGGTATTTATCCTGGAGATTTAGTCATAGTTGATCGAAGTGTAAAGCCAACAAATGGTTCAGTTGTAGTTGCAGTATTAGATGGTGAACTTAGTATCAAAATTTTAGAAGTTAAAAAAGATGAAATCACATTACTGTCAGCCAATAAAGATTATTCTAGTGTCCATGTCTCGGAAGAAATGGATTTAATTATTTGGGGAGTGTGTATTCACTCTATCCATAAATTACATAATAATTAAAATGAAGAATAAGATTTTTGCATTAATTGATTGCAACGCTTTTTATGTATCATGTGAACGAGTTTTTAATCCAAAATTAAATAATCAACCAGTTGTTGCGCTATCAAATAATGATGGCTGCATAATTGCTCGATCTAAAGAGGCAAAAGCACTTGGTATAAAAATGGGTGTTCCATTATTTAAAGTCAAAGACATTGTGAGAAAAGAAAAAGTGCATGTATTTTCATCTAACTATACGCTGTATGGAGATATGTCTCGAAGAGTAATGAATATTATTTCTGAGTTTACTAATGATATTGAAATATATTCTATTGATGAAGCGTTTATTGGTTTAGATGGAATTCCTGGAGACATTACAGAATATGGACACAAGATAAGAAAAACCATATTACGGTATACAGGTATTCCTGTAAGTGTGGGAATTGCTAATACCAAAACACTAGCAAAAATAGCCAATCATATTGCAAAAGATGATGAGTCCTTTGCTGGTGTATGTTCATTATTGAAGTCAAAAAATATAGATAAAATTTTATCATCTATAGAAGTTGGAGAAGTGTGGGGTGTAGGTAGACAACTTTCAAAAAAATTAAATATGCATAGTATTTACAATGTAAAACAACTTAAAGATGCTGAAGATTTTAGAATTAGAAAGATGATGAGTATTAATGGACTCAAAACTGTAACAGAGCTTAGAGGAATATCTTGCTTGCCACTAGAAGAAGTTCGCGCTACTAGAAAAAGCTGTTGTACATCAAGATCATTTGGACAAAATTTAATAGAACTGGCTGATATTCAGCAAGCAGTTGCAATATTTTCACGTAGAGCTGTTGAGCGAATTAGAGCTGAAAATTTACTTACATCATCTGTTTCAGTTTTTCTAAGAACTAGTCCGTTTGATAAAAAAAATAAGTATTATTTTAACTCATCTACCATTCACATATCTATACCCACTAATGACACAATTGAAATTGCAAAAATTGTATCAAAAATAACAAAACAGATATTCAAACCAGGCTATCTATATCAAAAGGCAGGAGTTTTACTTGCTGGTTTTTATTCAGAAGGCGAAGAGCCAGTAGATTTATTTTCAAAAAACTCCAAGATAAGAGAAGGTTTAATGGAAACCATAGATAGAATTAATGGCCGATTTGGTGGAGATACTATTCAAATTGCTTCTGAACAACATTTAGGAACATGGGCTCAAAAAAAAGAGAAGTGTTCACCAAATTATACAACAAATATTAATTCAGTATTGGTTGTAGATTAAAAAAAGCAATCAATTAATCTTAGTTATTTTTGATGACTTATAATTTATATAGAGAGCCAATAATATCATTAATAATGCAAGCAAAGCATTAATTTTTATTTTTTCATTTAAAAACAAAACACCAGTAAAAAAAGCAATTGGAGGAATCATAAAATTTAAGAGTGATAAAAATATAGGTCCTTTTAATTCAATAATTTTAAAAAATAAAATATTTGCAATTGCTGTCCCAAACACACCTTGGATTATTATTGCTATAATTGCCTCATATGTAAAATCTACCTTGAAAAATGGATCATAAAAAAGAGCCAATGGTGTAATAAATAAAAGACTTCCTAAGCAAACACCAGTTGCCATAGCGGTAACATCTATCTTCGGAGCAAGTTTAGATAAAACAGCATTTGTACCATAGCAACAAGCAGCGATTAATACTAAAACTTGGCTTAAAAACTCAATTCTATTACTACCACCTAAAGTTAATAAATTTTCTGGACCAAATAACACAACCAAGCCTAAAAAAGCAATAATGAAAGCTAAAATTTTTGTTTTATTGATTACTTCATCTTTTAGAATTATTGCTGATAATCCAAGAGTTATTAATGGCATAGGCGACATTAGTAATCCAGCAAGTCCAGAGTCAATATAGACTTCTGCAGATGAAATTAAAAAAAATGGTAGTGCTAAACCTAAGAAGCCTAGCAGCATGTAGAATAATAAGTTTTTTTTTGCCAAAGGTAGCTTTGCCCTAGAGCTACGTAAATAAATAGACAAAACTATTGAACCCAATAAAAGTCTAAAAAAAACATTTGTTGTTGGACCTACATCCTCAACACTGATCTTAATAAATATAAAATTTACACCCCAAATTAATGCTAGCGTAACTAGACATAGCCAACTTAATAAATCTGGTTTAAATAGAGGTTTCATTTGAGATCCGTGCAAGGTATTATCTATATAAGATTAAGTAAATGTATTTTATGAAATTTATTTCACTAGCCTTAGTATTAATAATTTTTACATTTAGCTGTGCTAGTAAACCGCCACAGCAGCAAGAAAATATCTGTACTATTTTTAAAGAAAAAACATCTTGGTATCGACTAGCAAATAGATCAGAGGAAAAATGGGGTGCTCCAATTCATGTTCAAATGTCAATATTAAGACAAGAATCAGCGTTTCAAAATAGGGCAAAACCAGAAAGAACAAAACTACTTGGTATTGTTCCTTGGAAAAGAAAGACTAGTGCTTTTGGTTATAGCCAAGCAGTAGATGGAACTTGGGATTGGTATAAGAAAGAGACAAAAAAACCATTAGCATCAAGAGTAAATTTTGCTGATGCTATAGACTTTACAGGTTGGTATATAAATAAAACCAATAAAATAAATGGGATTAAAAAAAGTGACGCTTACAATCAATATTTAGCTTACCATGAAGGTCACGGCGGCTTTAAGTCTAAATCATATAATAACAAGGATTGGCTTATGAATACTGCCACCAAAGTTGATCAAAGAGCAGAGAAATACAGACAACAGCTCGATCAATGCAAAAGCCAATTTAAAAAGAAGATATTTGGTATATTCTAATCAGCAATGAAAAATATAATTCAGCCAATTGTAGTAACTATGGGAGATCCTTCAGGAATAGGTATTGAGGTGACTCTAAGGGCATGGAAAAATAGAAAAATTAAACATCCTTTTTTTTTAATTCATGATTATTCATATGTAAAAAAAATTATAAAAAAGATGAAAATTAATATTCCTCTAAAATTAATAAGTGAACCAAAT
Source organism: Candidatus Pelagibacterales bacterium (assembly GCA_028412835.1). Classification (GTDB taxonomy): domain Bacteria; phylum Pseudomonadota; class Alphaproteobacteria; order Pelagibacterales; family AG-422-B15; genus CACCCN01. The sequence continues at coordinate 93,792 of JAONQW010000003.1, forward strand.
CAAGCAGTAAAAATATATAAAAATTTTTTGCCTATCTATCAATTAGAAGTGGCAAAAAATACACAGCTTGGAAAACCTAATAAGCAAAATGCTAAAGTAATTTTAAAGTCAATTGATATGGCTTTGAACTTTATTCAATTAGGTGAAGCAGCAGCAATGGTAACTAATCCAATAGCAAAAAATATAATCAATTATGCTTCCAAAAATTTTACTGGCCATACTGAATATCTAGCTAAAAAAAGCAAATCAAAAAACTTTTGCATGATGTTGATTAATGACACAATTAGAGTGATTCCACTGACAATACACATACCTTTAAAAAAAGTTAGTCAATCAATTAGTAAAAAACTCATAAAAGATACATTAAAAATAATCAATCAATCGATTAAAAAAGATTTCAGAAATAAAAAACCAAAAATATTGATTACAGGCTTAAACCCACATGCAGGTGAAAATGGTTTTCTAGGAAAAGAAGAAAAAGATACAATTAAACCAGCAATTAATAGTTTAAAAAAATCTATGAATGTTTATGGTCCAATTTCTGCAGATTCAGCATTTACTAAAGAAAATCTCAATAAATATGATGCTGTATTATGCATGTATCATGATCAAGCCTTAATACCAGTTAAGACAATTGATTTTTATAATACAGTAAATTATACAGCTGGATTAAATTTTGTTAGAACAAGCCCAGATCATGGAACGGGATTTGATATTGCAACTAAATTTATAGCCAATGAGAATAGTTTAGTGTCTGCAATAAGAGACGCAATTAAAATATCAAAAAATCGAAGTATTAATAAGTAAGATTATATTATCTATTAAGATTTCTATTCTCTACTGCATCATTGAAATGAGAAAAGAGTTTTTTAGAAAATTCATCTGAAGTAACACTAGTTTCTGGGTGCCATTGTACTCCATAAAAAAAGCCATTATAATTTTCTAGTGAAATAGCTTCAACAGTTTCATCCTTAGCGACAGCTTCTATTACTAATGACTTACCTAATTGATCAACACCTTGCGTATGAAGTGAATTAACTTCAATTGTATTAGTGCCCGCAAGCTTTTCTAGCTTACCATTTGAGGTTAAGTAAACTTCGTGTTGTTTATCATACTGATTTTCGACATCACTTTCTTTTGATGCGCGGTGATCCATGCGCCCTGGAACATCGTGAATATCAGCGTGAAGTGATCCACCCATTGCAACATTAATTTCCTGAAAACCCCTACAAATTCCAAGCATTGGAATTTCTTTATTAAATATATGGTCTATCAATGGAAGAACAGTTCGATCTCTTGCTAAGTCAGAAGGTTCTACTATTTTGTCTTTATTGTAAAAACCAGGATGTACATTTGAAAGACTTCCAGTAAGCAAAACCCCATCTACACTTTCAAGAATTTTTTTATAATTATTCATTTCTGGAAGTGCAGGCAGAATAACTGGTGCACAATTTGTAGCATTAGCTAGTGCATTAATATAGTTAGCACCTGAACCATGATAAACTCTTTTATCTTCAGGCTTAGTAATAATATCGGCAAAAAGTGCAACTATAGGCTTAGTGGGAGTGTACATAAATTAATTTTATTTACTTCATTTTTACAATATATATCATATATATCTTATATATATGGTCTTTAACATAAAAAACAATTCTGAAAACTTTAAACAAGAAATGTCTTGGGATGATCCTCTTATAAGTGACGATCAAATAACTTCAGAAGAAAAAATCGTTCAGACTTCAGTAAGAAATTATTGTCAAGATAAGTTGATGCCAAGAATTATTGAAGAAAATAGGCATGAAAAGTTTAATCCTGAAATTATAAAAGAAATGGGAGAACTAGGTATTTTAGGTCCAATGATTGATGGGTATGGATGTGCTGGAGCTAACTATGTTACCTATGGTCTAATTACTAGAGAAATTGAAAGAGTAGACAGTGGATATCGATCTATGATGTCAGTTCAGTCTAGCTTAGTTATGTTTCCGATATACAAGTATGGTACTGAAGATCAAAAAAACTTTTATTTACCTAAGTTGGCTAAAGGAGAATTAATAGGCAGTTTTGGTTTAACAGAACCAGATGCAGGTAGTGATCCTAATTCAATGAAAACTACAGCAAAGAAAGTAGCTGATGGCTATATTTTAAATGGGACAAAAACTTGGATTAGCAATTCACCAGTCGCAGATGTTTTAATTGTATGGGCAAAAGCTGAAGATGGAAAGATATTAGGTTTTATTGTCGATAAAGGCACAAAAGGTTTATCGACTCCAAAAATTGAAGGAAAATTATCATTAAGAGCCTCAATTACTGGTCAGATTGTTTTAGAAGATGTTTTATGTCCTCATGAAAAAGTATTACCTAACGTAATTGGTTTAAAAGGCCCATTTAGTTGCTTGAATAGCGCACGTTATGGTATTTCGTGGGGAGTTTTAGGTGCTGCTGAATTTTGTTTCTCTACTGCTAGACAGTATGCATTAGATCGTATCATGTTTAATAAACCAATTGCGGCGACTCAATTAGTACAATCAAAATTAGTAGACATGCAAACTGAAATTGCACTTGGTTTACAAGCAGCGATAAAGATTGGAAGATTGATGGAATCAGGCAACACCAATAGTGATATGGTTAGTCTAATTAAAAGAAATAATTGTGCAAAAGCTCTAGATATTGCTAGATTAGCTAGAGATATTTTAGGTGGAAATGGAATTTCTGATGAGTATCATGTCATGCGACATATGATGAACTTAGAAACAGTTAAAACCTATGAAGGAACACATGATATTCATACTTTAATTTTAGGTAAATCAATAACTGGAATACAGGCATTTAAATAATTATGGCAATACTTAATAGAACTACAAAACAGTGGCAAGAAATAGATTCAGCTCATCACCTTCATCCATTTACTGATTTTAAATCATTAGCAGAAGAGGGTAGTATTATAATATCAAAAGCTGATGGAGTTCACTTAACAAATAGTGATGGTAAGCAACTACTAGATGCAATGTCAGGATTGTGGTGTGTTAATGTAGGCTATGGAAGAAAGTCAATGGCTGAAGTTGCATATGAGCAAATGCAAGAGCTTCCTTATTACAATAGTTTTTTTAAGACAGCAACTGTCCCATCAATTGAGCTTGCAAGACAGTTGGCAGAAATTACTCCAAAAGATTTAAACTATGCATTTTTTTCTTCAAGTGGGTCTGAAGCTAATGACACTGTGGTACGAATGGTAAAAAGGTATTGGGATTTAAAAAATGAGCCAACCAAAAAAACATTTATTAGTCGTGAGTATGCTTATCATGGCAGCACTATGATCGGTGTAAGTCTTGGTGGAATGACAGGAATGCACGATCAAGGTGGTTTACTTCCAGGCTTCAGTCATATTATGCCTCCGTATTGGTATAAGTATGGAGAAAGTATGAGCCAAGAAGAATTTGGTTTATATGCAGCAAATAAATTAGAAGAAAGAATTATTGAACTTGGTGCAGAAAATGTAGCCGCTTTTATTGGTGAGCCAATTCAAGGGGCAGGTGGAGTTATAATACCGCCAGATAACTATTGGCCAAGAATTCAAGAAATTTGTAAAAAATACGACATACTTTTAGTAGTTGATGAAGTTATATGTGGATTTGGTAGAACTGGAAATTGGTTTGGTTCTGATACTTATAATATTAAGCCAGATATTATTACTATGGCTAAAGGCATAAGCTCAGGATATATCCCACTTTCAGGCATTATGGTTGGGTCAAGAGTTTCAGATGTTATGATAAATGAAGGTGGAGAATTTTATCATGGGTATACTTACTCAGGACACCCAGTTGCTTGTGCGGTAGCTATTGAAAATCTAAAAATAATAAAAGAAGAAAATTTAATTGAGCATTCATCAAAAACATCTGTGTATTTAAAGGAACGTATGCATGAGATTTCTGAGCATCCATTAGTTGGTGAAGTTCGAATGAAAAGCTTAATTGGTGCTGTTGAATTAGTTGAAGATAAAGATAATAGGAAAATGTTTGAAGATACAGGTGTTGTTGGAACTATTTGTCGAGATTACTGTATTCAAAATGGTTTAGTTATGAGAGCTGTAAGAGATGGGATGATTTTTTGTCCCCCACTTATTTTTACTAATGATAATGTTGATGAACTAGTAGATAAGTTAAAAAAATCTTTAGATCAAACTCATAATCATATTTCTAAATCGTAACTATAGAATTCTTGGTCCCTAATATAACCAAGGGCTTCATAGAGAGATTGGCCTTGAATATTTCCCTTATTTGTTGAAAGCTCGATTGATCCAAATTTATTTAATTGTGCATAATCTTTAGCAGCGTCCATCAACGTTTTTCCATTTCCTTTTCTTCTATAATCCTCACATATATAAAGATCATATAAGACGATTTTTTTTCTTAGGTTTACGGAGTCAAATGTTGGATAAAGCTGTGTAAATCCAATACATCTTTCTTTATCTTTAATGAAAAAAATTATTGATTCATTTGCTTCGAGACGTGCCTTAATATACCGGCACGCCTCTTTAATATTTGATTTTTGTTTATAAAATATTCTATATAAGTCAAAGACTGGTCCAATTATATTTGCATCAGCTGGTGTAGCTTTATGTGTTTTTATTTTTAACATCATCTCCAAATAGATCGATATATTGCTATAGTTAAAAAGATAAATGTAATTGATGATATTGTATATATGAATCCATATGGACCGAATATATCCATTGCTCTCCCACCAACAACTGGTCCAAGTACTGATCCACATTCAAAAACCATCACTAGAATAGCGGTCGCACCAGCAAGCTCTGAGGCGGAGTATCTCTCACCTAGCATGGTCAAAGCACAAATAAAAATACTGCTCGATGCACCACCCCAAATTATAAGAAATAAAATACAAATATAAAAATTATTTAAATTAAGGGACACCATTATTGGCGATATAAAAGTAAAAACTATTAGCACATTTAGAATCAATCTATTGTTGTTGTATTTATCAAGTAAATAACCAACTAATGGTTGAAAAATCAGTCCACCTACGATTGCAATAGTAACATATTGAAGTGCCAGTTCTTGTGACAAGTTGTTTTGGATAAGAAATATTGGAAGAAATGCTACAAACATAACATCTTCTAGACCGACTAGAATGGCTGCACCAAAAATAGTTGGCGCTGCCACAATAGATAAAAATACTGGCATTGCTGAGTGTTTAGGTAATTGTGGTGTTTCAATATTTAAAGTAAGTAATGGAATCGTAGCACAAAATGACAAACTAGCGATGACAATAAATGGAAGCCAGCCCTCTATCCCAGTGTATGATAGCATCACAGGTCCAAGCGCAAAACCACCAACAAAAACCAAGTTATAAACTGTAATAATTTTTCCACGATTAGTATCGTCAGCCATAGATAACATCCAAGTATCAAATGCATTCCAAGCTAAGGCTCCAGCAAACCCAATTAAAAATCTGATGATAAACCACGATGTTAGCCCATCAAAAATTGGAAATGTAAAATATAAAATTACTGTAACAAATTGAGCAATTATAATTGAGCGTGAAAGTCCATATTTATGAATAATCACTGGCGTTACTCTTACAAATAAAATAGTAGCAATTGGTTGAGCAATAACATTAATTCCAATCTGTGTATTGCTATAACCTTGTGATTCTAAAATTAGCGAAAGTAAAGGAATTAAAGTACCAAGTTTTATTCCTATAATTAGCGCACAGAGAAATAGTATAAAATATACCCTATAGTTTTTCCCTAAAAATGATTCGAAAAAAGACGTATTCATTTTTTAAATATAAGATTAGGAAATATACTCTTAAAATATTTATAGATTAATTTTTTACAAAATTCATTTGAATAATTTTTACGGTCAAATAATATTTTTTGCCATAATCCATCTACTAGAGCTAAATAGGTTTCACTAATTTCTCCAGCATCTAAATTTTCTGTAGTGTTATTTTTTATAAGATCACTTAAAACTCTTTTAAATTGTTCAAAATAAATCTGATCTTGGTCCTGGCAAATAGATTGATAGGCTGGTATAAATTTTACCTCACTATAAAAAGAGAACCACACAGCTATTTTTTTTCTACTAGCAATTCGTGGGTGAAAATCATTTTCTATAATCTTCGAAAGTTGATCAATTGGAGTTAGTTTTTTATCTTCAAAAATTTTACTCCATGATTCCATATACTCGTTTGATAGATATTGAAGTGAACTAGTCAGAAGATTTTCTTTAGATTTAAATCTAAAATGAGCATAACCTTGAGATACTCCAGCTAATGACGAAACATGAGATATAGTTGTTTCTCCCAAGCCACGTTGAGCAATACTTTCAATAGTAGCATCAATTAACTTTTGATGATTTGCAGAAAGCTTCTCATTTTCAGATTTTAAAGCTTTTATCACTTTATTTTCCTTAAAAATTTATTATATTAACATACACAAAATTAGTAAAAAAAGATACATTTTTGATTGAACATTCATTCAATTTAAGTAATATTAAGGTAGGATATGAAAAAGAAAATTTACGATGCAATTGTAGTTGGTGCTGGGCACAATGGCCTTACAGCAGCATCATATATGGCTAAAGCTGGTCTCGATGTTCTTGTTTTAGAAAAGAACGATTATATTGGGGGAGCAGCAGTTAGTAGAGAATTATTTCCAGGGTGGAAATATTCAAACTGTTCTTATGTGTGTAGCTTATTACGACCTGAAATAATGAGAGATCTTGAGCTTTACAAGTACGGCTTACAGATTATTCCTTATGAAGGAAGTGCTACAATGATGAAGAATGGTGATTATTACGCACATTATCATGATCATGATATGACTGTTAAGTCTATTTCAAGACACTCTAAGCATGACGCAGAAGCATATGATCGATATAGCAGAGATGTTATGCGTCAGTGTAAAATTATTAAGCCTCTTTTAAAAATGACTCCACCAGATCTTACTTCTTTTAAACCGAAAGATATCTTTGGAGCATTAGAATTTGCAAAACATTTTGCAGCTAAAGATGAACTTGGTGGTCTAGGTGAAAAAGAAATTTATGATACAATTCGTTTTTATACGATGAGTATTTCTGATTACTTAGACGAATATTTTGAAACAGATATTACAAAGGCACATCTAGCAGGAAGTGCAATTATTGGAACAGCTCTAGGGCCATGTTCACCTGGTTCAGCTTATGTTTTATTACACCATTACATGGGTGAAGTTGATGGATCAATTGGTTCATGGGGTTATGCTCGTGGTGGCATGGGATCAATTACAAAAGCAATGAGCGAATGTTTAAAAAGTCATGGGGGCACAGTACAAGCAAGTTCAGAAGTAACTAATGTTATTGTCAAAAATGGTAGAGCAGTCGGTGTAGCAACTAAAAATGGTGATGAATTTTATGCAAAAAAAGTAGTTTCAAATTTAGATGTAAAGCGTACGTTCTTAAAGATTACAGATGAAAGTGATCTTCAACCAGATTTTGTTGAAAGAGTTAAAAACTTTAAGATAAGAGGTTCTTCAGGTAAATTGAATATTGCATTAGAGGGTCTCCCAACCTTTCCATCAATTCCAAAAGATGATCCAGGTGGTAATGGCGACTTACATTTCACAGAGACAATTGAAGAAATGGAAGGAGCTTACGATGATTGGAAACGAGGTCAGTGGTCAAAAATGCCTTATGTCGACATGTGTCTGCCATCAAAAAGTGATCCAACAATGGCTGCACCAGGTAAACACTTTATGTCAGTTTTTATCCAATATGTGCCATTTGAATTAGCAAACGGTGGCTGGAATGAACAAAGAAAACAAGATTTTGGAAATCATATCATCAATAGAATTGCTGAATATTCACCTGACTTTAAAGACTTGATTGCACACTATGAAGTAAGAACACCTAAAGATATACATGATGAAGTTGGCCTCACTGAAGGAAATATTTTCCAAGGCGAACTTACTATGGACCAATTGATGTTTAATCGCCCAGTGACTGGTTATGCACAATATCGTGCTCCAATTAAAGATTTATATATGTGTAGTTCAAGTACCCATCCAGGCGGTGGAGTAATGGGTGCGCCAGGTGCAAATGCTGCGCGTGAAATATTAAGTGACATGAGTATTAAACAAAAGGGTAATCACTATTAATGACAAAAAATTATGATGTAATAATTATTGGTGGTGGCCACAATGCATTAGTTTGTGCAAACATATTAGCAAAGAAAAACAAAAAAGTTTTAATCTGTGAAGCTCGAGATACTTGTGGTGGATTAGCTACAAATGACTTAAGTAACTTTACACCTGATTTTTGTAGTAAAGTTAAATCAGAGATTGATAATATAGCAATTAATCATTCTTCAGTATCTTCAATTGCCTTATCTGAAACTGGCCATCATTTAAAACTAACAGGCAAGGAAGCAGAAGATAGAAAAACCTTAGAGCAGCTTGCGCCTGAAGATGTTGAGCGTTATTTCAAATTACAAAAAAAATTGAGTTTATTTTCAAAAACTTTAGGCTCATTTATGCATTCTTCACCTCCACGACTTCTTCACAAAAATTTTTCAGACTATTTTAAATTATTTAAACTTGGATTAAATGTGAGATTGATGGGTCGGAATAATTTTAATGAGTTTGCAAGAATGATAGGTTTAAACATTGCCGATGAATTAGAAGATAATTTTAAAAACACATTACTACAAGGCTTGATATCACACGATGCTGTAACAGGCTCTAATCTAGGACCAAGATCCCCAGGATCATTGATTAATTTATTATTTAGAATGGCTAACCACAACAACTCACTATTTGGGGGAATTCAACAAGCAAAAGGTGGAGTTGATGCTGTAATAAAATCTCTAGAAGACAATGTTGTTAAAAGAGGTGTCGAGATTAAAACTTCAAGTTTTGTTAAGCGATGTATAATTGAAAATGATCAGGTTAAAGGGATTGAATTAGGCAATGGGGCTTTAATTCATGCAGACACAGTAATTTCTAGTGCTGATCCTAAATCTACCTATTTTTGTTTACTTGGAACTGAGCATCTTGATACAGACTTTAAGAGACGTATAAAACACCATCGTTCAAAAGGAAGAGTTTCTAAATTACAGTTAACTTTAAATAAAGTTCCTGAATTTAAAAATTTAGAACCTACTGAACTATCACAAAGGTTAGTCATATCACCATCAATTGATTATATAGAAGAAAATTTTAACTATAGTAAATTTGAGAATTTATCACCTGAACCAATATTAGAATTTTCGATACCTTCACTAGAAGATAATTCGTTATGTCAAGATGGTCAGCATATTATGAATATTCAAATTCAGTATGCACCATTTAATGTTAAAGGTGGTTGGGAAAATAAAAAAACTGAATGCATTGATAATGTTCTAACAATTTTAGAAAAATATGCTCCTGGAATTAAATCTTGTATTGTTGGACAAGATTTTATTTCACCTAATGATATAGAAAAAAACTTTAATGTTACAGGCGGTCATTGGCATCATGGAGAGATTCAAATTGATCAATTATTTATGCTTCGACCAATTCCTGGGGCAGCGCAGTATAAAACACCTGTTAATGGCCTTTATATGTGTGGTGCAGGTACGCATCCAGGCGGGGGGATGACAGGAATTCCTGGTAAAAATGCAGCACATGAGGTTTTAAAAAATATATAGTTATGAATAAAGATTTAACTCAAGCAGCTTTAAAGTTTTCACCTTTTCATAATAGAACCAGCCGAGCTTGTAGAACTAACTCATGGTATCGATGGTCTGGATATACAGTGGTAGCTGAATATTCAACTACAGAACTAGAATATACTGCAACAAGAAATGGAACTTCTGTAATGGACCTTACTCCGATGTATAAATATGAAATCAAAGGAGAGCGTGCTAAGGAATTTATTAATTATTTTGTAACAAGAGATTTATCCAATATGGATAATAACACAGTAGCATATGTAATATGGTGCAATGAAGAAGGTAAAGTTGTTGATGATGGAACAGTATTTTGTCTTAATCAAAATGAATTTAAATTATGTTGTGCTGTTAAAATGCAGACATGGCTGAAAGATTCTGCAGATGGCTTTGATATTGAAATAAGTGACGTAACAGATGATATAGCGGCACTCTCGGTACAAGGACCGACCTCATGCTCAGTATTAAAAAATTATGGTGCAACAGATCTTGAGCTATTAAAACCATTTGAGTCTAAAGACTTTATTATTGATGGCTATAATGTTTTAATTTCTAGAACTGGTTTTACTGGCGATTTAGGCTATGAGCTTTGGACGAATCCAGAGAATGCTGAAAATATGTGGGATAGCTTAATGGAGTCTGGCAAGCACCTTAAGATAAGACCAATGGGAATGCATGCTTTAGAGATGGTTCGAATTGAAGCTGGCTTTATTCAAACAAGTACTGATTTTGTGAGCACAGAGCATGCTCTAAGGCCTGTTAGAATGAGATCTCCTTATGAAATTGGAATGGGATGGCTTGTTCACTTAAATAAGGAAAGTTATTTTATAGGTAAGCGTGCTTTAAAAGAAGAAAAAGAAAATGGCACAACAGAAAGAATTTTAGTTGGGCTTGATATTGAGGGCGATAAACCTGCACATGGTGCAGTTATCTATAACAAAAAAAAAGAAGATGTAGGTATTGTTACGGCTGCACTTTGGTCGCCAACATTAAAGAGAAATATTGCAATTGCATCACTAATGCGACCGTATGGATCAAAAATTAAAGAAGATATATTCGTGGAAATATATCATCCAGAGGAATTAGAATATAAAAAAATATGGGCAACATGTAAAATTGTGAAACGTCAATTTTATAATCCAGAAAGAAGGAACCTAGTTCCTGCAGAACTATACTAGGGAGGTATTATGGTTTTAAGAGTAGATAATTTAGATACAAAAGAGTTAGACAAAAAAGATTTAACTACATTGCACCCTTGGGAGTATTTAGAATATCGGGGTACAGGTGGTAGAACTTTTATAGAAAAATCTAAAGGTATTTACCTTTATGATAAAGATGGCCGTAAATTAATTGATGGACCTGGTGGTATGTGGAACGTTAACATAGGCCATGGTGTTGATGAGATTGCAGATGCCGTTTCCAATCAAATTCGTACAATGTCATATGCAAGTCCTTTCACAGAATCAACTTCTGTAAGGGCAATCTTTGCTGAAAGAATAGCTGAATATGCACCAGGTGATCTAAAGCGAGTCTTCTTTACTTCTGGAGGCTCAGCCGCTGTAGATTCTGCTCTTAGATTTGTTATGTTTCTTAATAATGTTCGTGGATTAAGAAATAAAAAGAAAATTATTGGAAGACAGGATGGTTATCATGGCAGCACATATTTAGGTGCGTCTTGCTCAGGAAAAGAAAGAGATAAAAACAATTTTGATTTTGCTTCAGATATCGTTCACCATATATCAGCACCAAATCCATATCGTAAAGATGATAGTGTTACACTCGATGAATTTTGTGATGCAAAAGTAAAAGAATTAGAGGATAAGATTTTAGAGCTTGGTCCAGAGAATGTTGCTGCTTTTATAGCAGAGCCAATACTCGCATCTGGTGGAGTCATTGTTCCACCAAAAGGCTATCATAAAAAAACTTCTGAAGTATGTCGCAAATACGATGTAATTTATATTTCAGATGAAATTGTTACAGCATTTGGACGCTTAGGACATATTTTTGCATCAGAAAAGTATTTTGATTTTACACCTGATATCATCGTTGCTGCAAAAGGTATAACAAGTGGCTATGTCCCATGTGGAGCTGTTTTAATATCTGAAAAGCTTATGGCAGAGTTAGATAATAAAGAAAGGGTAATTTTTTCAAATGGTTTTACTGATTCTGGACATCCTGTGGCAATGGCAGCAGCTAACGCAAGTCTAACTTATATGGAAGAACATAATCTTCTAGAACATGTCCAAGAAGTAGGTCCTTATTTTCAAGAGCAATTAAGAACTCTTGAGGACTTGCCAATAGTTGGTGAAGTTAGAGGTGAGGGCTTGATGGCAGCGGTAGAGTGTGTTGGCAATAAAGATAAAAAAGACCCATTAAATTTATCTTATGAGATCGGATCAAGAATTAATGAGCACTGTCAGGATTTAGGTTTGATTGTGAGACCTCTATTTAGTACTTGTGTAATGTCACCGTCATTAATAATAACTAAAAGTCAAATTGATGATCTTGTTGGCATTTTAAGAAAAGGTATTGTTATGGCCACTGAAGATATTAAAAAAGAAGGCCTCTATTAATCAGCTTCAATTTAATGAGTTTATTTAACCAATATAAAAAAACTTATCAGGAAGGTAAAACACTTCCTCAAAATTTTTATACTGACGAAAATATATTCTCAGAAGAAATGAAGAGTGTTTATTTTCAACAATGGTTAATGGTAGATCATGTAAGCCGTATTAAAAAACCTGGTAATTACTTTGTCTTTGAGGCTGAAAAAGAATCTATAATTATTATACGAGGTAGAGATAATGAGATTAGAGCTTTTTATAATGTGTGTACCCATCGTGGATCAAGAATATGCCTTGATGATGAAGGGTCAAAAAATCTCTTAGTTTGTCCTTATCATGCATGGAGCTTTTCATCAGAGGGTAAATTGATGGCTGCGCGTCATATGCCAGATGATTTTGTTAAAGAAGACTACGGATTAAAGGAATGCCACTTAAAAATTTTTGAAGGGCTAATTTTTATTAACCTTTCTATGGACACTCCAATGGATTTTGATGAATTTATTGCACCCTTAAAAGAAATAATAAGTTTTCACAATACAGGCAAATCTAAAATTGTATCTCGAAAAAAATATCCAACAAAAGCAAATTTCAAATTAGTTTTAGAAAATTTTCAAGAATGTTATCACTGTAGCAATGCTCATCCTGAGTTTAGTGCAGTTCACGAAAAGGATTGGGTGTACACTATGGGAGCAGGACTGGGAACTGCGCCAGAGAAAGATACAGAAGAATATTTAAAAAAGATTAGCCCATGGGTAGAGGACTGCAAAAAAAAAGGCATCCCATCAGAAACCTATTTGGAAACTGAAGATGGTTTAAAACAAGGATTAAATCGTTATTTCGATCGTACTCCAATTGGAAATGGTCACTTGTCGCAAACTAAAAGTGGTAAACCCGCGTCAACATTGATGGGAAAATTCAAAGACTTTGATGGAGGCTTATCACAAGTAAGCTTTAACCCGTTTAGCTGTTGTTATTTTACCAATGACTTTGGTGTAATGTTTGTTTTTAAGCCAAATTCCACTCTCGAATCTGAAGTAGAACTTATTTGGCTAGTAAACGAAGATGCAAAAGAAGGCCATGACTTTAATGTTGATGACATTACCTTCATTTGGGATGTTACAACTCAAGAAGATACAATGATTATAGAAAATAATCAGAAAGGCCTACTTTCTCAATCATTTACTCCCGGAGTACTATCTGAAAATGAGTCTGCAGTTACTTATTTTTACAATTGGTATTTTACCAATATGCAGTTACCATCGTCCTAGATTATTCTTATGAAGCAGTTGTACGATAAAGCGATATATGACTTCAACACACCAATTAAAAGTTATTGGGAAGATGTAAGTCATTTTGATCAGAGTCGTTTTCCAAAATTAGTTGGAGATCACTCATGTGATGTGTGTGTTATTGGGGGTGGTTTTACAGGAATTAGCACTGCCTACCACATTGCAAAAAAATATGGTGGTGATGTTAGGCTTCTTGAGGCTGGGCATTTTGGATTTGCAAGCAGTGGAAGAAATGCAGGTTTTTGCTGCCTTCCATCAACAAAGCTATCCATTAACCAGTTAATAAAAAGATATGGAATGGATGAAACTAAAAAGTTTTTTGCATCTCAAATTGAAGGAGTTGATCTTCTTGCATCCTTAATAGCTGACAACAATATTGAGTGTGAAAAAATAGGTACGGGCAATCTAGATGTTGTCCATCATCCAAGTAGCATCGAAGAATTAAAAGAATGGGGCAATGACTTACAAAATCATTTTGGTATTAACACTAGATGGATTCCCAAAGAAGAATTTGATGAGGTTGGCCATCAATCAACTGAACAGTTTGGAGCAGTGTTCACTGAAGCAGGCTTTGCAATGAATCCAATGGCATTTTTAAATGGATTTGCTAATGCTACAGTTGATGCTGGAGCACAACTACACTCTCATTCACGAGTTAAAAAATGGGAGAGAAATGGTAAGCATAAACTCATTACTGAAGAAGGATCTTTAACTTGTGACAAAGTTGTTGTTGCAACTAATGGTTATACTGATGAGTCCTTACATCCAAGTTTCGCAAATAGAATGGTTCCAGTATTATCAAATATTATCGTAACAAGAGAGATGAGTGAAGATGAATTTAAAATGCAAAATTATAAAACACTAAATCCAATCTGCAACTCAAGAGAAATTTTATATTATTATCGAAGAATGCCATCCAATAGAATGCTATTTGGAACTCGAGGTGACACATTTGGAGATGATAAAAGTGCCTTAAAAATGAGAAGTATGATGACTAAACAATTTCAAGGTGTATTTCCTAATTGGAATGATATTGATGTTGAATATTATTGGAGGGGTACAGTTGTAATGAATCGTGATCTGGTTCCAGCTTTTGGAAGTCTTGAAAATGATAAGTCAGTTTTCTTTTCTTATGGCTATCATGCAAATGGTAATAACAGCACAGTCTATTGTGGAAAAAAACTAGCAGAAATGATTTATGAGTCAAATAGTGGAGAAACTAATATTTCAAAGGTATATCAAGGTCTGTCACCTAAAATTCCATTTGCCTTTCTGAGATTGTGGTATCTCAGAATTTATCTTTGGTATTCTAGATTCACAGATAAAAGTAAAAAAGAGATTTAAATTGCATCTATCATTTAGATAAATTAGAATTTTTGCATGTTACAAGCTGTCCAAAAATTCTATGCAAAAAGTGAGTCAGTACGGGCTTATACAATGCTTTCTCCAGCATTAATTTTAATTATTTTGCTCATGCTTATACCAATGATACTAATGTTGAGCTTTAGTTTTTTTACTCAAATAAGCTTTGTAGAAATTGATTATACTTTTACAATACAGAGATATATTGATTTTTTTCAAAAAAATCTACTTGTCACACTCCTTATAAAGTCTGTTAAGATATCATTTCTTGTAACCCTAGTTACTCTTCTTACAGCTTATCCCGTCTGCTATTACATAGCTTTTTATGTCAAAAAAAACAAAATGTTATGGCTAGTCATGCTGACTCTACCTTTTTGGACATCTTATCTTTTAAGAGTTTTTTCTTGGAAAATTATTTTAGGAACAAAGGGAGTCATAAACTCATCTTTGATTACTGCTGGACTTCTCTCTGAACCACTTACTTTTCTTATGTATTCAGAGACTGCGGTGATCATTACTCTTACTCATGCATATGCTGCTTTTGCCTTGCTCCCATTATATGTTTCACTAGAAAAAATAGATTTTTCTCTAATTGAGGCTGGTAGAGATTTAGGCTTATCACGACTTGAAGTATTTTGGAAAATCACTTTTCCACTGTCAATGCCAGGCGTAATTGGCGCAATTTTAATTATCTTTATTCCTACTGTTGGAGACTATGTAACTCCTGCGCTTTTAGGAGGAACCGATGGAAGAATGTTATCAAACATGATCCAAGCCTATTTTGGGAAAATAAATAATATACCTCTTGGAGCCGCTTCAGCAACTATAATGTTATTTACCGTTGCAGTAGTTACAATGGTAGTTTCGTATACAACAAAAAAACTTACTCAAAGAATATCTTAGATGGAACAGAAAAATAATACATTGCTATTTTATACGTTATTGTATTTTGTATTTTTATACTTACCTGTTTTATTCTTACCTCTCTTTAGCTTTAATGACTCAAATTTTATGTCATTTCCTCTTTCAGGATTTACCACTGAGCATTATGAAGAGATGTGGAAAAGTACAAATTTACATAAAGCACTATGGGCAAGTGTTAAAGTAGGTGTAGTTGCTAGTGTAGTTAGTACAACAATAGCACTTTTTGCCGCTAAAGCGTTTGCACGCTATAAGTTTAGAGGAGAAAATATTTCTTATGGAGCAATAATGATGCCTTTTTTGATTCCTGAAATTATTTTAGCAGTATCAATACTTGTAATTTGGCTAAGCCTAGGTTTTAAATTAGGACTAGTACCAGTTACTCTAGGCCATATACTTTTCTGTACGCCATTTGCAATGCTAATTTTAATTGCTCGTATTGAGGGATTTGATTTTTCTCTTGAGGAGGCATCAAGAGACCTTGGTGAAAATGCCTGGGGTACTTTCTATCGAGTATCTCTTCCATTATACTTACCAGGTATAATCGCTTCACTACTGCTAAGCTTTATAATATCTTTTGACGAATTTATTCTTGCATTCTTCTTGACGGGAAGTGACGCAACATTGCCAATGTATATGTGGGGTCAAATGAGATTTATTCAGAAATTACCTCATGTCTTAGCACTGGGTGCTGTTATAATTGTGTTTACTACTTTGATTGTTCTGTTAGCCTTCTGGTTGAGAAATCTTGGACAAGGAAAAGATAAGGCTGACTTTGGAATAAAAATACATGAATAATTCTTTTATACAGATAAATCAGATATCTAAGCATTTTGGTAATGTGAAAGCAGTGGATAACGTTTCTTTTGAAATTCAAGAAGGAGAGTTTTTTTCACTTCTTGGACCATCAGGTTGTGGTAAAACGACTTTGTTGAGATTATTAGCAGGCTTTGAGTATCCAACAAGTGGAAACTTATTGCTTGATGGAAGTGATATTACTGCCTTACCACCAGACAAAAGACCAACAAATATGGTTTTTCAAAATTACGCAATATTTCCACACATCAATGTAGAAAAAAATATTCAGTTTGGTTTAAGAAAACTTGGCCTCACTAATGAAGAAATTCGTGAAAGAGTAAATGACGTTTTGTCTCTAGTTAAGCTAGAAGGTTATGAAGAGAGATTTAGTAGCCAACTATCAGGAGGTCAAAGACAAAGAGTTGCATTAGCTAGGGCTTTGGTAAGGCAGCCTAAAGTATTATTACTAGACGAACCATTAGGAGCATTAGATAAGAAATTACGTGATGAAATGCAGCTTGAATTAAGAACACTTCAAAAAAATATTGGAATTACTTTTGTATTTGTTACTCACGATCAGCAAGAAGCTATAAGCATGTCTGATCGCGTTGCTGTAATGAGTGAAGGAAAAATACAACAGTTATCAACTCCAAATGAATTATATAAAAATCCTCATAATATATTCGTAAGTGATTTTATTGGAGAAACTAACTTTTTAAAAGCTGAGACAAAGTCAAAAGATGGAGAACATATTAATGTCTCTATTGAAAAATTAGGTGAATTTAAGATCAAGAATAGTCTTAATATAAGTGAAAACTCTTCAGATGTTATATGTAGTATCCGTCCAGAAACAATGATGATAGATAAAGAAAAATCAGATTGGGACATTTGTTTAGAGGGCAAAATTAAACAAACATCTTATTTAGGTGAAATAACAAAATTTTATATTGAGACTAAAGAAATAGAAAAAATTATAACTGTTTCATCTCAATATTTTGATAATCAATCCTTTAAAAATAACGATTGTTTTATAAGTATTAACTTAGACGATATTTCTTTATTAAATAAAAAATAGCCTGTTCCCTAAGAGAGAACAGGCTATTTTAAGATTAAACAATCTTCTTTTGATTAACCGCCAGCAACCATTTCAGCCCATTGAGCTTCCATGTAGTCAGTAACTTCATCTGTTGGCATAACAGAGAACATTCCATTTGAAAGGTGGTCTGCAGGATTTGCTGCAACGCCACGCTCAGCTAACTCATCTGCAGTTAATGTACTAAAGCCTGCTTTATTAGAGTGTCCATAACCCCATTCACTTAGCAAGTAAGCTGAAGTTTCAGCACTAGTAGCTCCATTAATCATTGCGTATGCTTTATCAAGGTCTGCACCTTTTACAATCGCAAGTCCACAAGCCCAAGTCATGGTACCATTCGAAGGCTGCATCATTTTTGCGCCAGCATTCCATGCAATTTCATTCCACCCAAGAGCAACATCAATTTCTTCATTGCCTAATGCTTCTACCATTGAAGAAGTGTCACCAAAGAATGCACGTATTTGTCCATTGTCTCTCATTTCACGAAATTTATTGATACCTTGATCAATAGCAGCTTTTGTTAATTGATCTTGTTCTCTAATATCAATTCCAAGATGATGCATCATTAAGAATAATGAGTCTGCAGCTGAGTCTAGTATACCAACTTTACCTTTAACTCTTGGATCTTCCATTAGATCAAAGCTTTCGTTATCATCATTCATCCATGTAACTCTGTCAGGCATGTAAAATAATGTTGTATCTCCCCAATCTACAGGTGCGAAATAGTTCTTACCATCAACCATACCACTTGGTAGGTCTCTGACTTCAGGAAACATATCATTCCAGTTTTCTATTCTAGATGGATCAAGTGGCTCAAGCACACCTGCTCTTACCCATCGTTTTATTTCGCCTTGACAAGGCCATGCTAAATCAAACTCAGCACCAGCTCTTAGTTTTTGTAATCCTTCTTCTGCATCACCAAATGTGGTATATGCAGGAGAACCATGTTCCTCTGCGTATGATCCAAACAGTCCGTCATCATCATACCCTCCCCATAGGAATACAGATCCAGGTTCTGCAAAAGCTTTAGTTGTCGGGACTATTCCAGCAATAAAAACCACTGATAGCGATACGACCATAGCTCTTACAAAAAAATTTTTTATTTCATTGTACTTTGGCATAATTAATTATCCTTTTTTTATATTTAATCGTAAAAAATTGTACACCGTCACTTATATCCGTCAATGTGAATCATGGTAAATTTGAATGATTAAATACAAGAAAATTATATTTTTGGCTGTTTTTCAAGACCTTGAAGCCATGGATCTATATTTTCATAGTTGTATGCAGCTTGAAAAACTAAATTATCGGCATAGGAGCGACTTATAATTTGTATTCCAGTTGGGACCCCATTTGAAGCAAATCCTGATGGAACACTAATTACTGGTAGTCTGCCTAACATGTTAAAAGGATAGGCCATAGTCCAACACATGTCTCTCCCAGCTATTTCTTTTCCATTAATTACAACAGGATCTTTCAACAAATCTACATCTGCTGTAACAGCTGGTAAATTATTTGTTGGACATATGAATACATCATACTGATCAAGTAATGGACCTAATTCACTGTACATCTTACCTGCAATTTCTCCACATTTAAGTGGTGAGTAGCCCAATGTTGCACCTAGTTCGGGATAGTACTCTTCCCTGTTATCTGCAATTGCTTTTGCATGAACTTCAGCAGATCTTGCATTCATTAATGCATAATTTGTTAATTGATCTTTGTGCTCTGGTAAAAAATCAGCCACAGTTCTTGCAAATATATTTGCATAATGACTATAGCAAGCAGACTCAATTTCTTGTTTTTTCCAGTTCAACTTCACTTCAGTAACTGATGCTCCTAATGACTTAAATTTTTCTAGAGCTTGAAATGTATTTTCTTCAACTTCTTGATCAACTTCAAAATATCCAAGATCCATAGAGTAAGCAATTTTCCATCCTTTAATATTTTCATATTCAAGTGGTAAAAAAATTGCGGGGCGCAAGCTTGAAATATCTTTTGCATGTGGTCCGCACATAATATTCTGCATGAGTGCACAATCTGAAACTGTACGAGCCATTGGTCCAATAACGCAATACTGATCAATATTATATGGAGCACTTTGAGGATTTCTACCAAAGGGGGGTTTATAGCCAACTACACCACATGCTGATGCAGGGATTCTAATTGAGCCACCAATATCACTGCCGGTTGCTAAGGTTGTACAGCCAGTAGCCAAAGCAGCAGCGCTACCACCACTAGATCCTCCGGGAGTCATATCTAAGTTCCAAGGATTTCTTGTTACGCCATTTACTTTTGAATGACAGAAAGATGTTAATGAAAACTCAGGGTTTGTAGTTCGGCCATGAACTATTGCTCCCGAATTTATAAGAGACTCAACATCAATATCAGTTTGATCAGCAACATAATCTTTAAAAATTAAACTCCCATTCTTATTAGGTTGTCCTTTTATATCAACTTCATCTTTGATTGCCAGGGGTATACCCTCCAAGGGCAAAGTCTCTTTATCTTGAGAATATTTTTTTTCTGCTACTTTAGCTTGTTTGAGAGACTCCTCAAATCGATTAAAGTTGAAAGCATTTATTTTTGGATTCACTTCATCAATTCTTTTTTTTATTTCTATTAGAAGCTCAACGGGAGATAAAGTTTTATTCTTAAACCTTTCTAAGGCCTGTGAAGCCGATAAATAACAAATCTCAAGGTTTAAATCAGTCATATGATTATTTTATTTTAATTTACTAATTAATAAAATATATTGAATTTATCAAATGATTGCACAAAATATTAAAGACTTAATTCATAAGCAAGACCCACATGCTGGCATGGATCAGCTATTTTTTACTAACAGAGAGCTATTTAACCTTAGTTATGAGGCTATGTTTAAAAAACAATGGGTATTCCTTACGCACCTGTCTTATTTTGATGAGAATGAAGTTTTTACCTATCAAATCAATGACAGTTTTATTGAAATTAAGAAACTAGCAAATAAAGATTTAACCATTTCATCCTCTAGATCAAACAGCCACTGTCATATTAAAGTTTATGAAAGTTTAGTGTTTATAAACTTATCTGAGTTCCCTTACTCATTTGAAGAATTTATAAACCCTTTGGAACCATATATAAAAATGCATGGCCTTAATGACGGTAAAATTGCTTTTAAAAAAGACTACATATTTAATGCTTCACATTTAGCAACTATTCATAATTTCAAAGAATGTGCGCACTGTTGGGGTGGTGAATTTACTCATAAAGATTATTTAAGTGTTCATGGAGAGGAGTACTGTAATTCATATGGGGCAGGAGTAGGATCAGGAATTGAATCACCTAAACTTGAGCAAAGAATTAAAGATTGGACACTGGAGACAAAAAATAAAGGTTTATTTGTTGGTGAATATAATGAAGACACGAATAAATTTTTTCGAATAGCTGAGCGTACCCCACTAGCTGAAGGGATTAAGTCAGAAACTATGGATGGGAGTTATTCATGTTCATCTTTCATGGGGGATTTCAGAACAATTGGACCTGACAATGGCTATACTGCGATTGGGTTTAGTCCATTTAATAGCTTTGTTGCAAATAATGAATTTGTAATCCTTTTTTTATTTTCTCCAGTAAGTCAAAGTAAAACTATCGTTACTCAATACTGGATAAAACATAAAGAGGCAGATGTTGATATTGAGAAAATGATTTTTCTATGGGACCAAACATCCAAAGAAGACTCTCAATTATGTGAAATGAATCAAAAAGGTATTGAGAGTCAAGCTTATCAACCTGGTAAATATGGCGATCTTGAAATAAGCCTTGTTCATTATCAAAAGTTTTACTTAGATCATTTGCAAAATTATATCAAAGGACTTGCTTAGGTAAGTATTATAGTATGGAGATTGCTAAAGAATCTGAGTTAGAAAAACTTTTAAACCAAAAGGGTATTGAGTATTTAGATGCTATTTTTACTGATTTATGTGGTTATGTCAGGGGTAAAAGATTTCCTTTTAATGAAGCGAGTAAAATATTTAAAGATGGATTTCAGCTACCATACTCAGTTTTTTATTTAGATGCATTAGGTGGAGTTACCAATAATCTTGAATTAGGTTGGGCCGATGGAGATCCAGATGGACTATTTTTTCCTATTAAAGATACTATAAAAAAAGTTCCTTGGAACGATAATACCCTTCAAATACTAGTATCGATGTGTGATGAAGAAAAAAGTCCATCTATTCTTGATCCAAGAAATATGTTGGCTTCAATTTTAAAAAAATTTGATGCCATAAATTTAAAACCTGTGGTTGCTTTTGAACTTGAATTTTATTTACTAGATAAGAATAAAGATAATTTAGGAAAACCTTTGCCTGCAACTGGAGTAGACAAAACAAATGTCTATGGGATGCGTGAGCTCGATATTTTTAAAAAGCTTTTAGAAGATATAAATGAAAATTGTAAAATTCAAAATATTCCAGCCTCAACATTTACAAGTGAATTTGCGCCAACTCAATATGAAATAAATTTATCACACACTAGTGATTTACTAAAGGCAGCTGATGATGCATCTCTACTTAGAAGAGTGATACATGAAACAACTTTAAAGCATGGCTATGAAGCAACATTTATGGCAAAGCCATTTTTAGAGCAAACTGGAAGTGGCATGCATATACATATGTCAATGTATGATGATAAAGAGAATAACTTATTTTCGTCAGGTGATAAACTTGGTAGCGATTTATTAAAGTATGCGATAGCAGGAATGCAATCAACTCTTTACGATAGTTTTCCTATTTTTATTCCAAATCGAAACGGTTTCAGAAGAATTAAACCTGATCAATTTGTACCAGTAAATAAATCATGGGGGTACAACAATAGAACAGTTGCCTTGAGAATTCCGTCAGGTAAAGATGAGGCTAGACGTATCGAGCATCGTGTAGC
>JAONQW010000030.1 GCA_028412835.1 Candidatus Pelagibacterales bacterium
AGAAATATCTGATACTATTAAGTCAAATGGCGCTGAATTATCAACATAGTCATTGAATTTTTTTGAGGTAAAATCATCCTTAAATATCTCTACCCCTGGAATAGGGTCAACTTCAAGCAAGTCTATTGCAACAATTCTAGCTGGAGATTTGAGCTCTTTCACAAGGACTTCTGACCAGCTTCCTGGTGCTGCACCCAAATCTAATGCTGATTTAACATTTTCAAAAATATTGAATTTCTTGTTAGTTTCAGTGAGTTTATAAGCAGCTCTTGATCGATAATTGTCTTTTTGAGACTGTATAACATAAGGATCTTTGAGATGTCGCCTAAGCCATTCAGTGCTTCGGTGACTAAGGCTTTTATTTTTAACTCCGGGCATATATTAAATTACCATATTTTTAAGCTTTTTTCGCCTAAAATAAAACTTCTATATCAGTATGATATATATCTTGACGCTATATCAGTATGATATATATATGACATTCCTAATAAAAAATTATTAATAAAGTAATGCAAACTGACACAATATGTTTAGGAATTTTGAGAGGTGGACCGACAACGGGCTATGTTATAAAGAGTATATTGGAAGGACCCCTTAATCAAATTTACAATTTAAGTTTTGGGTCAATTTATCCAGCTTTAAGTAAGCTAACTAAAGACAAGCTTGTTACAGTTAGGCAGCATGCTCAAGATAAGAAGCCTGATAAAAAAGTTTATACTATTACTAAAAAGGGTATTTCACACTTTGAAGAAGCCTTGCTTGCTGAAGCTGGCAATTATGTAAGATCAGGAAATTATGGCGATCAAATAAAGTCTGAATATGGGATGTTGTTGCTATTTTCTAAATATCTACCAGGAGAGCATGTAAAATTAATACTTGATGAAAGACTTCTTTTTGCTCAGCAACAACTAAAATTAATAACTTATGACGGACCAATAGCAAAAGACTCAAATTTAAATGCCCTAAGAAGTTCTGCTCAAGGCAAGTTCATGAGAGGTTTAATGGCAGAAGTTATAAAAACTGCAATAAATTACATTGAAAAAAACAGAAAGAAATTACATGATTAAGAAATTTAAAGACCTACCTACTAACTATAAATCAGCGCTAATTATTTTTATTGCCTTAATACTATGGATTGCTTCTGGAATATTTAAATTTGAAAATGACACTATTGTTGTAGATGATGCTACAATTGAAAAAATAATATCCGTAAGAGCAACTGATATTGTTGCTAAAGATAAAACTTACTTTTTAACAATTAGGGGTCGAACTGAAGCTGAAAATAAAGTTATATTAAGACCCAAAACAACTTCTACTATTTTAGATACAATTGATAAGGGTCAGGCTGTTAAAAAAGGTGATGTTGTTTGTACTCTTGATCCTGAGGACAGAAGTGCTCGACTAGATGAGGCTATTGCTAATGAAAAACAGGCACAATTAAAATTTAATGCAATAGAGTCTCTGGCTAAAGAAGGATATCGTTCAGATAATGCCGTTGCATCAGCTGAGGCAGTATTAAAGGGTGCAATTGCAAGAAGAGAAATTGCTGAAAACGCCTTAAATAATACTAAACTTCAAGCACCGTTTGATGGATTTGTTGAAGATATAAATGTAAAAGTTGGTGACCTTATTTCTCCATCACAAATGTGTGGTTCTGTAATTCAGTTAGATCCTATGATTGTTACTGGTGAAGTTACAGAAAAAAATATTACCCAAATTATTCCAAAACAGAAAGTTAGCATAGAACTTTTAGATGGCAGAAGCGTTGAGGGTCAAATTTCTTATATAAGTAAGAGTTCAAACTCTGCAACAAGGACTTATAAAATTGAAGCCACTTTTGATAATAAAGATGGTTTAATTAGAGAGGGAGTAACAGCTACTATAAAAGCTCCACTAAAAGAATTAAAAGCTCAACTAATTCCGTCCTACCTTCTTTCTTTAAATGATGTAGGTGATT
This sequence comes from Candidatus Pelagibacterales bacterium, assembly GCA_028412835.1. GTDB lineage: Bacteria > Pseudomonadota > Alphaproteobacteria > Pelagibacterales > AG-422-B15 > CACCCN01. Next base: position 1,958 of record JAONQW010000030.1, read on the forward strand.
TAGGTGTTAAAATTGTTGAAGGTAACATTGTTAGATTTGTTAAGATTCAAATTATTGAAGATGTTTCTGAGGGTATATGGGTAATAGGCCTTCCTGAAAAAACTAAAATTATAACAGTTGGACAAGAATACGTAATAGATGGTCAAACAGTTAATGTTCAGACAGTTGGGGCTTAATTCAGAGTTATCCTGAAAAAAAATATACCTTATGATTGAATTTTTAGTTGATAGAAAAAGAACAACACTTGCAATTCTAGTTGTATTATTTTTTGCAGGAATTATTGGCAGAATTAATATTCCAATTGAATCTGAGCCAGAAATAACAAGCCCTCTTGTTTATGCTGGTGTAACACTTCCAGGTATATCTCCAAGTGATTCAGAGAGATTACTTTTAAAGCCTCTAGAAGATGAAATTAGAGGTATTTCAGGCATAGAAGAACTACAGGGCTTTGCTTTTGAAAATTATGCTGCGGTT
>JAONQW010000031.1 GCA_028412835.1 Candidatus Pelagibacterales bacterium
AATTCATGTCCTTGAGAAATTAATTTTTTTACACTATCCGGTGTTAAACCCACTCTACATTCATGGTTTTTAATTTCCTTGGGTAAACCAATAATCATATTAGTACTGGACCAAAACTTCTTTTGCTACGCTAATCATTTCATCTATTTGATCTTCAGTAGAAATTAACGCAGGGGCAATAATTCCACAATCGCCTGTAAATTTTAGATGCCCACCATTTGCAAAAATTTTTCTTTGCGCATCATATCCCCTAACACCTGGTTTTCCATCTACTGCTAAATCTATACCTGCCATTAAACCATCTCCTCTTACATCTGTTACAATTGGAATATCTTTTAATTCATCCATGACTGCATTAAGAAAATACGATGACATATGTTTTGCTTTTTCAAAAATACCTTCATTTTCATATATATCTAAAGTTGCATGAGAAGCAGCTACACAAGCTGGATGTGCAGAATAAGTATAACCATGAAAGAATTCAACTCCATGCTCAGGACCACTGTTAATAATTGTATTATAAATATCATCTGAAACTGCAACTGCACCCATAGGCTGAGCTCCATTTGTAATAGCTTTTGCCATAGTTATCATATCAGGCTGAACATTATATTTATTTGCACCAAATGCTTCTCCTGTTCTACCAAATCCAGTAATAACTTCATCAAATACCAATACAATTCCATGTTTATCACATGTAGCTCTTAGTTTTTCTAAGTACCCTTTTGGAGGCACTAGAGTTCCTGTTGAACCTGCTATAGGTTCAACAAAGCAACCAGCGATAGACTCTGGTCCATACATATCAACAAATCTTTGCAGGTCGTCTGCTAAGTAATCACCATGTTCAGGTTGACCTAGGTTGAACTTGTTTTCTTCTAGCCACGTATGACGTAAATGAACAACACCTGGCATAGTAGCAGTAAATACTTCTCTATTTTTTATCATACCACTAAGGGATGTCCCTCCAATGTTAACCCCGTGATAAGCTCTTTCACGAGATACAAATCGAATTCTTTGAGATTGCCCTTTAGCATGCTGATAGGCTTGTATGATTTTAATAGCGCTATCTATTGCCGTAGAACCACAAATTGTGAAAAAAATATTATTTAAATCTCCTGGAAGCATTTTTGCTAGACGTTCAGCTAAAGTAAATGCAGGCATATGAGATATAGCAAAACTTGGCGCGTAATCTAACTTTAAAAGTTGTTGATGAACTGCATCAGCAATTTCTTTTCTTCCATGGCCAAGTGGTACACAAAATAATCCAGAAGAACAATCGATTACCTTATCGCCTTTGTGATTATAATAATAAACACCTTCGCCTTTTTCTAATAATCGTGGTTCTTTTTTAAAATCTTTATTAGCCGTAAATGGCATGAAAAAATTTTCTAATGAATTAGTAGGTGTAGATGTGTTGACCATATGTCTCCTTTAGTCACTTTAAATAAGTGCAATTAATAATATCGAATTCTAAACTTATCTATTAGCTATATCAATCGAACAAATTAAAATGCACAATTATTATTAGATTACCAATACACTTTGTGGATTAATTAAGCTGCTTTATTTGAGTTTGAATGAAAACTTTCATTTTTTTCAGCCATATCGCGAAGCATTTTACATGGAGTAAATCTATCGCCATATTTTTGAGCTAATTTATCAGCCTCAGCAACAAATTCCTTTATTCCCACCATATCAATAAATGATAGTGGTCCACCTGTCCATGGTGCCATTCCCCATCCAAGTATTGCGCCTATATCTGCATCACGCACATCGGTGAGAACATTTTCTTCATAACATTTAGCTGTTTCAAGAGCTTGTATATATAGGAGTCTTTGCTTAAGTATTTCTACATCTGGTTGATCTTCAATTTGATCGTACAACTTAAATATTTCGGGCCATAAAAATTTTTTACCATTCTCTGGGTATTCATAAAATCCTTTATTATTTTTCTTTCCAAGTCGACCTTGTTTTTCAACAAATTCTTCCAGCACTTTTTGTGGTTCTGAAATAGGAAACTCTTTACCTTCCGCTTCATAATCTTTTTTAGTTTGTACTCCAACTTTGTAAGCTAAGTCCAAAGCAACGGCATCCATTAATGCGAGTGGAGCCATTGGCATACCCGTCATTTTACCAGCATTTTCTATTAAAGCTGGGTTAATTCCTTCTGCTAGCATTTCCATTCCTTCTCCTGTATAGGTGCCAAAAACTCTACTTGTAAAAAATCCTCTGCTATCATTAACAACAATAGCAGTTTTTTTAATTTTCTGAACATAGTCCATAGTTTTAGCTAATGTTTCTTGAGAAGTTTCTTCGCCCATAATAATTTCAACTAAAGGCATTTTTTCTACAGGTGAAAAGTAATGTACTCCAATAAAATTAGCTGGTCGAGATGAGTTTTTTGCAAGTCCTGTAATTGGTAGAGTTG
>JAONQW010000032.1 GCA_028412835.1 Candidatus Pelagibacterales bacterium
AAATACTAAGAACTGTTTTCTATAAGGCATTTCATCCCACAACAGCGGCATAATTCCAAATGGTAACATTGCATAAACTAAATTTACCCTCCAAACTTCTTCAGTTGGATAGAAACCATAAAGAAACTGATACATTCTTGCGCCAATAATTGCCCAGCAAGCGCCATCAGTTGTGCAGCCAGTTCTATCATCAGCTACAAATGTCGCTTCAAAAATAAGCCAATCAAGTAGTGGTGGTATAATGCTAGCTAAGAAATAAATTATAATTACTGAAATTATTGAATTAACCCAGCTTGAAAATAGATTTTGTCTAATCCAACTAAGAGCTACCATCATCTACCCTCCAGTTGGATAGCTCTATTATAGATATTCATAAAAAATGAAATAGAAAGGCTAATGGTTAAGTATGTTGCCATTACAATTGCCATACATTCAATAGCCTGACCAGTTTGATTTAAACTTATACCACCAAAACCATGAACTAAATCTGCATAACCTATGGCAATACCAAGAGATGAATTTTTAGTTAAATTTAAAAACTGACTAGTTAATGGAGGAACTATTACTCTTAAGGCTTGAGGTATAATAATTAAATTCATAATTACATTTTGTTTTAAACCTATAGATTTGGCTGCTTCAATTTGACCTTTGCCTACTGACAAAATTCCAGCACGAACTATTTCAGAAATAAATGATGCTGTATAAATACTGAGACCAAGAAACATGGCTACAAACTCTGGTGGCATTTGCATTCCACCTACAAAGTTAAATCCTTTTAATACTGGTCTTTCAAAATCTAGTGGTGAGCCTGAAATAAAATATATAATAATTGGAAATAGGATTATAGAAGCTGCATTAATCAAAAATAGTGGATATTGTTTACCTGTTTCTTCTTGCTTACGTTTTGCCCACCTTGAAAAAAATATTGATCCAACAATTGCTATGATAATAGCTGCGGTAACAAAAATAAAATTATCTCCATAAATTGGTTGTGGGCTCAGAAAGCCTCTGTTATTTAAAAAAAATGTTTCACCTATAGCAATGCTATTCTTAACTCTCGGTAGATTAATTAATAGTGCGTACCAAAACAGTAATTGTAAAATTAGTGGAATGTTCCTTGTTATTTCAACATAAACATACGCAATCTGACTGAGAAGCCAATTAGATGATAGGCGTGTAATACCAACAAAGAAACCTAGGAATGTTGCGGCGATACAACCAATAACCGAAATTAAAAGTGTATTAGCTAGACCAACTAAATAGACTGCGAAATGCGAGTCAGTTGCTACAAATTTAAAAAATGGACTGAATGATATATCAAATCCAGCTGGATCATCTAAAAAACCAAAACCAGTGGCAATATTTCTTTTTTCAAGATTATAGGCTGTTGTTTGTACAATCCAATAAAGACCATAAGCTAATAATCCAACGACAATTGTTTGAATTATTATTGCTCTAAATTTTTGATCCGAAAAATCGATTTTAAACATATCTGTGGCTCACTCTATACCAACTTATGATAAATAATAAATACAAAAAATGCCGGACTAAGGCTTTAGTCCGGCATTAATTTTAGTTAAGTTTTAACTTAATCTTATCTAAATGGTGGAGAATATAAAATTCCGCCATCTGTCCAAGGAGCATTTAAACCTCTAGCTAACTTCAATGGAGTATTAGATCCGATATTTCTCTCGAATACTTCACCGTAGTTACCTACTTGTTTAATAATGTTGTAACCAAAGTCATTTGGAAGACCAAACATCACTCCATACTCACCTTCATTACCAGTTAAACGTAGTACTTCAGGGTCATTAGTTGAACTAATCATTGAGTCTACATTAGCTGAAGTTAAACCTTTTTCTTCAGCAATAACCAGTGTGTTTAAAGACCAACGAACGATATCACCCCAAACATGATCTCCATGTCTTACAAGTGGTCCTAAAGGCTCTTTAGAAATGATTTCTGGAAGTAAAATCCATTGAGATGGATCATCAGCTTGTGCTGCAGTTGCAGCTAAACCAGATGCATCAGTTGTATAAACGTCACATCTTCCAGCAAATAAGTTCTCACGAGACTCATCATTAGTTTCAACTGGAATTGCTTCGTAGCTAATATTATTAACTCTGAAGAAATCAGCTAAGTTTAATTCAGTAGTAGTTCCAGTTTGAATACAAACAGAAGCACCGTCTAATTGAGTAGCTGAAGTAACACCTAGATTTGCTGGTACAAGAAAGCCCTGTCCATCATAGTAGTTAACACCAATAAATTCAAAACCAAGATTTACATCACGACTAAAAGTCCATGTTGTATTTCTAGCAAGTACATCAATTTCACCTGATGCAAGTGTAGGGAATCTTGTTTTACCTGTTGTTGTTGTAAATTCAACTTTACTTGAATCACCAAGCACAGCTGCA
>JAONQW010000033.1 GCA_028412835.1 Candidatus Pelagibacterales bacterium
TTAATTTCTCTAGCTGAAGATGTAAATTTTCTAAAAAATAAAAATAAAGAAGTTATTATTGTTTCATCTGGCGCTATAGCGTTTGGCGCAAAAGACTTAAATTTAGAGATGAACGAACTAAGATTAGATATTCATCAGGCGCTTGCAGCTATTGGTCAAATCCAATTAATGTCAGCATTTAAAATTGCATTTGAAAAATATGAATCAAAAGTTTCACAAATATTACTGACTCTGGATGATACCGAAAAAAGACGCCGTTCAATTAATGCTAGAAGAACTATAGACAATTTATTGAAGTTAAACATAGTTCCAGTTGTTAATGAAAATGATACAATTGCTACAAATGAAATTAAGTATGGTGATAACGATCGACTTGCGGCAAGGGTAGCACAAATTACAGGTGCTGACTGTTTAATTCTTTTATCTAATATTAATGGACTTTATTCATCTGACCCAAAAAATAATCAGGAACTAAAACTCATAGACTCTGTTAAGTCAATTGATGAGACAATTGAGAGGATGGCTGGCTCATCAATTTCAGAAACTGGCAAAGGTGGTATGAAAACAAAAATTATGGCTGCAAAAACAGCGTTGTCAGCAGGCTGTCATATGGCCATTACTAATGGTACAGTAAATAATCCTATCCAAGCTTTATTTAACGGTAGACCGTGTACATGGTTCACACCAAATAAAACTCCTCTCGCTGCAAGAAAACAATGGATAGTGGGCACAATGCAAACTGTTGGCTCTGTAATAATAGATGATGGAGCTAATGAAGCACTTATAAATGGAAGTAGTCTCTTACCTGCAGGAATCTTAAACGTTCATGGAGAATTTGAAAGAGGAGATGCTATTGAAATATTATCTTTTGATAAAAAAAAGATTGGAATAGGATTATCTAGCTATTCTTCTGAAGAGGGCAAAAAAATAATGGGTCATAAAAGTAATGAAATTGGTAATATTCTAAGTTACTCTTACAGAGAAGAAATGGTCCATAAGGATGATTTAGTGCTATTATGATTATAAGTGATTATATGACTAAGGTTGGTCAACAAAGTGTCAAAGCTAGTACAGTACTAAAGTCTCTCTCAACTAAAACTAAAGATAATCTTTTATTATCTATTGCTGAAAATATTAGAAATGAGAAAGATAAAATTATTACTGCAAATCAAAAAGATTTAAATTTAGCGCAAAAAAATAAAATGCCAAAAGCAATGCTTAATAGGCTGATGCTAGATAATGATAGAATTGAAAGCATTGCTAAGTCGGTAGAAGAAATTGTCAAACTACCAGATCCAATTGGTAAAAATTTATATGAAACTGAAAGACCTAATGGACTAATAATTAATCGAATTTCAGTGCCTTTGGGTGTCATTGGAATAATCTATGAAAGCAGACCTAATGTAACAGTTGATGCTAGTGTACTCTGTATTAAAGCAGGTAATGTAGCAATTTTAAGAGGTGGTTCAGAGTCTTTTAATTCTAATGCATGTCTAACAAGTGTTATCCAATCTGCACTAATTAAAAATAATTTAGATAAAGATATAGTTCAATGTGTAGAAACTACAGATAGAGCAGCTGTAGATTATATGCTTGCAGAAATGGGTGATACAATTGATGTTATTATACCAAGAGGAGGTAAAGGGTTAGTAAAAAAAGTTCAAGATACAGCTAAAATACCAGTAATTGGCCACCTTGAGGGCATATGTCATATCTATGTAAATAAATCAGCAAATTTAAACACTGCAATACAAGTTATACATAATGCAAAATTAAGAAGGACTGAAATATGTGGTGCTGCAGAAACTCTGCTTATAGATAGAGAATATGCTAAAGATAACTTAGGTAAGATTATTACTAATTTAAATGAAGGTGGCTGTGAAATTAGAGGTGACATTTTTAGCAAAGAAATTGATAGCCGAATTTTACTTGCTGATGAAAAAGACTGGAGTACAGAGTACTTGGATGCAATTATTTCAATTAAACTAGTTGATAATATTGACGAAGCTATAGATCATATTACTAAGTATGGATCTGGTCATACCGAAAGTATTATTGCAGAAAATAAAGATGTTGCAGATAAATTTCTTAGTTTAGTTGATAGTGCTATTGTAATGCACAATACATCGACTCAATTTGCTGACGGAGGAGAATTTGGACTTGGGGCAGAAATTGGAATTTCTACTGGCCGACTTCATGCTCGAGGTCCAGTTGGTTTAGAGGGTTTAACAACGTATAAATATATTGTTAAAGGGAATGGTCAAATTAGACCTTAAATAAAAATGAAAATTGGAATTCTTGGTGGTTCATTCAATCCTGCACATGAAGGTCACATAAAGATTAGCTTAGAAGCAATAGATTTATTGGGTCTTGATAAAATATACTGGCTTATTACA
>JAONQW010000034.1 GCA_028412835.1 Candidatus Pelagibacterales bacterium
TCTTATCCTTATCTAATCTCAAAATTAAATCATTTATTTCAGACATAATACAGTTATTGCATTAACTTAATTTTATAAACAAATTGAACTCTTTTAAAATATCTTTTTACTGCTTTAAAGTATAATTATTTTTTTTTCTGACTGTTGTGCTGCACATATCATAACAAGTGATAATTCTTTGCCATGTCTTAACTTTTTTTATCTATTCTATAAGCTTCTTCTTCTTTACATAATTGCATAAACCAATCAGAACTTCCGAGTATTGCTTGTGAACCTATAACGCCATCACTTTACTCTGGTACACGCCCCCAAGTTACTGAAGACCAAATTCTCTCATGAATATAGTATAAAGTAATCTTAGTTAAAATTTCAAACCCAGCTATTAAACCTGCAGTTTCAAAAGCCGTAAAATCTGACTGCCAAATGACTAAGTAACTTATAACAAAAGTATCAATGGTAGCCGTAAACCTCCATGTGAAGGCTTTTACTAGTGATCTTGATTTATTACTTTTGGAAGACATATAATTTTTAGTAAGATTTTTAATAGATTTATTATACAAAATAAGTTCTAAAATATCACCTCTTAAAATCTTTAATAATACAACAAATTCAATAACATATATGTTACTGTACTATTGTTATTATATAGTTTAATAGTGTTTTTTTATTTGCAGCTGTAGCTCAGTTGGTTAGAGCGCCTGGTTGTGGACCAGGAGGTCGTCTGTTCAAGTCAGACCAGCTGTACCACTTTTACGAAATTGTCTTTGGCTCACGTGTATAGGGGAGACTAATAGCCATCATAAATACTAAAATCATTATAAATCCACTTCCCATATACAAATAAATAAATTCACTAGTCATTTCGTAGCTTTTAGAAATTAACAGTACTGCTATAGGAGCAATGGCAAAAGAAACAATAAATTTTATACCATAAACAAGACCTTGATATTTTTCTGGTGAAAATTTAGCAAGTAACACATTTTCTGCAGGCAAAATACTTGAGTTGAAAGCAACGGTCATAAGTGCAAATATAATAAGCAAGTGATTTGATGTAGAGGCCACTACAAATAATAATATTGCTTGACCAAGAATTCCAGAAACATAAATCATTTTTTCTGAATATTTATCAGCAAGGATACCTCCGATATAATTCATTAAGCCACTAACAATATATATACTAGAAACAGCCATACCAATTTTTGCAGTATCTAAATTAAGACTTTCACTCAGCCTTATATCAATTACTTTTGGAATAGAGGTCTGTAATATTTGAAATATAAAACCCATACAAGTAATGCTGATAAGCATAATTATAACAATCTTTAAATAATCTTCATTTGGAGGATTCTCTTTAAATTTTTCTGAAGTAATATTCTTAATAGATATAGAATTTGAAATTATATGCCAAGTGAGAAGTACGCCTAATAGTATAGATATAATACCTGGTATTATGAACGCCATTTGCCAATTTAGATAATCTATAATAATACCTGAACTTAAGGCGCCAATACCTATACCAACACCACCAAATATATTATTAAAGCCCAACGCTCTCCCAGTTGCTTGAGATGAGTTAACAACCCAAGCAATTCCAGCTGGGTGATAGATAGAGCAAAATAGCCCAAGGATGGATAAGCTAATAAGCAGGTAAAATTTATTAGTACTAAAGCCACAACTAATGGATGCTATGCCTAAACCTATAAACATAATTGCAATCATTCCTGATCTGCTCCAACGATCACTCAACCATCCTGATGGTATTGCACCTAATCCAACCAATAATGACCCAAGAAACCAAAGATTTATTAATTCGTCATAGCTAAACTGCCAATCGTCTTCAATCGCCAATACAATGACAAAGTAAAAAGCAGCAAACATATGCATAAACATATGTCCAGTTGCTGCATAAAATGTAGTTAGTCTTGCAGTACTTTTACTCATTTATTTGATTCGATTAATCTGATAAATATAGCTACAAAAAAACAAATACCATAACTGTTTACAGACCCAGTAATTGATGAGTAGCCTAATTTTCCATATCTTGGTATATGATAAAAAGTTTCACCAAAAAATGAAATATGCCCAAAAATTTCTTGTATATAAATTGAAAGCGATGCGAGAATGATGAAAAGGCTGTAAATATATAAAATATTCTTAAAGACCTTCTCTCTATTTATAAGAACAATGAAAGAAACACAAATTACTGAGCAAATATAAAATTTACCTAAGACTATTAGCAATTGAGAACTATTCATTCCCCATCTATTTATATAGACTATAGATATTATTGTGGTAAGAAACATTGCTAATAGGTACGTATAAAAACTTATTGATACAAAATCATAGTTTAAATATTTACTATAATTTCTTTCATAGATAAAAGTTA
>JAONQW010000035.1 GCA_028412835.1 Candidatus Pelagibacterales bacterium
TTATTATCTTTATTTAGCTACGCTATCTAACCGAATATTTAATGGAACTTGATCTATAATTAGAGATGATTTTGCAAAATGGAGTTCATCAATTGTTAGTTGATCAATTAGGTCTGAAATTCCTTCTTCTTTTTGTAAACACAACTTAGTTTCATTGCATTGCAAATACCATCTGACAGCCTGAGCTATATCTTGTGTAACACCTTCTCCATGTTCATACATGCTAGCAGTATTAAATTGAGCTTCAGGCACTCCAGCCTCAGCAGCCTTTAGATAAAATTTAAATGCTTTTTTATATTTACGAAAATAATCATAGTGTTCACCTAACGCATATGTCGCTCTTACATCACCAGCATCGTGAGCAATCTTAAAATAATTTAAACCTGACTTAAAATTATTTTTACAATCACTGTCCTCTATTCTTTGACATAAACCTGTAACATCTGAATCATAAAAAACGATCCCAAGCGCATAAGACGCATCAACATCACCCATCTCTGATTCTTGTTTCCATATATTGATAGCTTCTTTTTCATTTCCACCCAAAAATAATTTTAAAGGCTCTTCTGCACTTGAGGCAGTTGAATATATTAAAAAAAATAAGTTTAAGATTAAGAAAAGTGTGATGGCGCGCCCGCGAGGAATCGAACCTCGGACCCACTGCTTAGAAGGCAGTTGCTCTATCCCCTGAGCTACGGGCGCATTATTATTTAAAATTATCTGCATAGGACTTCTTTATAACTTTCCTAGCGGACGGTTCAATGACTTCATAATCATAATTTTTAGATTTAGCAAAGTTTATTGCATCATCTCTTGTTTGAAAATGAAGTTTTATCTGATTTTTTGTACTTGAGCCACCGTGATATCCAATTAAAGGATCTTTTGCCTGAATACTGTCATCCATAACCTGCAGCTGCCAATGTCTAGTTTTTGCTTTTCCCGACTGCATCGCCGTCTTTGCTGGTTTAAAAATTTTTACAATCATTGTTATTCTGTGCCGTCTAAATCTAACAGTGTTTTATATAAATCGGTCCTTCTGTCACGAAAAATTCCCCATGAACTTCTAAAGTCTTCTGCTTTATCAAGATCAATTGTTGAAATTAAAATTTCCTCTTTATCTCTAGATCCTTCAGCAACTACTTCACCTGTATAGTCTGTAATAAACGATCTTCCATAAAAGAAATTTGAAATCTCAAAACCATCTTCCATACCAATCCGATTAGAAGCAACTATTGGTACTTGGTTAACTGCAGCATGACCAATCATTGCTTTTTGCCACATGTTTGAACTATCAAATTCATCATTATTATCTGGTTCTCCACCAATAGCCGTAGGATAAAGAATAACTTCAGCACCTTTTAAAGCCATTATGCGTGCAGCCTCTGGAAACCATTGATCCCAACATATTCCAACACCAATTTTACAAAACTTAGTTTCCCAGACTTTAAATCCTGTATTACCAGGATTAAAATAAAATTTTTCTTGATAACCTGGACCATCTGGTATGTGAGACTTACGATATTTACCCAAAATGGTTCCATCGCTATCAACCATTGCAATAGTATTAAAGTAAGCTTTGTTTGATTTTTCAAAAAAACTTACCGGCAAAGCAACATTGTTATCTTTTGCAACTTTTGCCATAAGGGCAATTGTTTGATTATCTTCAAATGATTTGGCTAATCTAAATAATTCCTCTTTTTGGTCTTTACAAAAATATTGATGTTCAAAGAGTTCTTGAATCAAAACAACATTTGCCCCTTTTTTTGCTGCTTGTTCTATTAAATTAACTGCCTGATCTATATTGTCCTTCGAATTATTGCTACAAGCCATTTGGGTTGCTGCAAAAGTTACTTCTCTCATGACACCGCCTTTGGTTGTTGTTGTGTTATACAGTGAATATTTCCACCACCCATTAATATATCATGTCCGTCTAGGCATTCAATTTGTCTATTTGGAAACTGCTCTTTAATTATCTTCATAGCATTTTGATCTGCTGTATCATCTCCAAAAAAAGGAAGTATTATTGCACTATTTGCTATATAGAAATTAATATATGAACTTGGCTCATCATCCCCAGGAATGAATCTTTTTTTTGACATTTCAACCTCAACAATTTTAAGTGGATTGTTGTCCTGATCGACTGATGATTTTAGTATATCCAAGTTTTCAGACAAAAGGTCGTAGTATGTGTCATCTTTATCAGAACATGTCATGGCTAAAACGGTGTTTTGATCTGAAAAACAAGCGACATTGTCAATGTGTCCATTAGTACCTTCGTCGGTACCATGCTTTAACCAAATTATTTTAGTCACTCCAAAATATTCTTTTAAGTTGTTTTCAATTTCAT
>JAONQW010000036.1 GCA_028412835.1 Candidatus Pelagibacterales bacterium
ATTGCTATGTATAAAAGTTTATTGAAATTAGATTTTGAAGGTTGCATTACTTCATTTTTTCAAGACGAGAACTAAAAGGCAAAGCAACAATTTCAACATCTCTTTCTTCGTCATCTACAGTAGCTTTAAAAACTTCAGTTGAAGAAATTGTATCAATATCTACAAATCCAAGTCCGATATTGCATCCAAAAGTAGGGCTATAAATACAGCTTGAAATAAATCCTTTTGCAATATTGTCTTTATCAATAATAGGCATTCTTCTCAAATTATATCCAATATTTTTTCCTGATATTTTAAATCCTATAAATTGCTTCGTAATTCCTTTATCTCGAATACGCTTTAGTGCTTCTTTTCCAATAAAGTCTGCTTCTTGATCAAGATCACAAAACTTGGGTAAATTAAGTTCTAATGGATTATCATCAAGAGTTGTATCGCCTAAGTGGGATATCATTCCAGCTTCCATTCTATCAATTTGGTTTGGCGATCCTGGCGCAATATTGTAAGACTGGCCAGTTTCCATAAGTTTATCCCACAATGGATTGCCATCAGCTTCAGATTTAATATATATCTCGTATCCATTTTGATTACTCCAACCACTTCTTGCAATAACAACAGGAATATCAAAAAGCTCAGTCTCTACAAATTGATAATACTTTAAGCTCATAATAGCTTCATTATTTCCACTAATTTCTCGCATCATATCAAATGATTTGGGTCCTTGGAGCGCAAGTGGACATGCTTCTGGTTCAGTCACTTTAACTCTAAATTTACTATTTAGTGCTATACCCTTACACCACAACAAAACATCTGTGTCTGCAATGCTGAGCCAATATTTATTTTTATTAAACTTTAATACTAAAGGGTCATTAACTATCCCTCCATTTTCATCAGTAAGTAAACAATATCTACAAAAATTATCTTTAAATGTAGAAAGATTTCTCGGTGTTAAGTATTGAACAAACTCTGCAGCATCTTCACCCTCAATTTGTACTTGTCTTTCAGCCGCAACATCCCAGATGCTTACATCTTCAATCAAAGACTTATAATCTTCTTCATTTGATTTATACATCGTGGGCATAAACATGTGGTTATAAACTGTAAACGAAGTTACACCTGCTTTTAGCGTTCCTTCATAAAAAGGTGACTTTCGAATTCTCGGAGTATAAACGATTGATTTTGACATAATTAATTACCTATATGTAAATCTTAATAACCAATAAAAAACCCCAAGTGAAGAAAAAACTTCACCTGGGGTATTTTTTATTAACCTTTAACTACTTCTCTAGTGTTTGCATTATGCGATTCAGTGAAAGGTACTTCAACTGTAACTGCATCAACAGGCTCACCTGGAGTGTCTGCATAGATATCAGGTAAATGGACTTTAAATTTCTTACCAGTTTCCCATTTTGGAAAACCGTTAGCATTTAAAGTTCCATCAAATGGGACGTATCCCATTGCGATATTTGTTCCCTTTTCTGGATGGTACCAAGGTGAAGTAATAAATCCACAAGGATCTCCTCCTTCAGCCGGCGACACTAACCAAAAGTCAGGTGCATACTCTTCGATTGGTTTACCGCCTAGTTCCATACCTACAAGTTGAAGCTTATATGGCTTGTTACCAGCAACAAGGTCAGCTTTCATAGCTTCTAAAGCTTCTTTACCAACATAGTCTGCTTTTTTATCCCACTCACCTTTTCCAGATAGCGATACTTGATATCCTAAATTACACTGAAAAGGATTATGCTCGTTGTCCATGTCTTGGCCCCAAGATAGAATTCCAGCTTGAATTCTTCTGTGGTGTGCAGGAGCAATAACCATAAGGTTGTGCTTTTTTCCTGCTTCAACAACAGCATCCCACATATCATCCGCATACTTAGTTGCATCTCTTAGATAGATTTCGTAACCTGCTTCACCTGAGAAGCCAGATTGTGAAATTACACAACTTCTACCGCCAACAGTTGCTTCTGCTAGTCCATAGAAAGGCATATTATCTAAATCAACATGATCACCGATTAAGTCTTTCATTAATGCAAGTGATTTAGGTCCCTGAATTTGTACTGGACAAACATCAATTTCATCAATCTCAACATCAAATCTTTTATCAGCATTGACACCTTGAAGATAAAGGCCGATATCTGAGTCAGATAAACTAAACCAGAATTCATTTTCTGAAATTCTGAGCAAGATTGGA
>JAONQW010000004.1 GCA_028412835.1 Candidatus Pelagibacterales bacterium
AGGTCTTTGTAGAAATAAAAGAAAATATTAGAGGCGAAGATGTTTTTATTATTTGCTCAACCTCTCATCCTGCTAATGATAATCTAGTTGAATTATTGGTTACAATAGATGCTTTAAAAAGAGCATCAGCAAAAAGAATTACTGCTGTAATGCCTTATTATGGCTATGCCAGACAAGACCGTAAAGCTGGTCCGAGAACTCCGATATCTGCAAAATTAGTTGCAAACTTAATTACTACTGCTGGAGCTGATAGAGTGTTAACTATTGATCTGCATGCAGAGCAAATACAAGGATTCTTTGATATTCCTACTGATAATCTTTTTGCAGGGCCAGTATTTGCTAAAGAAATTAAGACAAAATTTGATGCTGAAAACTTAGTTGCTGTATCACCTGATGTTGGAGGCGTGGTTAGAACAAGAGGTATTGCAAATAAATTGGGCGCTTCTATTGCGATAATTGATAAGAGAAGATCAAAGCCTGGTGAAAGTGAAGTAATGAATATTGTGGGAGAAGTTGCTGGCAAAGATTGCATTATATTAGATGATATTATTGATTCAGCTGGTACTATTTGTAATGCTGCTGATAAACTTATAGAAGATGGAGCAAAATCAGTTGCAGCCTATATAACTCATGGAGTACTTACTGGAAAAGCTCTTGAAAGAGTCGAAAAATCTAATCTTTCAGAGCTTGTAGTTACTAACTCAATCAATATTGGCCCTAAAACTTCAGAAACTAGTAAATTAAAGGTACTTTCAATAGCTCCATTACTGGGGGAAGCGATCAAAAGAATATCTGAAGAAAGCTCTGTATCTAGCCTGTTTGAGTTTTAATTTTATCCACTTGCTATCTTCTAAATTTTGATTTAATACCTCATAAAGTAATGGCAAAAGAAAACAAATTAAGTGTTGAAATAAGAGAATCAACTGGAAAGTCTGCAGCAAAAAAAGTGCTTGCAGCTGGCAGGATTCCATCTGTTATATATGGCCTTAAAGAAGAGCCTTTAACTATAAGCGTTGATCGAATGACAGTTCAAAAAGAACTAAAAGCAGGTGGTTTTTTAACAAAAATATTTTCACTGGATATAAATGGAAAAGCTAGTTTAGCTATTCCAAGAGATGTGCAATTTCATCCACTATCAGATTTACCAGTTCATGTTGACTTCTTAAGACTTGGTGCTGACTCTAAGGTCTTAGTAGATATTCCTACTACATTCATAAACCATGAACTGTCTCCTGGATTAAAAAGAGGTGGTGTACTTAATATTGTTAGAAGAACTGTTCAAATTAATTGTCCAGCAAATAACATTCCTGAAGAGATTGTATTTGATCTTGAAGGCTTAGAAATTGGTGATGCAATTCATATTTCAGCGACTAAACTTCCTGAAGGTGCAGAACCAACAATTACTGATCGTGATTTCACTATTGGTACTGTAGCAGCTCCAACAGTTGTTAAAGAACCAGAACCAACAGCCGAAGGTGAAGTAGCCGAAGGTGAAGCAGTAGACGGTGAAGCAGCTAAAACTGAAGAATCTTCAGAAGATAAAAAAGATTAATTTTAAAAACGATAAATCACTTCTTTTTATCCCCTATCTTACTTATAATTAATATATGTTTGCATTAATTGGCCTTGGTAATCCAGGAGATAAATACTCTAACACGAGACATAATATTGGCTATTTAGCTGTGAATGAAATTATTCATTCTTTTGAAAGTTTAGAGGCAAAAAATAAGTATGGAGGGCAACTTTGGCCAGGTAAAGTAGGTAGTAATAAAGTTATAGCCTTTAAATCTAATGACTATATGAATGATTCTGGTATCGCTGTAAGTAAACTTGTTTCATTCTACAAGCTTAATCCAGAAAATATATATGTTATACATGATGATTTAGACCTAGATTTTGGAAAAGTCAGAATTAAATTTGCTGGTAGTCCAGCTGGTCATAATGGATTAAAATCCATTGATGAACGGATTAGCAAAAACTACTTCAGAATAAGAATTGGAATTGGACACCCTGGGGATAAGGATAAAGTTTTAAAGTATGTTTTGAACGACTTTAAGAAAAAAGAAATTGAAGTCATGAAACAAATATGTATAAACATTTCTGATAATTTAGAATATCTAATTAACCAAGAGCATTCTTCATTTTTAAATAAAGTAAAGATTATATAATGGGTTTTAAATGTGGAATAGTTGGCCTTCCAAATGTAGGTAAATCTACACTTTTTAATGCTCTGACAAAAAAAATATCTGCTGAAGCTGCAAACTACCCTTTTTGTACTATTGAACCAAATGAGGGAACTGTTGCTGTTCCAGATGATAGAATCTATAAGCTTGCCAAAATAGCAAACTCTAAAAAGATTATACCTGCCCCACTAACATTTTTTGATATTGCTGGTCTTGTTAAAGGAGCTTCAAAAGGCGAAGGATTAGGCAATAAGTTTTTGTCTCATATTCGTGAGGTAGATGCCATAATCCATGTGGTAAGATGTTTTGAAGATGAAAATATTACACATGTAAATAATAAGGTTAGTCCAATTGATGATGTTGATACTATTAATACAGAATTAATACTTGCTGATTTAGAAATGGTTGAGAAGCTAATTAGTAATCTTGAAAAATTACAAAAAAAAGGTGAAAAGGATGCAGGTAAAAAAATTGAAATTGCTAAAATAATTTTAAATCATCTAAGCGAAGGAAATCCTGCTCGCTCTATTGAAGGTATCTATGAGAAAGAGGAGGAAATTAAAGAATTTAATCTTATTTCAATAAAACCAATAATTTATGTGTGTAATGTAGATGAAGGCTCAATTGTAACAGGCAATGATTTAACTAACGCCTTATCTAAAAAATTAAAAGATGGAAATATAATTATTATTTCTGCAGAAATTGAATCACAAATATCTCTATTAGAAGAATCCGAACAAGTAGAATTTTTATCTTCCCTTAACCTAGATAACTCTGGTTTAAATAAAATAATTAGTAGTGGATACTCAATACTTAATTTAGTAACATATTTCACAGTCGGACCAGAAGAGGCTCGTGCTTGGACTATTAAAATAGATACATTAGCTCCAGATGCTGCGGGTAAAATTCATACAGACTTTAAAAAAGGCTTTATACGAGCAGAAACTGTTTCTTATAATGATTTTATTGAATGTAATGGTGAAGGTAAGGCAAGAGAATTAGGTAAACTTAGAAGTGAGGGTAAAGAATATAATGTGCAGGATGGTGACGTAATGCACTTTTTATTTAATAACTAAAAAAATATGGATCATAAACTTATCTTTCCAACCTATGAAGAGATGCATACTAAAGCTGTAAAGCTTGCTCATCTACTAAAAGAAAAAAATGTTAATTTTGACAAGATGGTCGTTGTTTCAAGGGGTGGATTTGTTCCAGCTTCAGTAGTAGCCTATACGCTTGGTATTCAAGATGTCGATATAGTCTCAATCCAAAGCTACATTCATCGTCAAGTTGACAAAGCAATTGTTCATCGTGCACCAAAAACTGATGAGGTGGTGCTTGTAATAGATGATATCGTCGATCAAGGGGGTACTGCAAAGGCACTTAAAGAATATATGCCCAATATGCACCTTGCAGTTATCTATGCAAAACCTAGAGGTCTGCCATTAGCAGGAACTTATGTTGAAGAAATTACTCAAGAAACTTGGCCTGTCTTCCCCTGGGATGAGGAAGACAAAGCCAACCATTAGTTTCTAAAATAGAGTTACCGAATAAAAATAAGGGACTGATATCAGACCTATAAATACAGTACCTGAATTTAACTCACTTAATTTACCACTTAAGACTTTAATTACCAAATAAGCAAGGAATCCAACTGCAATTCCATTTGCAATACTAAAAGTAAAAGGCATTACTACAGCAGCTAATACAGCAGGCGCATACTCAGAGACATCATCCCAATCAATATCAATGATATTTCTCATAAAGTAAGTTGCAATAAACACAAGCGCAGGTGCAGAAGCGTAATAAGGAACACTTTTAGCTAGTGGTGCTAAAAAAATGCATAATAAAAATAATATGCCGACTGTTACTGCCGTAAGTCCTGTTCTTCCACCCTCTTTAATTCCAGCACCAGATTCTATGTATGATGTTGTATTGGTTGTTCCAGCTAAAGCACCAACAGCAGTTGCAACTGAGTCAGCAAGAACTGCTTTTTCAATACCGTCTACTTTACCATCCTGATCTACTCTACCACTTAGGTTTGCAACAGAAGTTAATGTTCCAGCTGTATCCATGAAGTCAACAAATAGCAAAGTAAGAATTGTTGAAACCATTCCAACTGTTAAAGCACTAGAAATATCGAGTTGCATGAATATAGTATCTGAAAATGATGGGATACTAAAAATTTGTGATGGAAATTGAGTAACATGAACAAATTCTGGCACACTCTGACTAACAACTGCTGTTGTAAAAATATCTTCTACGCCAAAGATCATTCCTATTACTGTTACAAGTATGATACTTATAATAATACCCCCACGAATTCCTCTTTTATCAAAGACAGCCATTAATGCAAAAGCAAGACAACCCAATAAAACGCTTGCAGATAAAATATTTCCTGCATTAAGAGTTACATAAGTTGCAGGATGAGCAACAACTATTCCCATCTCTTCTAGTCCTATAATAGCTAAAAATAATCCAATCCCAGCACCAATACCAAATTTCATGCTTCTTGGAATACTATTGATAATCCATTGTCTTAGTGGTGTTAAACTTATCGCTATAAACAATATGCCAGCAATAAATACTGCGCCTAAAGCTGTTTGCCAAGAAATATCACCACTACCACCAAAACCAACTAATGTATAAGCAACAAAAGCGTTTAGACCCATTCCAGGAGCGAGACCTATTGGCCAATTTGCGTACAGCCCCATTATAAAACAAGCAACTACTGCGGCAACGATTGTGGCTATAAATACTCCTTCATGAGGAAACCCAGCGTCTGCTAAGATACTTGGATTTACAATAAGTATATATGCCATTGTTAAGAAGGTCGCTACACCTGCAAGAATTTCTGTTCTTGCTGTAGTACCATGCTCACTTAACTTAAATATTTTTTCTAACATTTATCTTCTCCTGTGGTTCAAAGAGATAATTTTATATCAAAGAGATTTACTAAGCGAGCAGAAGGAAATCAAGATGTGGATAATATAATGTAAATTAAATTATTAATTAAATTAACTAATTCATTGATACTTAAATGAAAATATTAATGAGAGGTATCTTTCCAGATTCTTTTGTTAGTAAAATATAGTAAGAATGATAAAATTATTAAGTAAATTATTACTTTGAATCCAATTCTTTTTCTTTCTTCCAGCTTGGGCTCTGCAGACCATGCTAAAAAGGCCGTCACATCTCTTGCCATTTGAACTTCTGTTGCTGCAGTACCATCTGTATATTCTACACCATCTTCGTAAATAACTTGAGGCATAGCAATTTTTTGATTTTTTGCATAAATATTATAGTAAACTCCGTCGTCTAAAGTAATCCCCTCTGGAGTCTCATCTTCATAACCAAGCAGTAAAGAGTAAAGATAATCTGCACCTCCTGGCCTTGCTTTAACCATTACAGATAAGTCTGGTGGATATGCCCCACCGTTTGAGATTCTACCTTCTTGTTCATTTTTCCAAGGGCTTACAAATTTGTCTGACAGTATTGCAGGACGCATAAACATTTCACCATCAGCATCTGGTCCAGCTTCAACTTCGAACATTGCAGCCATCGCCTTAACTTGTTTTTCTGAAAATTCTGGTCCACCCTCTTGAATTAAGTTTCTATAACTTAAAAGATCCATTGAATGGCAACTCGAGCATACTTCCGTATAGACTTGATAGCCTCTTTGCAACTCTGCTCTTTCAAATTTTCCCAAAGGCCCCTGAAAAGACCAATCAGGATGCATTGGCTCATGCATTTCACCTGCTGCAAATGCAAATGAAGTAAAAATACTTAATAATAATGATAAAAAAATATTTTTAATCTTTAGCATCAAACTAAGCCATCTGCCCTGACTTAGCTAATTGTTCTTCTTTTGATAGCACAGGTTCAGAGATACTTTTCGGAAGAGGTTTAGGTTTTTCTATGTACCCAATTAAAGGCATAACTAAAATAAAATGAAGAAAATAATATAAAGTAGCTAGCCTTCCTAAAATTAAATAAATACCAGTTGCAGGTTGAGCACCTAAATAACCCAAAACAATGAAGTCAATAATAAGTATCCAATAGAATTGTCTATAAAGCGGTCTGTACTTACAAGATCTGACTTTAGATGAGTCTAACCATGGAATAAAAGCTAATATAGCTATTGCAGAAACCATTGCAATTACTCCACCAAGTTTGTCAGGTATCGCTCTCAAAATTGCATAAAATGGTAAAAAATACCATTCTGGTACGATATGTTCTGGAGTTTGTAGCGGGTTTGCTTGAATATAGTTATCACTATGCCCAAGAATATTTGGGCTAAAGAAAACGAAGCCAGCAAAAATAATCATAAATACAACTAGAGCAAGAACATCCTTTACAACGTAATGAGGGTGAAAAGGAACAGTATCTTGACCTTTAACTACATCTATACCCTCTGGGTTATTATTGCCAGGAACATGTAATGCCCAAATATGAAGAATTACTAAACCAAAAATTAGAAATGGCATTAAATAATGTAAAGTAAAGAATCTTGTTAAGAGAGCCCCACTAACTGAGTAATCTCCCCATAACCAATTTGTAATAGCTTCACCAAAGAATGGTACTGCACTAAATAAATTTGTGATAACTGTTGCACCCCAAAAACTCATCTGTCCCCAAGGTAAAACGTAGCCCATAAACGCTGTTGCAACCATCAGTAGAAAAATAAAAACACCAATGATCCAAATTAATTCTCTTGGTTCTTTGTAGGATCCATAAAAAAGTGATCTTGCCATATGGAGGTACACTGCTATAAAAAACATAGATGCACCAGTAGCGTGAATATATCGCAGCAACCAGCCATAATTTACATCTCTCATGATATGCTCAACACTTGCAAATGCTAAGTTCGCATCTGCAATATAATGCATTGCTAAAACTAATCCGGTAATTATTTGAGTGATAAGACAAAAAGTTAGAATACCTCCAAATGTCCACCAATAATTTAAATTCTTAGGTGTTGGAAACTGCATTAAGTGACCACTAAATAACGTAACTATAGGTAATCGCTTATCTATCCATTTTGCTACTGCCGATTGTGGTTGGTAATCATCACTCATATATTTTTATCCAATTTTTATTGTGTTATCATTTAAGAATACATAGTTTGGTATTTCTAAATTTTTTGGTGCTGGACCTTTTCTAATTCTACCAGAGGTATCATAGTGAGAACCATGACATGGACAAAACCAGCCATTGTATTCACCCTTATTGCCTAGAGGAATACAGCCTAAGTGTGTACAAACTCCGACCATGACTAACCATTCAGGTTTTTGAACTCTGGTTTCATCAGTCTCTGGGTCAGGTAAATCTATTTGTTCAACGGCTTGAGCCTCAGCTATCTCCTCTTCAGTTCTTCTTCTAACAAATACTGGCTTTCCTCTCCACAATATTGTTATGCTTTGACCCGGCATAATTGGAGACAAGTCGACTTCTGTTGATGCCAATGCTTTTACTGAAGCATCTGGGTTCATCTGTGATATGAAGGGCCAAGCTAAAGCACCCGCTCCAACTGCTGTAAAGCTTCCTGTTGTTAAATATAAAAAATCACGTCGAGTGACTTTTGCATCAGCTGCATCTATATCTTTCTTTGTATCCATCGTGTAATATAAGGTTTATATATACGTTAATTAGGGATTTTCTACAAAAATAAATTAGTCTCACTATAAATTCTTGTGTCACTATGACGCATACTTTGAGTACTAATCACAGGTAAATAATCATATCAAAAAAATGAGATTAGCATTGTTTCAACCCGATATACCTCAAAATACAGGAGCTATGATACGTATTTGTGCGTGTTTTGATGTTGGAATAGATATAATTCATCCCACAGGCTATGTGTTTAACAAAAAAAACATCAAACAGGCTGCTATGGACTACATATCACTTGTCTCGCTGCAAGAACATGATTCGTGGAATTCATACTTAGAAAGCAATAAAGACAAAAGAATTATTCTGCTATCCACAAAGGGGGAAATTAAATATTCAGACTTTCAGTTCAAAGAAGATGATTGTATTCTTGTAGGACGCGAAAGTGCTGGAGTTCCAGAAAAAGTTTTTAATGCCGTTGATGAGGTAATAACTATACCAATGAGTAAAAATTCAAGATCTTTAAACGTGGCAGTTTCAGCGGGCATTGTTCTTGCTGAAACAAGGAGACAGCTTGTAACATGATTGAGAAACAAAAAATTATTACTAAAGATTGGTTTGAAGACTTAAGAAAAGAAATAATTAAAGTTTTTTTAGACATAGAAAATAATAATTCTAGATCATCAAAAAAAAATAACTTCAATTTTAAAAAATGGAAAAGAAAATCTGGTAACACCAAAGATAATGGAGGTGGTACAATGGGTATATTGTATGGGGATGTCTTTGAAAAAGTTGGTGTGAATGTTTCAACAGTTCATGGTAAATTTAGTAGTAAATTTAAAAAACAGATACCGGGTGCTGGAAAGTCTGGAAAGTTTTGGGCAAGTGGTATTTCTGTTGTTGCTCATATGAATTCCCCTTTTATTCCATCATTTCATTTTAATACTCGGTTTATAGTAACAGAGAGTAGTTGGTTTGGTGGGGGCATGGATATGACGCCTGCTTTTAAAGATATAAAAAATAAGAACACCTTACATCAAAATTTAAAAAAAATGTGTGATATGCACAATAAGAAATATTATAAAAAATTTTCTAAAGAATGTGATGAATATTTTTATTTACCCCATAGAAAAGAGACAAGAGGTGATGGTGGTATTTTTTTTGATCGACTAAATACAAAAAGATTTGAAAATGATTTTGCTTTTGTTAAAGATACTGGAAAATCGTTTATAGAAATTGTTCCAAAAATTATTTTAAGAAACATTAAGAAAAAATGGACAAAAGATGATAAAAGAAAACAAGAAATAAAACGTGGAAGATACGCTGAGTTTAATTTATTATATGATCGAGGTACAAAATTTGGCTTAGAAACAGATGGGAATATTGATGCGATTTTAATGTCAATGCCGCCTAAAGCAATTTGGAAATGAGGAATTATGAGCACTGAACCCATTACTAAAAATGGAGTAAAAAAATTACAAGACGAGCTTTCATCACTGACTGGAAGTAAAAGACAAGAGGTTATCAAAGCGATTGCTGAAGCTAGAGCTCATGGTGATTTAAAAGAAAATGCCGAATATCATGCTGCAAAAGAAGAGCAAAGTCACAATGAAGGTAGAATACAAGAAATACAATCCTTGTTAGCTAATGCAGAAATTATAGATATAAAAGATATTCGACATGATGATAAAGTAGTCTTTGGATGTACAGTTAAATTAAATGACTTAGAAACTGATGAGGAAAAAATTTTTAAAATCGTAGGCCATGAAGAGGCTGATATTGAAAATAATCTACTTTCATATAAATCACCAGTAGCAAAAGAACTTATTGGCAAAGTGAAAAATGATTTTGTAATGGTAAATACACCGAAAGGTGAGAAAAGTTATGAGATTAAAGAAATACTCTACAAATGATTAATGTTGTGCAAAGCAAATTGCTTTAAGCCTTTCAATTAATGAAAACTGATCATCAATAAAATCGTTATTGATCCACCATTCCTCTAGTTCATCTAAAATTTCACCCAATTTTGGACCCTCTGGAATACCCATATTAAGTACATCTACAGCTTTTATAGTAAAGTCTGGTTTTTCCCATGAACTACCAACCTCAACCAAAGCTCTCCAATTTATAGTAGTTTTCTCATTATTGTCTTTTGACCACTGACATATAACTTGGTTGATAAAATTAAATTTTCCTAGACGATACAAAGCTTCTCTTGCTTCACGCATAGACATATATGACACTACGTTTTTATTAATACTTGATAAATCTAAAAGCTCTTCTTTTTCTCTATTTGAAATTGGATTCTCTTTTATAAAATTTTCTATATTTTTTTGATCATTATTTAGCAACAAGCTCAACTTGCAACTTAGTGTGCTTGATAAGCTTAAATTAATTAAAATATCATTTAGTTTTTTATAATTCTGAGTAATTTTAATCCCTTCAAATATCTCTGAAAAAATTCCAATGTCTTGCATATTTTGGAGAGATTGAACTGAATTTTCATGCTGAATAATATTCTTTAATTCTATCCATAACCTTTCTTTAGATACATTTTTTAAACCTTTAATATTTTCTTTAATTATTGATAAATCATTTTCTTTTATTTGCTCATTGTAATAATCACACTGAAACCTAAAAAATCTAAAAATTCTTAAATAGTCTTCTTGAATACGTAACCTCGCATCGCCAATAAATTTAATTTTTTTTTCCTTAAGATCGTTTACACCATTATGAAAATCAAAGATTTGACCTTTGGCATTCACATAAATGGCATTGATTGTAAAATCTCTTCTGTTTGAGTCCTCTTTAATATTATCTGTAAATTCTACTAACGCATGTCTTCCATCAGTTTCAATATCTGATCGACATGTAGTTATTTCATATTTATTTTCATTTATGATCGCTGTTATTGTTCCATGATCTTTTCCAATATCCAGATACTTAATATTATTAGCATTTAATATTTTGATTATTTTATCAGGAATAATTGTTGAAGCAAAATCTATATCTTTTATTATTTGATGGCTTAATGCATTTCTAACACATCCACCAACTAAAAAAATTTTATCCTCTCCAATAATTTTAAATAGCTTTTCAACTTCAGGTATCTCTAAAATATTTTTAATATTTTTTTCAGTCATTTTAATTTTTCATATAAGTTTAATAGAATGCTTGCTGTTGCACCCCAAATATAGTGATTATCATAGTTTATGACATTAAAATTATAATTATAAGAAGTATTTCCATTATCATAGAGTTTATTGTCGACTTCATGATTATTGTTATCCATCAAAAAATCTAAAGGTAATTTAAAAATACTATCTACTTCTTTAGAGTTAATATCAGTCGTATAATCCTTTGCAATTACTGAAATTATTGGAAGAATTTGAAAACCAGTGCCTGTAACATAAGCATCAAGATTTCCAATAATATTTATATGCTTTTTATCAATTCCTATCTCTTCAAAAGTTTCTCTAATAGCCGTGTGTACAGGAGAAATATCATCTTGATCAATTCTACCACCTGGAAAACTTATTTGATTTGCATGGTCCTTAAGTTTGGCCGAACGATAAGTAAGAAGAATACTACACTGCCCCTCATCAAAAACTATTGGTACAAGAACTGCTGATTTTATTAATTTTTTTTGATAAAAGTTAATAATCTTTTCATTTTGATTTATGTCTTTGTCTGTTCTGATTGTTAAATTATCAAAGAAATCATGAGATATATCATTTTTCTCTGCAAAAACTGAATTGATGTAGCTTGGTGATATATTTTTTTTAGTACTCATACAATTTAAAAACTTCTCCAGCACTGGCTAATACTAGACAATCTTTACCATCTATATTTTTTTTTGTTGCTAACTCAATTAATTCATAAAATACAGACCTAGAAATTAGAGCTTTTAAATTTTTTCGAACAAATATATAAGGCGATGGTTCCTCTGTTATATTATTAATTTTAATTTCAAGTGGATTATTTTTAGTTAATAAAATTTTTTCATTAACATTAGTTATAAAATAAAGATGGTTGATATTATCTTTTTTCTCAGAAATTAAAGATGTTGCTATAAACGGAGCATCTTCAACAGAAATTCTAACTTTTTCTACTGGAGTAACTAAATAGTAACAGTTATCAGAGTCTAATCTTAAGATTCCTGAGAAAAGTTTTACCATTGCAGGACGTTTAATTTCAGTCCCCATATAAAACCATTTCCCATTTCTCATAATTTTCATATCAATATCACCACAAAATTCAGGATTCCATTTATCAACTGGTGGTAAAGAATTTTTTTCTTTTTTGCTAAATTCGTAGATCGTCTCTAGACCTTTTGCAAAATTGTACTGATCTTTAGGCATTAATTAAATTCCATTATTTTATACTCATTGTTTTTCAATTCATCTTTTAAAGGTAGAATTAAAACTTTCTCACTATTAACTGGTCCATAGAAACTAAAAGTATTATTAATTTTTTTGAAACCAAATTTTTCATAATAATGATAATCTCCGATAACTAAAATAAAATCATAGGCCATAGTTTTTTTTATTAAAGCAATAGTATATTTAACAAGCTCTACTCCATAACCTTTACCTCTATGCTCTGGATCAACTGCCAATGGGCCTAATAAAAGTCCATTAATATCATTATTTAAAAATGTTTTATAATAAGAAATTGAAGATAGAATTTGATTATTTAACTCATAAATATAAGAAAACTCTGTATCCCTATCATTTTTTTCTCTTAGTCTGTATACAGATCTTGCAAATCTCCCTGGGCCAAATGATTTGTAGAGCAATTTAATAATCTTATCATTATCTTCATTAGATATTTGTCTTATATAACTCATAATAAAAATATATATAATTTATAATATTTTAAGATACTATTTTAATATTAAATTAATAAGGAGTTTTTATATGTTATCTGTTGATTTTAGCGAATTAGAAAGTTTTATTGGTAAGGATATTGGTAAATCAGATTGGATTGTAATTGATCAAAATAGGATTCAACAGTTTGCAGACGCAACTAGTGACCATCAGTGGATACACCTTGATACTGAAAGAGCATCTAAAGAGTTACCAACAAAATCTACTATAGCACATGGATTTCTAACGCTGTCTTTAATAGTTCCTTTAAGCTCTATGATTTGGACAATTACTGGAACAAAGATGACAATAAATTATGGCCTTAATAAAGTTAGATTCATAAACATGGTTCCAGTAGACTCAAAAGTTAGACTAAGCCTAAAAGTTCAAGAAGTTAATAAATTAGACAATGGTGGAACACAATTAATTTCAGAAGCTACATTAGAAATTGAAGGTCACGATAAGCCTGCTTATGTCGCAGAGTCAATTATGGTTGCATTTGCATAAATAATATAAAATGTCTAATAAGTCTTTTCCAGATTTAGATGCTTATAACGAATTTACTAACGATAAGCAGATTAAAGTTTTGTCATGGAACCTTTGGTGGAAATTTGAAAATTATTTAGATCGTCAAAAACTTATCTTTGATGAACTTAAAGTGCTGAGTCCAGATATATTGTGTTTACAAGAAGTATGGGAAGATTCTGAAAATAGCCAAGCAAAAAAAATAGCTGATTTATTTGAATATGAGTTCACTTACTCAAAATCATTTAAAATTGATGGTGTTTCATTTGGTAATGCTATTATTTCTAAGTTTCCTATTTTAAAATCTTCATCTCATTTAATACCTACTCCATCTGAATTTAATGAAAATCGAATACTAATACATAGCGAAGTTAGTTATGCTGATTCTAAGATAGATATTTTATGCACGCATTTAAATTATAGGTATGATCAAAGTGATATACGTCAAAATCAAGTAGAATTTATTTTAGAATATATTAGTAAGCTAGAAAATTCTTCATTCCCATTTATTCTGTGTGGTGATTTTAATGCTGATCCATTGAGTGATGAAATAATGCTAATAACTGGCCTAAAGTCACCTATAAAAAGAACTGTGTTAAGAGATGCTTGGCAGATAACTAATCGCAACGATGTAGGATACACATGGTCAAATATCAACTCTTATGCCAAAAAGACATTAGAAGTGGATAGGAGAATTGATTATATCTTTGTCGGCAAGCCAGCAAGAAATGGTGCAGGATATCCTCTAAAGAGCACATTGGTTGGTACATCTCCAAAAGACAATATGTATCCTAGTGATCATTTTGGAATTATGACTTATCTTAAAGGTTAAATTATAAAAATATTATTTATCCTTCTATTGCTTTTACAGGAACTATATCACTTTTCTATCTAGGTTTTTACCTTGCTAGACTAATAGCATAATTATTTTTTTCGCTTTTCAAGCATGTAGTCAGCTAAACCTTGGTAACCTTTTTGCACCATCATTCTGACAGAAGCTGAATTCATTGCTTCATTTAATGCTGGTATCTTATGAGCTTTCACAGTTGTATTCATATACTGAGCTGCACTACAAATAGCAATTATTTCTGAAACAACATTTTCAGGAAATCCATTTTCTAATATTGTATCAACATCATCTTGAGTGATGGCTTCTATATCTTCATTCACTTTATGTGAAAAAGTTAAAACAGATTTATATTCTTCTTGAATAGAGGATAAAGAAATATTTTTTAATGGAGAGCTCTCTTCCATATCTATAATTAATTTTTTAGATATTTCTTTATGAATATTCTTACAATAAGTACATCCATTTAATTCTGATACATAGGCGAAGATCATTTCTTTGATATAGATAGGAAGTATAGTTTCCTCATACATTAATTTCTCAAGAAATAGAACGTACTGTGATTGATAGCTCCAATTATCTAAAAAAACGTTATAAACTGATGTATATTTATTTAAAAAATCACCCATACTTTACTCCTGTTGGCTGGGGCGGGAGGATTCGAACCTCCGAATACCGCTACCAAAAAGCGGTGCCTTACCACTTGGCCACGCCCCAACAATAATTAATATATATTTAGTGTAACAAGTGTGAATTGCAATGATTAAATAGTTCTGGTTGCAGCTGTCCACCATTGCGGATAATTTTTAATAAAATACTCTTTGGCTAATAAAGTAGCTTGTTTGTCCTCAAATATCCCAAAATATGTAGATCCACTTCCAGACATTCTAGCAACAACTAAGTTTTTTTGTTTTTTCATTTCATTTTTTATAACATGTATATCTGGACAAAGTACAATAGCGCTATCTTCAAGCTCATTTGATGTAAAGTGCATAATTTTTTCAATATCTCTTAAAGGAGTTGAAATATCTAAATCTATTTTTTTTGAGTATGACGTATTTAATTTAAAGACTTCTGCAGTACTAAGGTTGACTCTTGGATTTACTAATAAAATATTTTGAGGCTTTTCTATGTCAATTAAATTTACCACTGAGCCTTTATTATTAACTAATGCGGACTGATTATATGTAAAAAATTCAATATCTGATCCTAACTCTCTGGCAATACTGATGATGTCAATATTATCTTTAAAAATTTTAAGATCTTTTAACGCATTAATAATGGTTGCAACATTGCTTGATCCACCCCCTAATCCTGCACCTATTGGTATTTTTTTATCAATTGTAATCTTAGGATTAAAATTTTTAATAAGATCTTTTTCTTTGAGGAGGTTAAATAACTTTAAAATATTATCATCTACTATCTCATTACTCTGCAAACCCGTATAAATAATTTCAAGTTTACTACTTTTTTCGATTGTAATAGTATCAAAGAGATCAATACGACTTAATAGACTTAAAATATTATGATAGCCATCTTCTCGTTTATTCAGTACATGCAAAAATAAGTTTACTTTAGCAAATGATTTTAACTTTAGTATATCTAACACACTGAATTTATAGCGCCTCAATATCCCTTTAGCAATTTAACTTTGATGCTGTTGGCAATTTCAATTTCTGGCTCAAGATCTAGTGCTCTATTCCATTGATATCTAGCTTCGATATACTTCCCAACTTTCCATAGTGTATCTCCATAGTGCTCATTAATTATAGGATCTGTTGGTGCGAGATAAGTTGCGTAGCTTAAAAGCGAGTTAGCTTTTTCATAGTCTTTAACTTTAAAATAATACCAAGCTAAGCTATCTATAAAGTAAGCATCGTCTGGTTTTTGTTCTAAAGCAAGCTCAATCATACTCTTTGCTTCAACCATATTTATATTGTTATCTATCCAAGAGTATCCCAGGTAATTCAACACATCAGGTTGATTATCACTTAACAAAAGAGCTTGTACAAAATCTTTTTCAGCAAGTTCCCACTGTTTATTTCTTTCATAAGAAATGCCACGTCTATAGTAAGTATTCCAAATATTTGCATCTAAAATATATTTATCATCTTCAATAATCTGACTGTATATATTCTGAGCTTTTATCCACTCAGACCTATAACGATAATGATCACCAAGTGTCATCTTAACCTTAAAGCTATCTCTTTTTTTTAAATAGGCATTCAAAATATCTATTGCTTCATCTTCTTTATTCTTAATGTTCAGAAGATTTGCGAGTTGTATTGTTCCCAAAGAACTTAAGTAATGGTTACTTGGAATAGTTTTATAAAATGATATTGCTTCATCGTGACGTTCTAGGCTTTGTAACAGAGAGGCAGATAGAAAATTAACTTCAAATAAGTTTGGAAAACTATAATTCGCTATATTTAAAATTGTAAGTGAAAAGTCTTGATCTTTGAACCCAAAATATTGTGATGCTTCATAAAGCACTAGCCCTATACCGTTTAGCTGATTCTCAATAAGCCTAGAATTTGTCAGCATATTATTATTGATAGATATTTGATTGGCAGTCTCTGCATAAAGTTGTTTTATAAAATCTTCTTTTTTTTGCGCCAAATTATTTCTATGTAAAAAATTTAAATAATAATTAATTAAGTAAATTTCCTTATGACCACCTAAAGCTAATTCGTAAAAAGTTTCAGCAAGCTCTACTTCATTAACTAGGTCATAAATAAGAGCTTTATGTAAAATAATTTCTGAATAATAATCTTCTGAACTAATGTTATCTAAAATATTTATACTTTCCTTATAAGTATAAAAGTTTGCTAATGACCAGGCCTTTAAAAGGCCTACATATAATTTATTATCTTCTATAATTTGAATTTCTGAAAATGCTTTGACAGCTTTGTCATTTCTGTTTTTTTTTAGATAAGAAACTCCATTTATTAATGGTCCTATGGACTGAAGTAAGCTAGTACATTCTATATTTGAATTGTCACAACCTAACTTTTTTAGTTTAATATAGTATTTATTCGCAGCATCAATATTATTATTTAATAAGTTATTTTTTATTATATTGAGATGTAAACTTATGTTGCCTTTATCTTTTTTAAGCAAGTTTAAATAATGTTTGTTGGCAGCTTTATAATCTTTTGCTTGAAAAGAAATTTGTGCAATTAAATAATCACTCACTTTTGGTAAATTGTTTTTTTTAGAAGCAATTGCATTTCCATGGAGAATAAGTGTTGAAATAAATATGAATACTAATAATTTGATCTGAGGCATATTATTTACATATTTGAATATTTTGGGCCACCACCACCCTCTGGTGTTACCCAGTTAATATTCTGAGATGGCTCCTTAATATCACAAGTTTTACAATGTATACAATTCTGGCTATTAATAACGAACTTTTGCTCAGAAGTAGCTTCGTCTTCTCTTACTTCGTAAACCCCAACTGGACAATATCTCTGTGCTGGTTCAGCAAATTTACCCAATGTATAATTTATAGGTAAGTCAGGATCCTTTAATTTAAGATGAACTGGTTGGTTTTCTACATGATATGTGCCCGATAGATATACAGAACTAAGTCTATCAAAGGTTAAAATCCCATCAGGTTTTGGATAATCAATTTTTTTCATTTCATCTGCTGGTTTTAAGCACTCATGATCTTTATGTTTATGTTTTAATGTAAAAGGAAGTCTACCTCTAAAAAATAATTGGTCGATTCCAGTTAAAATTATTCCAAGCAACAAACCTAAACTCATAAAAGGTTTTACATTTCTAGCTGTATAGAGTTCTTTATAAGCCCAACTCTTTTTAAAATTAGTTTCGTATGAAGATAAGTCTTCTAATTCATTTGTAAGTTTCTCATGAATAGTCTCTGCAGCAATTATTCCACTTTTTAATGCAGTATGAGAACCTTTAATTTTTGGCATATTCAGTGTGCCTGCATCGCAACCAATAAGCAGGCCATTTGGCATATACATCCTTGGTAGACTCTGTAATCCACCTTCTATTAACGCTCTTGCGCCGTATGATATTCTCTTACCACCACTTAATATCTTAGATATAGCGGGATGAGTTTTAAACCTTTGAAATTCTTCAAATGGTGAAAGATATGGATTTTTGTAGTCCAAACCAACTACATATCCAACAAATATTTGCTTATTCTCAGCATGATAAATAAAGCTTCCGCCATAAGTATCATTTTCTAAAGGCCATCCTGCTGTATGCATAACCATTCCCTCTTTATGGTTTTCTTCTGTGACTTCCCAGATTTCTTTAAGTCCAATTCCATATTGTTGCGGATCACTATTCTCAGCCAAATTGTATTTTTCTATCAAAGATTTACCAAGATGGCCTCTGCATCCCTCAGCAAAAACAGTAACTGCTGCATGAAGTTCAATTCCAGGCTCATAAGAGTCTTTTTTTTCATTATTTACATCTACACCCATGTCATTGGTTGCTATACCTTTAATAGAGTCATCATCATTAAATAAAACTTCAGAAGCTGCAAAACCTGGATAAATTTCCACACCTAGATTTTCTGCAACCTGTCCTAGCCATCGGCATAAATTCGCAAGACTGATTATATAGTTCCCTTTGTTATGCTGCACAGGAGGTAAAAATAATGTAGGGAAACTAAAATAACTTTTCTTGGAAAGAAATAAAAACTTTTCTGAACTGACTTGCGTCTTTACAGGGCAACCATCCATATTTTTCCAATCAGGAAGAAGTTCGTCTAAAGCTTTAGTTTCAAATACATTACCACTAAGTATATGGGCTCCAACTTCAGAAGCTTTCTCTACTACGCAGACATTTATGTCAGTATTTAATTGCTTTAGTTTGATGGCTGTAGCTAGTCCAGCAGGACCTGCTCCTACGATCACTACGTCATATTCCATCGACTCGCGTTGATTTTCTGTATCCATATAAATTATCTAATAGTATTATTTAAATTACTGATACAATAATTCAATCATATGATTCAATTTCTTTAAAATAATGGTTAAAAAACTGATAAAATCTAGCATTCAAACTTTAAGAGTTCTTAAAGAAAGTGGTGTGACTGATAATCTAACAAAATTTCCAGTCAATAGATTTGAAATTAAAGAATCAAAAAGACGTGCTAATACCCCTAAGAGCCTCGATAATATTGAAGTAATGAATGTAAAGACTGAAAAACAATTATCAAAAATCACTACTATCGAGGAGTTAAAAACTTATATACAAAATTTTAAAGGATGCCCTTTGCATAAAGAGGCCACAAATGCAGTTTTTTCAGATGGAAATCAAAATTCAAAAATCATGCTAATTGGAGAAGCTCCAGGCCATGATGAGGATATAGAAGGTAAACCATTTGTAGGAAGAAGTGGAAAATTATTAGATAAAATGTTGAATGCAATTAATCTTGATAGAGGTAAAGTTTATATTGCCAATATTATTCCTTGGCGACCACCAGCCAATCGCAAACCAACCGAAGAAGAAATTAATATATGTCTGCCATTAATTTATAAGCATATTGAACTTATAAATCCAAAAGTTTTATTGCTTTTAGGTAGTACTTCTACTTACGCGTTACTTAAAGACAAAACACCGATAACTAAAATAAGAGGTAAATGGTTTAAATTAAATATAAATGGTAAATATATTCAGGCCATGCCTACATTTCACCCAGCTTTTTTGTTGAGACAGCAAAAGCAAAAAAAATATGTTTGGGAAGATCTTCAAAATGTAAGGGATAGTATAAACAGTTAAATTGGAACCAAGTTACAAATTTGATCAAGTGTATGAAACTCCTATTATAGGAGTTGATGAAGTAGGCAGAGGCCCTCTAGCAGGACCAGTTATATCAGCAGCTATTATCTTAAATAAAGAAAAGATTCCT
Source organism: Candidatus Pelagibacterales bacterium (assembly GCA_028412835.1). Classification (GTDB taxonomy): domain Bacteria; phylum Pseudomonadota; class Alphaproteobacteria; order Pelagibacterales; family AG-422-B15; genus CACCCN01. Next base: position 19,927 of record JAONQW010000004.1, read on the forward strand.
GAAGGAGTTAATGACTCAAAAAAACTGTCGAAGAAAAAGAGAGAGGTTATTAATGAAGAATTAATTTCTCAGCATAGCTTTGCAATTGGTATAGCTTCAGTTGAGGAGATAGATAAAATAAATATTTTACAAGCTAGCTTACTAGCAATGAAGAGGGCGGTTTTAAATTTAAATATTAAGCCACAAACAATATTAGTTGATGGAAATAAATTGCCTGATTTGGAATATAATATGTATCCAATAATAAAAGGGGATAGTAAATCTATATCAATTGCAGCAGCATCAATTATTGCTAAGGTTTATCGAGATAAATTGATGCAAGATCTTTCTCTTCAATACCCTGGTTATTATTGGGAAAAAAATTCAGGATATGGAACAAAACAGCACCTTTTAGCATTGAATAATTTAGGGGTAACCCCTATACATCGCAAAAGTTTTGCTCCTATATACAACATGTTGAATTAAGAAAATCTTCTAACTTATTGAGTCCATTAAATTATTGACCAGAAAATTATTATGAATCATATTAATTTTCATGAAAACGGTCAAAAATCATTCATTGCCTCTAAATCAAATCCTTCCTGGTGAAACGATTAAGCATTTAAAGTCAATGCCTGATAACAGCATTGATGTGATATTTGCAGATCCACCCTACAACCTTCAACTTGAAAATGAATTATCTCGACCTGACTCTTCCAAAGTTGATGCTGTAAATGATAAATGGGATCAATTTGATAGCTTCAAAGCTTACGATGATTTTTCAAGAAAATGGCTAACTGAAGCTCAAAGAATATTAAAGCCTAATGGAACTATTTGGGTAATTGGATCTTATCATAATATATTTAGGATTGGGTATATACTCCAAGACTTAGGTTATTGGATACTGAATGATATCATTTGGCAGAAAGCTAATCCAATGCCAAACTTTAAAGGAACAAGATTTACAAATGCTCATGAAACAATGATATGGGCTTCAAAAAATAAAGACTCTAAGAAATGCGTATTTAATTATGAAGCTATGAAGTCATTAAATGAAAATACCCAGATGCGTTCTGATTGGTTTTTACCTATTTGCAATGGCCATGAAAGACTTAAAGATGAAAATGGTAAGAAAGTTCATTCTACTCAAAAACCAGAATCCCTACTTCATAGAGTAATTATTTCTTCAACAAATCGTGGAGATATAATATTAGATCCATTTTTTGGTACTGGTACTACTGGAGCAGTGGCAAAAAGATTATGCAGATCTTTCATTGGTATTGAAAGAGAAGCAAAATACATTTCATTTGCAAAAAAAAGAATAGCTAAGATTGTTCCGTATGATAACGACTCTATTGTGGTGACCACATCTAAAAAAGCTGAGCCCCGAGTTCCTTTTGGCTGGCTTGTTGAAAGAAAATTAATTGAACCTGGAGACAATCTCTACGATTCAGCAAAAAAATTTAAAGCAAAAGTTAGAGCTGATGGTTCCATAGCATATAATAAAAATACTGGCTCTATTCATCAAATTGGTGCACAAGTTCAAGATGCTCAAGCTTGCAATGGATGGACATTTTGGCATTTTGATGTTGAAGGTGAATTAAAGCCTATAGATTTGCTAAGACAGCAAATTCGATCAGAATTAAATTAAATTATTATCTATTAAAATTTTCTTTGTAAGAGTTACAAGTGGATATTCATGTAATGATTTTAAATCTACCCACTTAAAATCCTCATCACGTATATTTATTTTAGAACTCACATTTGTTATATAGGTTTCATTTAGTAAGTTTATATGACTAAACTTATAATTAATTTTTCTGCCTTGTTCTGACCATTTTGCCTTAAATGGAGCTTGAGACAAAAGCTTGTTGTTATTGTCTTGATTAATCCAATCACTAGATGGAAGTTGCCACATATCTTTTAGTAAATTTTCATTTTTTCTTTTAGTTATTAAAACTGAATTACTCTTGTTGATAGCAAGAAAAGATACACACCTTAAATTTTTCTTATTTATTTGATTTTTTGCTTCAGGTATTTTCGATACAAGACCTTTTTTCAATGAAAGGCAGTTGTGGCTCACTACACAATCACTACAATTTGATTGCTTTGGTCTGCATATCAAAGCCCCCAACTCCATAATCGCTTGCGAATAATTTGCGTTTCCTTTATTTGGAGTTAAATATTTAGCTAATGAAGAGATATCTTTTTCATTATCTTTGAGTTTTCCATTTAAAGCAAAAAACCTTGCTATTACTCTCTTAACGTTGCCATCAATGACAGTTGCCTTTTTATCAAATGCAATTGATCTAATCGCAGCTGAAGCATACTCACCAATTCCAGGCAGAGAAAGTAAATCATCCAAATTGCTAGGTATAATACCATTATAATCTATATTAATTATTTGTGCTGTTTTAAGTAGATTTCTGCCTCGGCTATAATATCCAAGTCCTTGCCAATATTTTAAGATTTCATTTTCAGATGCTTTAGCCAAAGAACTAATATCTGGCCATTTAGCGATAAAATTTTCAAAATACGGTATTACTGTTTTTACTCCAGTTTGTTGCAACATAAATTCACTAACTAGAATTTTATATGGGTAATTGGGATCTTTTTTATTACCTCTCCAAGGTAAACGTCTAAAATTTTTTAAATACCATTTCTTTAATTCTTTACTAAAAAATAATTTAGATTGCTCAAGATCATGGTATGATGATTTAAATTTTAAATTAGTACTCATGGTTTATAAAAAAAGACATTACGGATTAAATGCATTATCCAAGTTTCTTCCTGAAGAAGCAAAAAAAAATTTGAAAAAAAGAGGTTTTTTTGAACTTGAGCTCTTAAAGTCTTGGAGAGAGATTATTGGAGAAAATTACTATAAACTTACAAAACCCAATAAAATAAAAAAATCTCAAGTAAGTTTAAGGGATACATCTACGTTACAATTAAAAGTAGACCCTACAATTGCTTTTGCAATTGAACATGATCAAACCAAAATAATATCTAAAATTAACGGATTTTTTGGATATAAAGCAATTAATAAATTAGAAATTATACAAGAGCGAATAGACATTGATGCTCTTAGATCAAATAATAACAATAAGTTAAATGAAGAAGTTAATATTGAATCTAATAGATTTGATAAACTTTCTGACTATCCAGGTTTACAAACAAGTTTTCAAAAAATATTAAATAAAGTTAAGAAGAGCTAAATTTCTGACACAATTTTATGATTAATAATTATCCAAGAGGATTGAGATTCTCCTGTATAATTATGTAAGAATTGAGTATATTCAACATATTGTACGTTAAATATCATTTATAGCACTAAATATTGATAATAGACCAAATGAGCCACATTATAAAAATAGTAATTTTTTTCTGTCTTTTAGCTTCATCAAATGTATTGGCTAAAAATAGTTGGAACTTTGGTAATGACAATAGTCTCATTGAACCAATAATTATTGGTAACCCAGATGCTGAAGTAAACATAATAGAATATAGGTCATTAACGTGTAGTCATTGTGCAGAGTTTGCAAGTAATGGTTTTGAACATTTAAAAGAAAAATATATTGATACTGGTTTAATTAGTTTTGAACTAAGACCATTCCCATTAAATGCATTAGATTTAAATGCCTTTAAATTACTTTATTGTGCATCTAAAGAAAATTTTTATAAATTAGATAAAGTATTATTAAAAAATCAATCAAAATGGATTAATACAAGTGACCAAGAAAAAGTTTTAGAAAATAGTACCGCTGCACTCACAAAACAAGCCGCCCTATTTGGCGTATCAAGTGATGACTATCAAGAATGTTTAGATAATGAAGAAATAACTAACTTCATATTAAAATCTAGAATAGATGCAGTCAAAGAGTATGAAGTTAATTCAACACCCTCTTTTATAATTAATGGGGACTTGTATGCGGGCAGTCTTTCAGCCCAGAAAATAGATGAAATACTAGAAGGATATATCAACTAGTTATGAAATTTAAAAAAATAAAAGTTACTGGCTTTAAGTCTTTTGTTGATCCAACAGAAATTATTATTGAAGAAGGTCTTACAGGAATTGTTGGTCCCAATGGTTGTGGTAAATCAAATGTAGTTGAGTCTTTAAGATGGTGTATGGGTGAAACTTCTCCTAAAAGCATGAGAGGTTCAGGGATGGAGGATGTAATTTTTTCTGGTACATCTGATAGACCGGCAAGAAATAATGCTGAAGTGACAATATCTCTAGATAATAAATCTAGAACTGCGCCTTCTGAATTTAATGAAGAAGAAGAAATTCAAATTAAAAGAAAGATTGAAAAAGATCGAGGATCAGAATATCGAATTAATGGCAAAGAAGTTAGAGCCCGAGATGTTCAAAGACTATTTGCTGATTTATCAACTGGTGCACACTCCCCTTCACTTATTAGTCAAGGTAGAGTTGGTGCACTAATAAATGCAAAACCAATTGATCGAAGAGCTGTATTAGAAGAAGCTGCAGGCATTTCTGGTCTTCATTCGAGAAGACATGAGGCTGAGTTAAAACTTAAGGCTGCAGAGACAAATTTACAAAGATTAAAAGATATTATGCGACAACTTACATCACAAATATCCAATTTAAAAAAACAAGCTCAGCAAGCAGAAACATATAAAACGATATCTTCTGAAATTAATCGTCTTGAAGGCGTAGTGATGTATCTTAAGTGGTACAATCTAAAAGAATCTTTTGAAAAATCTAATGAAAACTTACAATCAAGTGAGTCTCAGATTCAAAAATATACATTAGAAGTAACGCAAGCTACAACTAACCAGGCTAAAGCAAATGAAAAGATTAAACCTTTACGAGAAAAGGAAATTGAGGCTGCAGCAAAGCTCAATAGAATCAATCTTGAAAGGGAATCCTTGGATCATGAGGAAGAAAGAATAAAAGAGGCAAAAAATAATTTAGAGAGAACAATTCAACAAATTATAGGTGATTTTGAAAGAGAACAATTCCAATTAAAGGATGCTAAAAAAGACCTTGAAATATTAAATGCTAAGAAAAATTATACAGATAATGATCAAGGTATTCATGAGATAGATAATGAAAAAATTGACTCATTAAAGGAAGAGAAGGATCAATTAGAAGCTCAAATTACTGACTTAGAAAAAAATATAGAGCAGTATAATACTATCAAGAATTCAAAAAGAGACGACTGGCAAAGAACAATAGTTTCAAATGAAAATATAATGTCTAAACATTCAACTCTTAAAGAGGTTGAGGGTTATGATGATACTTCAAATTGGACAAAAATATTTACTGAAAAATTTTATGCAAGCCTGACTGAAATATCTCAAAAAGTTTCTGAGGCAGAAGAAATATCTAATAAAGCAAAAATAGCTTACGAAAAAGCTAGCAACGATGCCAAAGATGCAGCAACCTTATCGTTGGAACTAAGAGAGAAATTAAGACAAAAAGATATTGAACAAAAATATAGTGATTGGACATACGAATTTCAAAGACTTACGAAGTCAATTAAATCGTTTAATGAACATATTGAAGAACTTACTTTAAGAAAAAAGAAATCAGAAGAAGAATTAAAAAAAATCTCTAATCGCCCAGAAGAAATTGCTCAGAGAAGAGGACAGTTAATTGAAACCAAAGGGTTTGCTGAGACTGAAAGACAGTTTGCTGCTGATAGACTTGCAGAAGCAGACAATGAATTGAAAAAGATAGAAGGTAGCTTAAGAAGTGCTCAAAACGATCTTGCTAATATTAGAGAGTCAAAAGGAAGAACTGAAGCCACAAAAGAACTTGCTGAATCACGATTGAAAGAGCTTGATGAAGAATCTCAAGAAAAGTTTTATTGTAAACCACAAGATATAATTCAAAAACTTGAAATTACTGATGATTTAGAAGCAATGAGACTTAATATGGATAGAAATGAAGCAAAGTTGGAAAGGCTAAGGCAACAGCGAGAGACGATGGGTGCTGTTAATTTAAGAGCAGATTTAGAAACTAAAGAAATAGACGATGAGCTTGAAAATATGAGCACTGAAAAAAACGAGTTGGATGCTGCTATTAAGAAAATGAGAGAGTCAATTGAAGAACTTAATAAAGAAGGGCGTACTCGATTACTTAAAGCTTTTGATACAGTGAACAATCACTTTCAAGATGTTTTTGTTAAACTATTTAATGGAGGTAAGGCTCATCTAGAGCTAGTTGATGCAGATGATCCTCTTGATGCTGGTCTTGAAATGATGGTGAGTCCTCCAGGAAAAAAACTGCAATCTATGTCTTTACTTTCAGGTGGCGAGCAAGCATTAACTGCTATGTCTTTAATCTTTGCAATTTTTTTAACAAACCCGTCACCAATTTGTGTATTAGATGAAGTAGATGCTCCATTGGATGATGCTAACGTAGAGAGGTTTTGCAATTTGTTAGATGATATTAGCGCCAAAACTCAAACTAAATTCATGATTATTACTCACCATGCTCTTACTATGTCCAGAATGGATAGACTATTTGGAGTCACTATGGCAGAGAGAGGCGTCAGTCAAATAGTATCCGTAGACTTAAAACGTGCTGAGGAAATTGGCGCAGTTGCTTAATGCCAGAAGAAAAAATCAAGATTAAAAATTTAGAGGAAAGAATCGATGCCGCTAAAGATCAAATAGCTGAGAAGATTTCACCAAATATTAAGCCCTCACCACTTGGCCAAGTAATGAAATTAGTGGTAGAAATTGTCGCGGCTATGGCAATTGGTATTGGTATTGGCTTGATTCTTGATAACTATTTTAGCACTAGACCTTTATTTACAATTATCTTCTTTTTGCTTGGAAGCTTAGCTGGAATATTAAATGTTTTTAGGGTTGCAAAATCTATGCAAAATAACTAAAAAATACAAACATGTCTGCTGAAAAAACACCAAATTTAATTGATCCTATTCACCAATTTGTAATAACAACAATTGCACCTATAAAAGTTGGGAACCTAGATATCTCCTTTACAAATTCATCACAATTTATGGTCATAGCAACAATAGCTATCATGTTTTTCTTTATGTTAGGCCTTTCAAAAAGATCAATAATACCAAATAGATTTCAGATTATGTGTGAGCTTTCATATGAGTTTATTGCTGATTTATTGAGGACTAATGTTGGAGACCAAGGAAGAGCTTTTTTTCCTTTTGTATTTTCTCTATTCATGTTTATTTTTTTCTGTAATCTAATTGGATTAATTCCTTACACATTCACGGTCACGAGTCATTTTGCGGTAACATTTGCATTTGCCGGATTAATATTTATAGGTGTTACTGTTCTTGGTTTTGCAAAGAATGGTTTTGGTTATCTAAAAATGTTTTACCCGAGTGGAGTTCCGATATATATGGCTCCAATAATTATACCAATTGAAATAATATCCTATTTATCTAGACCTGTAGCACTTTCAGTGCGGCTTATGGCTAATATGCTTGCTGGACATAGCATTATTAAAATTTTTGCTGGCTTCATTGTGATGATGGGATTCTTTGGTGTTATACCTTTAGCTGGTCTTGTTGCAATCTATGCGCTTGAAACATTCATAGCTTTTTTGCAAGCTTATATATTTACAATATTAACATGCATTTATTTAAATGATGCCCTACATCCGCATCATTAAAGATATTAATTAATTAATTATAAAAAACGAAAGGAAGAAAAATGGAAGTAGAAGCAGCAAAATTAATTGGAGCGGGATTGGCAACAATTGGAGTAGCGGGACCTGGTGTTGGACTAGGAACTGTATTTGGAGCATATATTGCGGGTATTTTTAGAAACCCATCGGTTCAACAACAAGCTTTTGGCCAAGTACTGCTTGGATTTGCTTTAGTTGAGGCAATTGCATTATTTGCACTAGTAATAGCGTTTCTAATCTTGTTTGGTTAAAACTAAGCAAATAGATAAATAATTATGAATTACATTAAAGTTTTAATTAGCACCATCTTGACCTTATGGTCTGCAAATTCATTTGCAGCTAGTCAAGGTGGAGGATTACCTCAAATGGATATTGGTAGCTATCCATCTCAGATATTCTGGCTAATTATAACTTTTGGGGCTCTTTATGTATTCATGTGGAAAATTGCTATACCACAACTAAGAACAACAGTAGAAGAGCGAAAAGATAAAGTTTCAATGGATCTAAATGATGCTGAGCAGCTTAAAACTGAAGCTAAATCTATTCTAGAAGAGTATGAAGCTAAAATTACAAATAGTAATTTAGAAGCAGCATCAATCTACACTGATAGTAAAACAGATATAGATAAAAAAATTGAGTTATCTAAAAAAGAAACTGATGAAAAAATAAGAAGCTTAATTGATGAATCTCAATCAGCTCTAGTTAAAAAAGAAAACGATGCGGTAGAAGAAATAGAAGCTAAAACTATTGAGACAATTCAATCAATTGTTGAAAAATTTACTGATGAAAAGGTTGTCGAAGAAGACGCTAGAAAGTATTTAAATTAGGGATATGGAATTTTTTTCACAACCAGCATCATGGACATTAGTTGCATTTACAATATTTGTTGCAATAGCTATATATTTAAAAGCCCCATCAATGATTGGAAAATTACTAGATGAGCAAATTGAAAGAGTTAAAAAAGAACTCAGTGATGCCATAGAGCTTAAAGAAGAAGCTAACGCGTTGCTTGCAGAATATGAGAGAAAAAAAGAAGATGCAGAGAAAGAGGCTGAAATTATTATAGCAAATGCAAAAGAAAGAGCTAAAAATTATGAACAATCAGCTCTTGCTAAAAGCGAAGAAATAATTAAGCGTCAAGAAGTTCAATCAGTTGAAAAAATTAATCAGGCTGAAATACAAGCAATGTCTAGAATACGTAAAAGTATTATTGAGAAATCCATTGATTCAGCTGAAAAACTTGTATCTGAAAAGATTTCTTCTAAAAAATCTGATCAAATCTTTACTGACAGCCTTAAAGACCTAGATAAATTAAAAATCTAATAAATTTAGATTTAATAAAACTTCATTCCAACTCAATTAAACATAAGCTATAAGTGTATAATGGCAGTTTATACAGATATATCGGATAACGAACTAAGTACCTTTTTAGATAAATATAATATTGAAGAAATTATTAAATTTACAGGTATTAAAGAAGGTGTTGAAAACTCTAATTATCTTTTAGAGGGTGTTAAGGAAAAATATATTCTTACTATTTTTGAAAAAAGGACAAACGAAAATGATTTGCCATATTTTTTTAAGCTAATGAATCATTTAAATAACAGCAAGATTAAATGTCCACAAGTTTTAGAGGATAAAGCAAATAACTTATATAATTTAATTAAAAATAAACCGGCTGTAATAACCTCATTTCTTGAGGGAAAATCTATTAGAAATATAGCGCCCAAACATTGTAGTGAATTAGGATATAACTTAGCTAAATTTCACTTATCATCAAATGAATTAAATATCACTAGAGAAAATGCTCTTGGTATAAAAGACCTAAAAAATTTAGTTAGCTCCATTAAAGATCTAAATGGAAATAAATATGAAGATCTACTGAAGGTAATAAATCATGAGTATGATTATTTAAATAAAAGTATGACTTTAGACCTACCATCGGGAATTATTCATGCAGATCTTTTTCCAGATAATGTTTTTTTTATTGATGACAAACTATCAGGGATTATTGATTTTTATTTTGCATGTAATGATTATTATGCTTATGAATTAGCTATATGCATTAACGCTTGGTGCTTTGAAAGAGATAATCAGTTTAATATTTCAAAAGCTAAATCATTTTTAAGACAGTACAATTCAGTTAGAGAAATCAGTACAAGCGAACTTATTTCTCTTCCTATATTATGTAGGGCTGCAGCTCTAAGATTTTTATTAACAAGATTATATGATGAAATTCATCGTAATGAAAATGATCTAGTAACTACAAAGGATCCATTGGAGTACTATGATAAACTTCGATTTCATCAATCTGTTAAGAATGTAAGTGAATATGGACTCTAGTAATCTGATCAATATATATACTGATGGAGCTTGTTCTGGTAATCCAGGTCCTGGAGGATGGGGTATTTATATTGATAATGATGGAGCAATAAAAGAAATTTCAGGTAGCGAAGAAAATACAACCAATAATAGAATGGAGCTTAAAGCTGTAATAGAAGCATTAAAATATTTTACATCTAAGACTAACCTAAAACTTCATACTGATTCAAAGTATGTCATGGATGGATCAAGTAAATGGATTGAAAATTGGAAAAAAAATGGGTGGAAAACAGCACAAAAAAAAGCAGTTAAAAATCAAGATTTATGGATCGAGTTAGATAAACTTATAAACTTCCACCAAATACATTGGGTTTGGGTTAAAGGGCATGATGGAAATTTTGGCAATGAAAGAGCTGACTATCTAGCTACATCAGCAATTTAACTATCCAATAATTTCAAGCATTTTTTCAGCACCACTATCTTCTGCCTGTCCAGGCTTGCTTTCAACGTTAATGCTTTTGACAACCGAGTCTTCAATTAGCATTGAATATCTCTTAGACCTCACACCTAAGCCAAAAACTTCCAAGTCAGCATCCATTCCAACTGCTTTAGTAAACTTAGCACTTCCATCAGCAGCAAGAATTACCTTATCACCTGATTTCTGGTCTGCAGCCCATGCATTCATGACAAAGTTATCATTAACTGATACACAAATTATTTCATCAATTCCTCTTTCTTTTAGCTTATCATGATTTTCAATATAACCTGGGAGATGTGTTTGAGAGCAGGTTGGACTGAATGCTGCAGGAACAGCAAATACAACTATTTTCTTACCTTTTGAAAATTCTTCTAAGTTTAGTGGCACCACTCCTTTTTCTTTAGATGGAATTGTTAATGGCTCATTAGTTATCTTATCACCAACTTTTATTGTCATATTTTCTTTCTTTCTAGGAAATTAATTATAATTTAACTTATATTAAATATTATTATGAATAGTATCAAACAAACATATATAACAGGCAAGTTATTAATTGCAATGCCTCAGATGCCCGATGACAGGTTTAAAAATGCTGTTATTTTTATATATAATCATGATGCAAATGGGGCTTTTGGTTTAATTCTCAATAAGCCCTTAAAAAAAATAAATTTAAATGAACTCTCGGAAGACTTAGGTTTAAGAAAAATAAAAGATAACAATTATAATCTAGATATATTTTTAGGTGGCCCAGTAGATATAACTAAAGGCTTTGTTCTACATTCAAACGACTATACTGAAGAAACTACTCAATCAATTACAACTGATATAAAACTTTCAACTAGTACTAATGTTTTAGAGAATATAGGGGATCAAGAAATACCTGGCAATAAAATGGTTTTATTTGGCTATGCTGGCTGGGAAGCCGGGCAGCTAGAACAAGAAATAGCTGATAACGAGTGGCTTGTAGCTAATGCATCAAAAGATTTTATATTTGATTGTGAATCAAGTAAAAAATGGAATAAAAGTATGGCTAATTTAGGAATTAATATAACTTATTTAGCGACATCTGGTGGAAACGCATAATCACTAAAATCAAACTTAAATTAAAGGAAAATAATATGAAGAATTTATCTGGAAAAACATTATTTATTACTGGAGCAACTCGTGGAATTGGTTTTGAAATTGCTAGAAGAGCTGCAAAAGATGGAGCTAATATAGTAATTGCTGCAAAAACAGATATGCCTCACCCTACACTACCAGGTACGATACATACTGCCGCTGAAGAATTAAAAGAAGCTGGTGGTGATGCTATTGGTATTAAAACTGACATAAGATTTGAAGATCAAGTAAATGCAGCTGTTGAACAAACTATAAAAACATTTGGTGGTATAGATATTTGCGTTAACAACGCTAGTGCAATTAATTTATCTTCGACTCTACACACAGAAATGAAAAGATATGATTTAATGCACAATATTAATACAAGAGGAACTTTTATGGTTTCAAAAACTTGTATTCCTCACCTCAAGAAATCTGAAAATCCTCACATACTTAATTTAGGCCCTCCACTTAATATGGCATCAAAATGGTTTAAGCCACATGTTGCGTATACAATGGCAAAATATGGTATGAGCATGTGTACATTAGGGATGTCAGAAGAACTAAAAACACATGGTATTGCAGTTAATTCGTTATGGCCACGAACTATGATTGATACATCTGCTGTAAGAAATATTCTTGGAGCTACACTGGCCGATAAAGGATTAAGTCAGTGCCGTAAACCAGAAATTATGGGAGATGCTGCTTATATAATTCTAACGCAAGACTCTAAGAAATTTACAGGAAATATGTGTGTAGATGACAGTACAATAATAGCTTCTGGAAAGACTAATTTAGACGAGTATCTTGCAACGCCTGATGCAAAACCACTAGAAGACTTTTTTGTTGATGATGGTGATGGAGAAATTGAATTATTTTAATTTTTTAAAATCATCAAGTATAAAAGAAAGTACAGTGTGATCTTGCCATTTATCGTTTATTTTCAATAATTTACGTGCTGTACCTTCTTTAATAAACCCGTTTTTTAAAAGTACTTTTAGCGACGGCATATTATGAGGTAAACAAGCTGCTTCAATGCGGTGCAACTTTAGCTCATTAAAAATAAATTCTTTAACTAGCTCTAATGACTCGCTCATCATACCTTTGCCTTCACAATCTTTTGCAATCCAATAGCCAATTGTGCAAGATTGAATTATGCCTCTTTGAACATTACTGATATTAACTTCTCCAATAAAGTCTTCATTATCAGATGTAAATATTAGAAAAGAGTAAGCTTGATCATTATGCGAAAGTCTTTCAAACATTCTGACTCTTTTTACAAATGAACTTCTTTCTAATTCATTGATAGACCACAAAGGTTCCCAAGGCTGCAAATACAATTTATTTTTCTTTCTTTCATCTGCCCAGGCTTTCCAGTCACTATATTGTGGTGGACGTAGTATTACTTTTTGACCTGTAATTTCAAATAGATTTTTTTTAAGACTGTATGCATTTAGAAAAGACATTTTTATTATTTAGAATAATTATCCTTAATAATATTTCTTACTTCATCAGTTGAGTTTTTAAAGCTATAAAATTTTTCTTCATTATCAAAAACTTTATTAAACTCTTCGCTAGATTGCATTGGTTGTCCTATTGCTTTTTCAACTGTATCAGAAAATTTGATTGGATGAGCTGTTCCTAAAATAAAGTTATTATCACCTATCTGATTAAGCGATCTAGAAGCTCCAAGTCCAATAGCTGTATGTGGATCAATTATATAATTAAATTCATTATAAGTTTCTTTAATTAAATCATTAACTTCATTTTGATTTATTTTTTTTGATGAGAATATTTTTTTTACCAAATCAGATTGTTCGCTATTTACACTAAAAAATTTATTGTTTTTTAATTCATTCATTTTTTTTGATGTTAATGAAGATGATTTATCATAAAGATCGAACAAAAGGCGCTCAAAATTACTAGCTATGGCAATGTCCATGCTTGGACTGGTTGTTCTAGTAACATTTTCTATTGAATAATTACCAGAATTTATAAAACGGTCTAAAATATCATTTTCATTAGTTGCAATAATTAATTTATTCGCTGGTAAACCCATTTTTATGCCAACATAGCCGGCATAAATATCTCCAAAATTGCCAGTTGGAACAGAAAAATTTATTGCTTCATTTTCTGAAATATTATTCTCAATTAATGTATAAAAATAATAAACAATTTGAAACATTACTCTAGACCAGTTTATTGAATTTACAGCTGCAATAGAAAATTCTTCAGAAAACTCTCTATCAACAAGAATTGATTTTACAATATTTTGACAATCATCAAATGTTCCATCTACCTCAATTGGAAAAATATTTTCACCATGTACAGTAGTCATCTGTTTTTTTTGAAAACTAGAAATTCTTCCTTTTGGAAATAAACAAAAGACATTAATTTTCTTACTTTGATTCACTGCGTTAATTGCTGCTGATCCAGTATCACCTGAAGTAGCTACTATTAAATTTAATTTTTTATTTTCTTGCAACAAGTAATGATCAAAAATAGGTATTATAAGTTGCATTGCAAAATCTTTAAATGCAAGCGTAGGGCCATTGAATAACTCTACTATATATTCTTTCTGCTTAAGATTTTTGAATGAAATTATATTATTATTACTAAATTTAGAATAAGCATTATCTATTAAGTCCTTAAGCTCCTTTTTTTTAATATCTTCTCCAATAAATGGATATATAATTTCTAATGCTAATTCAGAATAATTATTAATCTTTTTTAGAGCATTATAATTAATTTGTGGCCACACATCAGGAACATATAGGCCCCCATCTGAAGCTAGGCCTGAAAATAAAATATTTTTAAATGTAAGATCTTTCTCCCCACCTCTAGTACTTAGATATTTCATCTTTTTAAAATATTTTTATAAATATAAATTATGTACATAGCTGCAATAGAAATTGCTAAAGCAAACCACGTTATAGCATATTGTAAGTGATTATTTGGAATATTTATAGCTGTAAACTCATTTAATAAATCTGAGTAATATTCTTGCTCAACAACTCTAAAGATATACTTTTCACTGTTCAATTTTGTGAACTGATCCATTTCTTCAATATTCATTAAATACCAGCTATTTTTAATAGTATCTGGTTGAGGGGAGAACAATCGTCGTTCTTTTGAATATATAAGTATTCCTTTAAAATCAAGTTTGCCTGTTAAAGACCTAAACATAAATTCTTTGGAGTTAATATCTGTAAAATTTGTCCATCCTAAATCAACATACACCGTCCTACCTTCGGTGAGTAATGGCACAATAATATTATATCCTGACTGACCATATGAATTGATATTAAAAAAATGTAGTTCTTTAGACTGATCTATTTTTCCTGATAAAGATGATTTTTTATAAGAAAAGTCATTGTTCTTTATATCAAATGGATACTCAATATAGTCCTCTGTCTGTCCATCTTTAATTGAATTTAGAAGTTCTGTTTTCCATTCTAATCTGTGTAGTTGCCAAGAACCTAAATACACCAAAGATACTAGAGCAATTAAAAATAAAGAATGAAATGCTATGTTTTTTATCAAAGATTAACTCTTTAATATGAGCCCCATACATATATTGCAGCAAATAAAAATAGCCAAACAACATCAACAAAATGCCAATACCAAGCTGCAGCTTCAAATCCAAAGTGATGATCAGGTTTAAAATGTCCAGCCATAGCTCTGCCTAAACACACCGCAAGAAATATAGTGCCAATTATTACATGAAATCCATGGAACCCTGTTGCCATAAAAAAGGTTGCTCCGTAAATGTGTCCAGCAAAATCAAAGTGCGCATGCATATATTCATATGCTTGGAATCCAGAAAATATTACTCCTAAGATTACGGTAATAACTAACCCTTGAATAACTTCTTTTCTGTGTCCTTCTTGAAGTGCATGGTGTGCCCAAGTAACTGACGTGCCAGATAGAAGTAAAATTAAAGTATTAATTAATGGTATATGCCATGGATCTAATAACTCAATTTCTAATGGTGGCCAAGTAGAACCAATTTGTTCAGTTGGATATAAACTTGCATTAAAATAAGCCCAAAACCAAGCAACAAAAAACATTACTTCAGAAGCGATAAAGAGTGTCATACCATATCGCAAACCTAGCTGAACGACCATTGTATGGTGACCATCTTTTTCACCTTCGATTATGATGTCTCTGAACCACATAAATGCAACATACATCACAGCAAGCAGTCCTATAATCATAGTCCATGGATTATCAGTTCTAAAGTATATTACTGCACCAAAACATAGTATTAAAGCACCTATAGATGCTAACAGCGGCCATGGGCTTGGGTCTACTAAATGGTAATCATGACCTTTAGGATTATTAGAACTCATAATTTCTTGTTATCAGATGTTTCATAAAAGGTATAGGATAAAGTTATCTCAGATAAATCACCTATAAATTTATCATTAACTATTTCTGGATCAATATAAAAATTGATTGGCATCACTCTTTGTTCCCCGGGTTGAAGAGACTGTTCATTAAAACAAAAACATTCCAATTTACTAAAATACTTACCTGCATCATCAGGACTTACATTAAATGATGCTGTACCACTAATTGAAGTATCAGAGTTGTTTTTTGCAATGTAATTAGCTGTATAGTCTGCACCTATTTTAAGATCATAGGTTTTCTTTTCAGGGTAAAAATCCCAATTTAAGCCTGATGAAACATTAGCATCAAATCTTACTTCAATAGTTTTACTTAAAACATACTCACTTTCAATTTGTGTGATGATAGGTGTTCCACCAAATCCTGTGACTCGGCAGAATAAATTATATAATGGCACTGAAGCGTATGCCAATAGAAGCATTGCAAGTACTAAAGTTAAAAGACTCATAGCTAAACGGTTATTCTTATTGGAAATATAATTTATTAACCTATATTTCATGATGGATAGGCCATGTTTGAAATTTTATAGATTGTATAAAGAAAAAATATGACCATTAAGCTTGCCAAAAATAAGGCTGTATACATATTTTTCTTTTTTGTTTTTTTATCTACCATCTACATCATCACACTATCAATTAATAAGATCGCAAATATATTAAACAAAAAAATAATCGTAAAATAAAAAAATTGCTGCGCTTTTTTTTCAAAATCTTTAGCATCAACAGGTGTATTTTTTAGTTTTAGAGATAGATAGACAAATATGACACTTAAGACTGTTGCAGAAATTGTGTAAAGATAAGAGTAAAATAAGCCAAGGCTAATCGTTACAGGAAATAAGATAACACTATAAGCAAGAATCATATTTAACGTTCTTTCAGGACCAACAATAACTGGCATCATTGGAATTCCAGCTTTTTTATATTCTCCCGAACGATAAAGTGCTAGTGCCCAAAAATGTGGAGGGGTCCATAAAAAGATAATAGTAAATATTATTAAAGGTTCATATGAAAGAGATCCAGCTATTGCTGACCACCCAATCATTGGTGGGAAAGCGCCCGCTGCGCCGCCTATTACAATATTTTGAGGAGTTCTTCTTTTTAGCCAAACTGTATAAACAAGAACATAGTAAACAATTGTTAAAGCTAATAGTGATGCAGCTAACAAATTTGAAGCATAATATAAAATAGCAATGGATATGATTGATAATATCGTGCCAAATATCAATGCATAATTAGGTGCAATAATTCCAGCTGGAATTGCTCGGTCCATTGTTCTGGTCATAAGTTTATCAGTATCTCTTTCATACCACATATTTAACGCCCCTGAAGCACCTGATCCAATTGAAATTGCAAAAATAATTAAGGCACTAGAAATTAAAGACACTTCACCTGGAGCTATCACCATTGCAACAAAACTGGTAAATATAGAAAGTGACATCACTCTTGGCTTAAGAAGAGAAAAGTAAGCCTTAAGTGTATAGACAAAACCATTCATAGACTGCTTGTCTTCACCTTGCTCTAGTGCTGTTATATGTGACAAAATTGTCTCCTATATTACTTGATAACAGGTAATTCTTCAAACTGGTGAAATGGTGGTGGAGAAGACAATGTCCATTCCAATGTATCCGCACCTTCACCCCAAGGATTATCTGCACATTGTTCGTTCTTCATAAAAGCATGGATTAACATGATAAAAAATACTAAAAGTCCAACAGAAGAAAGATAAGATCCAATTGAAGAAACATAATTCCAACCAGCAAAAGCATCTGGGTAATCAGCATATCTTCTTGGCATACCAGCAAGGCCTAAAAAATGCTGTGGGAAGAATACAATATTAACACCAATAAAAGTTAGCCAGAAGTGAAGTTTTCCAAGCCACTCTGAATAATTTTTTCCAAACATTTTACCAAACCAATAATAAAAAGCTGCAAATATTGCAAATACAGCACCCATTGAAAGAACATAGTGAAAGTGAGCAACCACATAATATGTATCATGTAATGAATGATCAATTCCAGCATTAGCTAAAACAACTCCAGTTACTCCACCTACAGTAAATAAAAATATGAAACCCATTGCCCATAACATTGGAGTTTTAAGTTCCACAGAACCACCCCACATAGTTGCAATCCATGAAAATATTTTAATTCCAGTTGGAACAGCAATAACCATTGTGGCAAAAACATAGTATGCCTTAATATCTGCACTCATTCCAACTGTATACATGTGATGTGCCCACACAATGAAGCCAAGAAAGCCAATAGATACCATTGCATATGCCATTCCCAAATAACCAAATATTGGTTTCTTTGAAAAAGTTGATACAACATGACTTATAATTCCAAATCCAGGTAATATTAAAATATAAACCTCAGGATGGCCAAAGAACCAAAATAAATGTTGAAATAGTACTGGGTCTCCACCTGCCTCAGCTGCAAAAAAAGCTGTGCCAAAATTTCTATCCGTTAAGAGCATAGTTATTGCGCCAGCTAATACTGGCAAAGATAGTAATAATAAGAAAGCTGTTACTAAAATAGACCAAACAAATAAAGGCATTTTGTGAAGTGTCATTCCAGGAGCACGCATATTGAATATAGTAGTAATAAAATTAATGGCACCTAAGATCGAAGATGCACCAGCTATGTGTAGTGAGAAAATAGCTAAATCAACTGCAGGACCTGGGGCCCCAATAGATGAGGATAGAGGAGGATAAAGTGTCCAGCCACCTCCAACACCTTGTCCACCAGCAGTTCCCTCGACAAATAATGAAGAGAGTAAAAGTATAAAAGAAGCTGGCAAAAGCCAAAAAGATATATTATTCATTCTTGGAAAAGCCATATCTGGAGCACCAATCATCAGAGGTACAATCCAGTTACCAAATCCACCAATCATTGCAGGCATAACCATAAAGAAAATCATTATTAAACCGTGATTTGTAACTAACACATTATAAAGATTATGATCACCGCCTAATATTCCATCACCTGGATACATTAACTCTATTCGCATCACGACAGACATTAAACCACCAATCACCCCAGCGACAATTGCAAAAATTAAATATAATGTTCCAATATCTTTATGATTTGTAGAATAAAGATATCTTCTCCATCCAGTTGGATGATGATCATGTGCGTGGTCTATGTTATCGGGTGTTATATCTACCATTATTTTCTCCTCAATTATTTAGCAGCCAATTTAATTTTAGACGTTTCAACTGAAGCGTACTCTTCCTTAGCAAAATTTATCCATTCATCAAATTCTTCTTGTGATACTACTTTTACATTTATTGGCATAAAAGCATGTCTAGGCCCACATAGTTCAGAACATTGACCATAGTAAATACCTTCATTGTTAACTTTAAACCAAGTATCATTTATTCTACCTGGTACGGCATCCATCTTTACTGCAAACGCTGGAATCGTCCAAGAATGTAAAACATCATCAGAAGTTATTAGTAGTTTAACAACTTTATTAACTGGAACAACAATTTGAGTATCTGTCTCTAGTAATCTCAATTTTGGGTCTGATAATTCACTGTCATCTAGCATGTTTGCATCGATTGCAAAATCTCCATAATCTGGATATTCATAAGTCCAGTACCACTGATGACCAGTAGCTTTTATTGTAATATCTGAATCTGGAATTGTTTCTGAGACATACAAAATTCTAAACGATGGAATTGCAATAATTATTAATAAAACAACTGGAATAACTGTCCACAGTATTTCAATTAATGTATTGTGTGTTGTTGTCGATGCTACAGGGTTTCTGACACTATTAAATCTGTAGTAAATATAAATAAGAAGTCCAAGCACAAAAACGGAAATGGCAGTTATTATTGGCAACAAAATATACGTATGAAAATTAATTACATCCGCCATTAAATCAGTAGCTGGTTCCTGGAATCCATACTGCCAGTCTACTGGTAAATTTTCTGCAAATGAAAAATTTGTGCTGACAAACAATAATGTTAAAATTTTAAAAAATAATTTCATAATCTAATCTTGATTTACTAGGTAAATATAGCTATTTTAATCAATTGCAATAGCAATTTTAATGTCATAAAGAATTAATTTAATAGGCAATTTTTTGCGACAGAATGACGCAATTTTTAATCAAATTTGGCTAAATTTTAAACTATATAAACTACGTGAGTGCAAATAATAAAAATAAAAATATAAATACTGAGGATCTTTTCTTTAATGATAGCGATTTAACATCCGGCTCTGTTAATAACATCGTTAACGATTCTCTGCATAAAGCAGATGATGGTGAGCTATTTCTTGAATATTGTGAAAGTGAAAGTTTTGTTTTTGATGATCAAAAATTAAAAAGTGCTTCATTTGACGTATCAAAAGGCTTTGGCTTAAGGGCTATTGCAGGTGAAGCGACTGGCTACGCGCATTCATCTGATATAGACACTAAGTCATTAAAAAAAGCCAGAGATACTGTCAGCTTTATTACTAAAAATAATAATGGAAGCTTTAATTCAAACTTCACTCGAACAAATAAAAAACTTTATACAGATTTAAATCCAGTTAATTCTGTGAATTTTGAAAATAAAATTAAAACTCTTGAGGAAATTGATAAATATGCAAGAGCAAGAAACCCATTAGTTAAACAAGTATCTTCATCTCTTAGTGGTGAATGGCAGGTCGTAAGAATATATAGGCCTGATGGAGTTTATGTTGAAGATATAAGACCACTTGTACGACTTGGTATTTCTGTAGTTTTAGAAAAAAATGGAAGACAAGAAACAGGCAGAATGGGTGTTGGAGGTAGAGTAGATTATCAAAAGTTTTTAGAAGAAGATTATTGGCAAAAACAAGTAGATGGAGCTTTAGCTCAAGCAGAAATTAATCTTCAATCAGTAGATTCTCCAGTGGGTGAAATGGATGTAGTCCTAGGTCCAGGCTTTCCAGGTATTCTTCTGCATGAAGCAATAGGTCATGGCTTAGAAGGTGATTTTAATAGAAAAAAAACTTCAGCTTTTTCAAACTTAATGGGTGAAAAAATTGCACACGATTCAGTAACAATTGTTGATGATGGAACTATTGACTCCAGAAGAGGTTCAATAAGTGTAGATGATGAAGGAACTCCAACAAGTTGTACTACTTTAATTGAGAATGGAATTCTAACTGGTTATATGCAAGACAGGCATAATTCAAAGTTAATGGGAGTTAGTCCTACAGGCAATGGAAGGCGGGAGAGTTATGCTCATGCACCAATGCCAAGAATGACAAATACTTACATGATGTCAGGAAATAAAACTCCAGAAGAAATAATAAAAACTGTTAAAAATGGTGTTTATGCTGTTGATTTCAGTGGTGGCCAAGTAGATATTACTAGTGGAAAATTTACATTTTCATGCACCGAAGCATACAAAATTATTGATGGTAAAATTGAGCAACCAATAAAAGGTGCAACTCTTATTGGCAATGGTCCAGACGTTCTAAAAAGAGTTTCAATGGTTGGTAATGATAGTGCAATGGATACTGGTATTGGTACTTGTGGTAAAGCCGGTCAAAGTGTACCAGTTGGTGTGGGACAACCTACAATGCTTGTAAATAATCTAACGGTAGGCGGAACTGCCACAGGTTAATTAAAAAGATAACTCACTATAAAGCTTTTTAAAATCCTTACCCCAATCATTATTAAAACTATTTAATACTTTAGAGGCTGTTACTTGTTTAGTATTTAAAATGTTAAATAAGTATTCTAAAAATATAGTCTCATCTTCACCACTAAGGTTAAATTCTTTTCTTTTTTTCAGTCCATGAACAGCTATTTCAAGGACTTCTTCTGTAATTCTCCAACCACTTTTATTTTGAATTAATGCATCTAAACCAGTTTTAGAGCTCTCAATTTTAAAATTTAAAATTTCATTTAAGTGCCAACCTTTTATAATATCGTTTGCAGCATCCAATGTTTCATTATCATATAACAATCCAGTCCATAAAGCTGGCAAGGCGCATAGAGATTTATAGCTACCAGCATCTGCTCCACGCATTTCAATATATGTTTTTAATCTCACCTCAGTAAATATAGTAGATACATGCGTTTCCCAATCATCGATTGTAATTTCCTCAGATTTAATATTTTTATTTTTTCCATCCATTAAATCTCTAAAAGTAAAATCTGTAGAATCGATGTATTCCTTGTTTCTTACAATAAAATATACCGGCACATCTAAAAGATAATCTACATACTCTTCAAAACTAAAACTTTTATCCAACATGCATGGTAATATTCCAGTTCGATCTTTATCTGTATCATCCCAAATAGCACTTCTATAAGATAAGTGTCCATTCGGCCTTCCTTTCTTAAAAGGTGAATTTGCAAATAAACCAGTGGCTAATGGTTGCAATGCTGCAGAAACATTAACTTTTGTTGACATATCTTTTTCAGATAAAAAATCAAAATTTGCTTGAACAGTGCAAGTTTGATACATCATTTCAAGACCAAGACCACCAACTTTCCTCATGTATGGTGTCATAATTTGCTGATATCTTTTTTTAGGAACTTTTGGCATATCATCGAAACCTCCAAGTGGAATAAAGCCTATTCCTAAAAATCCAATATCTAGTTCTTCTTCAATTGACTTAGTGAAACTAAGATGATCATTTATTTCACGACAAGTCTCATGAAGATTGTTTAAAGGTGCGCCAGAAAGTTCAAATTGTCCACCTGGTTCTAGAGTGATGCTTGCACCATTTTTAGATGCACCTACAATTTGATCTTCTTCTACTACTGCAGTCCATCCATCTTCTACAAATTTTCTTAAGACAGTGGAAATACTTCTATCTCCATTAAAAGGGATTAATGATAGATCACTTTTATTATAAATAAATTTTTCATGCTCAGTGCCTATTTTTTCAGATCCTTTTAATTTAGTACCATCTGAAAAGTATTTAACTAAATCTATTTTTTTTAACATTGAGATAAACTATCCTTTACTAAAGCAGAAGCAACTATTGAAGCCGTTTCACCTTTTAAAATATTCTCTCCCAAAGAAGCTTCAACAATATTCTTATGAGATTTTATATTATCTAACTCTAATTTAGAAAAGTCTCCCTCTGGACCAATTAATATAGAAATATCTTTATTAAAATTTTCTTTTATAACTTGCCCAATAGATATGTTCTTACACTGAACAGTACAAGCTATAATTATCTCATCATTTTTTATTTGCTTAAGAAATTCTTTAAATCCTATCGTTTGGCTTATGTTAGGAATTATTAATTGCTCAGATTGCTCAATTGCCTCTAAAGAAATTAGCTTTAATCGATCTAAATTAACTTTTGAAATATTAGTATGTTCCATTGCTATAGGTTGAAATATATTTACTCCAATTTCAGTGCATTTTTGAATTAAAATTTCATTGGGATTTCTCTTTAAAGGTGAAAAATAAAGCTTGATTGATCGCTGCTTTAAAAGATCTCTTGTTTTTTTTTCTATAATTAAATCTATTGCTTTAGCTCTAATATCTACTATTTCTGCGAGCCACTCACCATCATTAAAAATTAAAATTTTTTCATTTATCTTGCACCTTAGGACATTGATTAAATAATGTGCTTGCTTATCTTTTATTTTGATGATTTTACCAGTTGAGATTTTTTCATCTAAAAATATTCGATTTCTTGGTTTCATGTTATTTTAGCTATTATTAACTAGATATTGGCTATAGTTTTCTTAAGTATGAATCATAAATTAAAATCATACATTTTACTAACAAGATTGAATAGGCCTATTGGGTCATTATTATTAATGTTTCCGTGCTTATGGGGCTTAATAGCTGCATGTAATTCAATACAAGATATTAAACAAAATACATTTTTATTTATAATTTTTATTGTTGGCTCTTTTGTAATGCGTTCAGCTGGTTGTGTTATAAATGATATTTTTGATCGAAATATAGATACTAAGGTTGAAAGAACTAAATCCAGACCTCTAGCAAGTAAGTCTGTATCAGTCTATGATGCAATTATTTTATTTATTATTTTATCTCTAATTGGACTTTGTATTCTTTTAAGCTTAAATTTATTATCAATAAAAATTGGATTTATATCTTTCCTATTATTAATAATTTATCCTCTAACAAAAAGGGTAACCTACTGGCCACAATTTTTTCTCGCTATTACTTTTAATATTGGAGTTCTAATTGGGTATTCCGCTATAGCTAATAGCATATCAATTGAAATTATATTTATATATGTGGCGGGAATTTTTTGGACCTTGGGTTACGATACAATTTATGCACACCAAGATATAGATGATGATCTTTCAATAGGAGTTAAATCTACTGCTATTCTTTTTGGTAATAATACTAAATATTGGGTTGCATCTTTTTATTCACTAATGACACTGAGTCTTTGCATTTTTGGGATAATTTCATCTCAAAAATTACTATTTTTTCTTTTTTTACTAACTGTTTTTATTCATCAATTTTTACAAATAACAAAATTAGATATAAAAAGTCCCGAGGTATGTCTTGCATTATTCAAAAGTAATCAGTATTTAGGGTTACTTATTTGTTTAGCCTTATTATCAAGCTATATTTAGTATTATGGAATTTAAGAATTTAGCAGACCAAATTATTACAAAGACAAAAGTTGCTGGAGCAACTGATTGCGATATTGTTCTAGCTAAGGGAACTAGTAAATCAATTGCGTATAGATTTGGTAAAATTGAAGATGTTGAAGAATCTTCAGGTAAAACATTTGGAATTAGAGCTTTAATAGGATCAAAGCAATCATTTGTCTCATCTTCAAACTTTAACGTGAAAAATATAGATACACTTGTAACTAAGGTAGTTGAAATGGCAAAATTAGCTCCAGAAGATGACACTGCATGCCTAGGTGATCCTTCGCAACTAGAAACAGATTTTGTAGATTTAGATTTATGCCAAGACTACGAGACTGATACAAATTTAATGATTGAAAATGTTAAAAAATGTGAGGATGCCGCTTTAAGTATTGAAGGTATCAGTAACTCTGAAGGCTCCGGTGCATCTTTTGGAACTAGTGAATTTTTTTTAGCAACAAGTCATGGCTTTATGGGTGGCTACAAGTCATCAAGCAATTCTATATCGTGTTCAGTTATTGCAGGTGATGGTGTCAATATGGAGAGAGATTACGATTATGCCTCTGCTATTCATTATGAAGATCTTAATTTGCCTGAAGAAATTGGCAAGAATGCTGCTAACCTTACTTTAAAAAGAATCAATCCAAGAAAAGTTAGTTCTTGCAAAACCTCCGTAGTGTTTGACAGAAGAATTAGCAACAGAATAGTTAAGTATGTAGCTGGTGCGATATCAGGAAATTCTATAGCTCGTGGAACCAGTTTTTTAAAAGATAGTTTAGATAAGCAAATTTTTAGAAAAGATATATCGATCATTGATGACCCTAAAATTGTAAGAGGTATGAATTCAAGTTTGTTTGATGGAGAGGGAGTTAAAAACAAAAAAACAGAACTAGTCAGTAATGGTGTTTTAAAAACATGGCTATTAAATACTGCTACAGGTAAAAAATTGAATCTAAAAACAACTGGTCATGCTTCTAGGTCTATTGGTTCTCCACCAGGTACTAGTACTAATAATTTATTTATGGCAAATGGCATGTTGTCTTTCGAAGACCTAATTGGTTCTATTAAAAGTGGATTTTATGCAACTGAACTTATGGGTTCAGGTTTTGATCTAATAACTGGAGATTTCAGTGTGGGAGCAAGTGGCTACTGGATTGAAAATGGTGAGCTGGCTTTTCCAGTTAGTGAGATAACTATTGCCTCAAATCTAACTGAAATGTTCTTAAATTTATCTGCAGCTAACGATTTAGAGTTTAAATATGGCTCTAATGCCCCTACTCTTTGCATTGAAGGCATGACTTTAGCCGGAAAATAGCCTTATTTTAATTATTCAATAATTGGAACAGCAACAATGATACTGTAGAATCATATTTTTATTTATGACAAATTCAGAAATTTTAAAACGTCTTTTTAAAGAGAACATAAAACCTCAATTATCTAAATTAAGTACGTCTTTTATATTCATGGTAATTATAGCTTTAGCTACTGGTGCCACGGCATGGTTACTGGACCCTGCTATAGAAAAAATATTTTTGGAACGTGACGCTCAAATGGTTGTATTAATCCCATTAGGAGTTATAGGGATTTTATTTATTAAAGGCTTAGCTACCTTCTTTCAAGTTTCGATACTTACTGAAGTTGGACAAAAAATAATTGCGGACATTCAAATTAAAATGTTTACGAAAATTACTTATGCTGATCTTGGTTGGCTTCAAATTAATCACTCTGGAAAAATTATAGCTAATTTTTTATATGATGTTAATCTACTTCAATCTGCTGTCAGTGATAATTTAGCTAATACATTTAGAAACTTATTAACTTTAATTTGTCTTCTAGGTGTAATGTTTTATCAAGATATAACTTTATCATTAATAGCTCTTATAGCCATTCCATTGGTCGCACTTTTATCAAAACGACTTGGTAAAAGAACAAAAAAAGCATCTACAGGCACTCAGATTGAAACTGGTGTATTGGCTTCTTTACTTACAGAAAACTTAGATGGAACTAGGATAGTCAAAGCCTATCAACAAGAAGAAGCTGAAATTAAAAAAGTTTCACAATCTATTTATCGAAGAATGCAGCTTCTTATTAAAACAACAAAAA
This sequence comes from Candidatus Pelagibacterales bacterium, assembly GCA_028412835.1. Taxonomy (GTDB): domain Bacteria; phylum Pseudomonadota; class Alphaproteobacteria; order Pelagibacterales; family AG-422-B15; genus CACCCN01. The sequence goes on from JAONQW010000004.1 coordinate 46,547, forward strand.
CAAAGGCAGCGGCGGCACCCTTCTCTGAATTCTTGGCAGGTTTTGGTATTGCTGGTGCAATGTATTACGCTGGTATTAGAGGTATTCAAGGTGAACTTCCATTAAATGAATTTATATCTTTTCTTGGCGCGATGATGTTGGCATTTCAACCTTTAAGAAGCCTTGCTCAAGCAAATACTATTATGCAGGAAGGTTTTGCTGCTGGTAAGCGAGTTTTTGACCTTTTAGATCAACCATTAGAAGTTATAGAAAAAAATAATGCTAAGGAATTAATAGTAAAAAACGGTGAAATTATATTTAAAGATGTCAGCCTTTCGTATGATAAAAAAAATACTGTTTTAAGGAATATTAACTTTAAATTAGAGCCAAATAGTATCACCGCGTTAGTAGGTCCTAGTGGATCAGGTAAAACTTCAACTTTAAATTTAATACCAAGATTTTACGATCCTCTAAATGGAGAAATTTTAATCGATGGAATAAGTACTAAAGATGTAACTTTATACTCTCTTAGATCTTCAGTAGCATTAGTGAGTCAGGAACCAATTCTTTTTGACTTATCAATTAGAGACAATATATCTTACGGGAAGAAAGATGCTGGTGAAGAGGAAATAATTGCAGCAGCAAAATTAGCGTCGGCTGATGAGTTTATTTTAAATTTTCCAAATGGCTACGAGACTATGATTGGCGAAAAAGGCTACAGTCTATCAGGTGGTCAAAAACAAAGAATTTCAATTGCAAGGGCCTTCTTAAAAAATGCACCCATACTTTTACTAGATGAAGCAACATCAAGTCTAGACTCTGAGTCAGAATATGAAGTTCAAAAAGCGATCTCAACACTAATGAAGGATAGAACAACTTTAGTTATTGCGCATAGATTAAGCACTATTGAAAATGCTAATAAAATTATAGTATTAGATAATGGCATTATTGAAGAAACTGGAACACATAAAGAATTAATCCAGAATAGTGGGTTATACAAAAGGCTCTATGAACGACAGTTTTAATTAGATGATCAAAAATTTTTTAAAAAATTACTTTATCAAAAAATTTCTTTCTCTTGTTGGTGCGTTGTATGTTTACATTGTGTATATCTCTTCACAAAAAACATTCATCAATAAAGATAACTTTGATAAAATAATTTTAGAAAATAAATCTTTTATTTATGCTTTATGGCATGACCAGCTTCTACTTTCTCCATTTACGTGGCAAACTAAAAATAGAATCGAAATTTTGATATCTAAACATAAAGATGGAGATATTATCGCTGACCTTATAAAATACCATGGCTTTAATTCCATTCGTGGATCAACAAATAATCCTAATAAAGAAAAAGAAAAAAATACTATTTCAAGTATAAGAAAAATTATCAAAACATTAAAAGCTAATATTTCTATCGGTATTACTCCAGATGGGCCAAGAGGTCCAAGACATAAAGTAAGCGAAGGAACTATTAACATTTCAAGAATCAGCAATAAAAAAATTCTACCAATGGCACTAGCTTATAAAGAACAATGGGTCTTAAACACGTGGGATAAATTTATTATTCCAAAGCCATTTAATAAAATATGCATAGTATGGGGTGATCCAATAGATATAAAAATTAATAAAATAGATGTTCCAATACAACAAGAAGCTTTGGAAAAGAGCCTAATAAATATTACAGAGATTGCTACAAATCATATAGACTCCTAATCATGCTTCTCAAGATTTATTATTTAATATCTATGTTATTAATCCCTTTTACCGGATTATATATTAGAAGAAGAATTAAGCGAGATAAGGAAGATCCTAATAGATTTAGAGAACGTTACGGTGAGGCAAGTGTGAGCAGAGAGGAAGGTAAGCTCATTTGGATACACGCTGCTAGTGTTGGTGAAAGTCTATCAATATTGCGAATTGTCAATGAATTAGAAAATACAAAATCAATAAATCAAATCTTATTAACTACAGGAACTACTAGCGCTGCAAAGATAGTAATGAATAAATTAGGTTCTAAAACTGTACATCAGTATTTACCTTTAGATACCCCTTTATTTAACGCAAGATTTTTAAAATATTGGAAACCTAGTTATGCAATATTTGTTGAATCAGAGATTTGGCCAAACTTAATTTTACAAATAAAAAAAATGAAAATAAAGCTGGCAATCATCAATGGAAGAATGACTATAAATTCATATAATAAGTGGTTGCGATTTAAAAAATCCTCAGAATTAATATTTAAAAGTTTTGATCTATGTCTAACTCAAAATAAAGAAAGTTCTCTTTTTTATAATAAACTTGGGATTAGCAATACATACTATACTGGAAACCTTAAATTTAGTTCTGATAAGTTTGAAGTTAAAGAAGGCCCCTATAATGAGCTAAAAAAAATATTTAAAGGTAGAAAAGTTTTTCTTGCTGCCAGCACTCATCCAGGTGAAGAAAAATTAATTTCAGATATAACAAATAAAATAAGAAAAGCTAGGCAAGAATTTATAGCTATAATTGTCCCGCGGCATCCTAATAGAAGAAAATTATTAGACCAAATGCCTAATTCAAAAGTAGCAATAAGGTCTGCAAATGGGCAAGTAGATAAAAGTACAGATATCTATCTCGCAGATACATTTGGAGAACTAGGAATATTTTACAAGTTAGCAGATTTTATATTTATTGGAGGTAGCTTTGTACCTCACGGAGGCCAAAATCCAATAGAAGCAGCATATTTTTGTAATAATATATTTCATGGCAAACATGTAGAAAATTTTCTAGAGGTCTATGAGACTTTAGGCCATCTATCTATTACTGAGCCAGTAGATAACTTAAGACAATTACAGGTAAAGCTAATGAAATGTTACGATGCACCACCTTCTGACGAAGATGAGTTAAAGAGAAAAATTAATGAAGAGGCAACAGATATTCTTAAAGATACAATGCATTATCTTAATTCCAATATTTTAAATAATGATATATAAATTTTTAAATAAATTATTTTTAGGCATCTGGTATAATAATAATTTTATATTTAAAATTATTTCTTTTTTATTGCTACCTTTATCAATTGTGTATCTCATAGCTTTTAGCTTAAGAACATATTTTAGAAAAACACATTATTTTGAAGTACCCATTATATGTATAGGGAATATTGTTGTAGGAGGTTCAGGTAAAACTTCAATTGCTTTAACAATAATTAAAATGCTTCCAAATAAAAAAATTGTTGTACTACTTAAGGGCTACAAAGGAAAATTAAATGGTACTATTAAAGTAGATAATACTAAGCATTCTGTGATGGACACAGGAGATGAGGCACTACTTTACACAAAAGTTTGTGTAACCTATATTTGTTCAAATAGAAAAGATGCAATAGATACGATAATAAAAAATGAAAATCCAGATTTAATAATTCTAGATGATGGATTGCAAGATAGTTCGATCAATAAATCAAAAAGCATTGTTGCTATTAATGGAAGAAGAGGATTCGGCAACAAATTATTACTACCATCTGGTCCTCTCAGACAGAATATTTTGTCTACTATCAATAAAGATTATATATTCTTAATTCTTGGTGAAGATAAAACAAATATATCATCTAAGTATAATAATAGTTTTTTTAAAGCTGAGATCATCAGCGACGTAGATGGCAATAATAGGAAAATAGTTGCATTTAGTGGCATTGGAGATAATGAAAGTTTTTTTCAGACACTAGAGAATTATAGATTTAACTTGATAAAAAAAATTAGTTTTCCAGATCATTACCATTTTAGTGAAAATGAAATAAAAACTATAGTTGATAACGCAGTTAAAGATGGATATGAGATTTATACAACAGCTAAAGATTGGGTTCGAATTAACCATAATTATAAAGATAAGATTAAAGAGTTTCCCATTAATTTAGAAATAAAAGAAAAAGAAAAATTTATTGAAGCTATTTTCAATTAAGATGATGAAAAAATTTATTAAAGTTTTTATAAAGTATCCTATTGAAGGAATTTTCATAAATTTTGTATATTTATTTTTTAAGATTCTACCAATAGATATTTCGAGTAGTACAGGTTCATTTATTGCAAAATCAATTGGGCCAATTCTTTCTGTAAATAAGGTTATTAGAAACAATTTAGAAAAAGCTTTTCCAGATAAGGATAATAATTGGTACGACAAAATAAATAGTGAAATATGGTCAAATTTTGGACGTGTCACAGCTGAATACTCACACTTTTCTAAATTAGCATCAAATAAAAATGAACGTATCAGCATAATTGACAATGAATATTCAAGAGATTTTTTTGATACGTCAGTAAAAAAAATATTAGTATCATCACATAATGCAAATTGGGAAATAATGGGAATTGCTTGCAGAAAAAATTCAGATAAAATTTCTGGTATTGTAAGACAACCTAATAATCCCTATGCAAAAAAGATTATAAATAATTTGAGAAATAGATTTAGTGTCACATGCTATGAAAAAAATATGATAGGTACTAAAAATATTATCAATGATTTTAATAATGGAAATTCATTGGCTCTCCTGTCTGACTTGCGGCTTACGACTGGTTTAGAAAGTAATTTCTTTAATATTAAGTCTAAAACTACCAGTCTACCTGCACAGCTCGGATTAAAGAATAAATGTAAGATATATTTAGCTTGGGCAAAAAGAAAAAATAAGTCTAATTTTGAAATTGAATTTTTTAATCCATTAAATATCAAGAATCTAGATAATACTAAAAAAAATATTCAAGAAATAACTGATGAAATAAATTATTTTTTTGAAAAAAAAATTACTGAAGATCCTGGTCAATACTTTTGGCTCCATGATAGATGGAAATAGAACACAATGAATAGAATTGAAAAAGTTAAGCTTATTGATTAACTAAAAGTTGTGGATCAACATACTGATTAAACCACATTACACCCCAATGTAAATGTGGGCCAGTTGATCTACCAGTTGAGCCAACTTTACCAATCATTTCACCTTTACTTACTTTTTGTTGTGTGACTACATCTACAGATGACAAATGTGCATAAATTGATTTAACCCCATGCCCATGATCAATTATTATTGTTCCTCCAGTATAATAAAGATTATCTTCAGCTAGCGTTACTATGCCATCGTTTGTAGATAGTATAATTTGACCTTCTGGTGCAGCAATATCTAGGCCTTTATGTGGACTTTTAGGAATATCGTTCAAAATTCTCTGACTTCCAAATACACCCGATATGATGCCATCTGTAGGCATTAAAAAATTTTTTTTGAAAAAAGTATTATCTAAATCTAGCTCTTTAGCTTTGACAATGATCTTATTGTCAGCAATTATTCTTTTAATTACCTCCTCATCTGGTGTGACCATTTTTTTTGGAAGCCCATTAATTCTTTGAATTTCATAATCTCTTTTAATAACTTTAATTTGATTAATTGAGACTATTTTATCATTTTCTAATACAGAAATATTCATAGGGCCAATTTCATCTCTATCAACTGCAAAGACAAAATACTTATCATTACTTAGCTTTATACTATTACCATTAAGTTGTAATGTATCTCCTGTTTCTAATTGACCAACTACTAGCGCTCCCTGTAAAACTGAGCTAGGTAAAATTTTTGAGTGAGCAAAATTTGAATAGAGAATACTTATAAAAACTAATAAGAGTTTAAATTTCATTTAGATCTTTATATCTTTGTAATGCAATTTTAGGAGATGCATATACTTCCTGATTATCTACATTCCAATATTTTAGTTCTTCAATCGGAATTATTTCTTTTGTAATAGAACATAGCACATGATCTCCATTTTTGGTAAACTGAAAGCTACCATGATCAAGAACTATTTCTGCTAAAATTTTTTTACTATTGTTCATCTTTTATTTCAGCATTAATTATACCAAATTTTGTTTCTATACTTAACTTATTATCTCTTATTATATCAGTTTTTTTACCAATTACTCTATTTGAACTATTCCGAATGACGGCAAAGCCTCTCTTTATTACTGATTTATAACTCAGGCTTTCAAGAAGCTTCGTGGCTGAATTAACTCTATTTGAATAAGATGTGAAATTGTTCTTATTGTTATTCAGAAATTGATTTGTAATGCCTAATAATGAATTTTGATTGTTTTTAATTGTTTCTTTTAAAATATTGAGATTTAATTTTGACCCTGAATTCTGAAAATTTGAAATTTCTTTCTGAATGAAAATCTTCAAAGACAACGGCAATCTTTGCTTTAAATTATTTAATTCATTTAATTTTAAATTGAATAAGTCTTTATGATCAGGAAAAAGTTTTTGAACGCTTAGGATTCTTTCTCTTGCTATATTAATTAAATTTTTGATACTATAATTCAATCTACTCTCATTTTCACTTAGCTCCGTAAATAGTATATCTTTTGAAGGAGTTGCTATTTCTGCTGCTGCTGTTGGTGTTGGAGCTCTTATGTCCGATACATAGTCCACAAGAGTTGTATCAGTTTCATGTCCAACTGCAGAAATTAGAGGAATGCTACTATCAAAAACCGCACGAACTATTCTTTCTTCATTAAAGCACCATAGATCCTCTATACTACCTCCACCTCTAGCTAAAATTAAAACCTCAGGTTTTGAAATTTTTGAAGTTTTGTCGATTTTATTAAATCCTCGAATAGCATTTTCAATTAATTCAGCTGCATCATTTCCTTGAACAGGAACCGGCCATAAAATTATATTACAGGGGAACCTCTCTGAAACACGGTGCTTAATATCCTGAAGCACAGCACCAGTTGGAGATGTAATTACTCCGATTGTTGATGGGTATTTTGGTATACTTTTTTTGTGATGGATTTCAAATAAGCCCTCAGATTTTAATTTTGCTTTTCTCTCTTCTAAAATAGCCATCAAAGCACCTGCACCAGCCGGTTTCATGGTATCTATAGTTATCTGATAATTAGATCTTCCAGCGTATCTCCCTGGATTGTATCCTGTGCTAATCTTTCCTGTACATATAACCTCCAAACCTTCTTCTGGACGAATTTTTATTTTAGCAACACTGCTTCTCCAGATAATTCCATTGATTACAGCATTTTCATCTTTTAAGGTTAAGTAAATATGGCCAGATGAATGATTGTTAATACCAGACAATTCACCTTTAATCCGAACATAGCCAAATTTATCTTCAATTGTACTTTTTAAGGCAGTTGATAATTCAGTTACTGAATACTCTGGTATATTTTCTTTGGTCATTTTTTTAATATAAACTAATATATATTATCATACTAAATAGTCTAAAAAGAATATTATGAATATCTTAGTTTTAGGAAATGGTGCAAGAGAACATGCTTTATGTTTTTCTATAGCTAAAAGTGCCCAATTGTCTAAGTTATTTTGCGCACCTGGAAATTATGGAATATCCAAAATAGCTGAGGTACATAATTTTGATATTAATGATTTTGATACTTTATATGATTTTTGCTTAGCTAATAAAATAGATTTAGTTGTAGTTGGTCCTGAAGTCCCTCTTGTTAATGGAGTTGTAGATTTTCTTAGTGACAAAAAAATCATGGCATTTGGTCCTAAAAAGATTCCAGCAGGTCTTGAGGGTTCAAAAATATTTATGAAAGATATTTGTTCAAAGTATAATATACCCACCGCTGCATATAAAAGCTTTACAGAAAAAAAATTAGCTTGTGATTACCTTAAAAGTCATACATTTCCAGCGGTAATAAAAGCTAGTGGATTAGCAGCTGGTAAAGGCGTAACTATTGCAACTTCACTTAATGACGGACTTTTAGCGATTAATGATATTTTTAATGATAAATTTGGATCAGGTTGTGAGTTGGTTATAGAAGAATTTATGGATGGAGAAGAAGCAAGTTATTTTGTATTTACCGACGGTACTAATTATATCCCCCTATCTAGTGCACAAGATCATAAAAGAATTGGTGATGGAGATACGGGGCCAAATACAGGGGGCATGGGGGCATACTCGCCTGCACCTATTTTTACTAAGGAGATACAAAAACAGGTTGATCAAGAAATGATTGAGCCAACTTTAAAAGCTATGCGAGATCTTGGATCTCCATACCAAGGTATTTTGTATGCAGGAGTAATGATAAAAAATAATAAAGCAAAGCTAGTTGAATATAATGTTCGTTTTGGGGATCCAGAATGTCAAGTCCTTATGCTCAGACTTAAGTCGGATATTATTGATCTTATACTAGGTACTATTCATGGTAATATTAGCTCTATAAGGACTAATTGGGCAAATAACCATGCTGCAACAGTTGTTATGGCTAGTTTAGGTTATCCAAATGAATATAAAAAAGACACTAAAATTAAAAACCTAGAGTTGGCAGGAAATGAAAATGACATTGAAATATTTCACGCTGGTACTGAATTAAAAGATACAGAATTATGTGCCGTAGGAGGAAGAGTTCTATCAATTACTGGAACTGGGAATGACTTACAAACTGCTTTAAATAAGATATATACTGCAATAGATAAAATTGATTGGCCAGAAAGTACTTTCAGAAAAGATATAGGATGGAGAGCGATAAATAATGGATAGAGCCTCTCAATTTAGTGGCACTAAAGAAGTTGATCAAAAACTTTTATTAGACCATGGTCCAATCGAAAAATATTTAAAAAATTTATTAGGAAATGATACGACTCTTCTAGACATTAAACAATTTAAAGGAGGGCAGTCAAATCCTACATATCTACTTCAAACAAATGTAAGGAACTTTGTACTAAGGAGAAAACCTCCTGGAAAACTTCTTGCATCTGCACATGCAGTTGATCGCGAATATAAAATTATATCAGCCTTGAATAAGACAGATGTTCCAGTTCCTAAAACTTATGATCTTTGTGAAGATATTAATGTTGCAGGTACACCATTCTTTTTAATGGACCACGTTGATGGAAATATATTCTGGGACTTACTATTAACTAAATGTAGTGCAGAAGAAAGAAATAAAATTTATTGGTCTATGAATGATACAATTGCAAAATTACATAATACTGATTTTAAAAGTATAGGTCTTGGTGACTATGGTAAATATGAAAATTATATGGCAAGACAAATAACTAGATGGTCAAAACAATACAAAGATTCAGAAACTATTATAATTCCTGAAATGGACAATCTAATTCAATGGCTCCCAGAAAATATTCCTTCTGGTGAGGATACATCAATTGTTCATGGTGACTTTAGACTAGACAATATGGTTTTTGATAAAAATACTAATGAAGTAATAGCTATATTAGATTGGGAACTATCTACATTAGGTCACCCAATAGCTGATTTTACCTATCATATGATGACTTGGAAAATGCCGTTAGCGGTTCAAGGAATTGGAATACTTGGAGCTAACTTGAAAGAATTGAATATTCCAAATGAAGATGAGTATGCCGACGCTTATTATAGAAAAACAAATAGAAATGAAATTCAAGATTGGGATTTTTTCTTAGCCTATAATATGTTTAGATTAGCAGGAATTACTCAAGGAATTGCGGGTCGAGTTAGAGATGGTACTGCATCAAGTGATCAAGCTAAACAGTACGGAGCATTTGTACCTATTCTTGCAAAAATGGCATGGCAAACAGTACAAGCAATCAAGTAGCTCTTATTATTTATCTTTAATCTTAGACTTTCTTTCATTTTTTTGGCGTATAGACTCTTTCATTGAAAGATTTTCTATCTTATGAAATTCATCCCAATATTCATCGAAAGATTTATTTTCTATCAATCGTCCATAAGAATCTTTTACTGTCTTTTTTTTATCATTCATAATCTAAGTCTGTAAAATTTTTATATGAGTTAATATTGATTGTTCTAAAGCATTTATATCATAACCACCTTCAAGCATTGATAGTAACCTACCCTCACAGTAATTGTTAGCAATCATTTTTAATTGATCTGTTATATAAGAAAAATCATTTTCAACTAAATTAATATTAGCTAATGGGTCTGCTGAATGAGCATCAAAACCAGCAGAAATAATCATAAAATCTGGTTTTTGTATTTTTAATTGATTTATTATTTTTTCTTGAAACAATTTTTTATAAATATCTGATGAAGTTCCTGAAACAAGTGGAACATTAAATATATTGCCTAGTCCAGTTTCATTTAAATCACCAGTTCCTGGATAAAGCGGGAATTGATGTGTTGAGTAATAGCTTACATTTTTATTATTATAAAATATATCTTGAGTGCCATTGCCATGGTGTACATCAAAATCAATAATTGCTATATTTGAAAAACTATATTTATTTATTAAATAATGAGCTGCTACGGCAACATTATTAAACACACAAAAACCCATAGATTTATCAATGCAAGCATGATGTCCAGGGGGGCGAACAATGCAGAATGCATTTTTACAGCTACCGTCTAAAATTGATTCTATTGCATCTATACCTGCTCCTGCAGCTCTTAATGTTGCATCTTTTGATCCTTGCGAAACTGGTGTTTCCTGGTCTAGATATACAATTTCATCATTTTCTGGAAATTTATAAAGAGTTTCATTTACAAAATTTTTATCGTGCGCCGCATATATAAGCTCTTTTTTTATTTTATTTGGTTCAACGAATGAGATATTAGCAAAGTTTTCCTCTTTAATAAGATTGATTATATTTGCTACTCTTCTAGAGCACTCAGGATTATTTAAAGTTGGAATATGATTCTCAAAGTCCGTATGATAAAATATTTTAGTAATTGCCATAAATATGATTCATAAAATTATCAAATATTCAAAAAATAGTATTAGATTACTAAAACAAAGTCTAGAAAATGGAAATATAATCGCTGTTCCTACTGATACAGTTTATGGCTTGATTGCAGATGCTTATAATGAAAAAGCTGTTAACAAAATTTTTAGAGCTAAGTTAAGACCAAAAAAACTTCCATTAATTATATTTGTATCATCAATTAAAGAGGCTAAAAAAATTGGTCATTTTTCTAAATATGATGAATTATTAGCTAATGCATTTTGGCCAGGTGATTTAACTCTAATAGTAAAGAAAAAGAATAATAAAGTATTTTATGGGCATAAATCGTCTACTACAGTTGGTATTAGAATTCCTAATCATAAAGCTTTATTAAATTTATTGGTTGAAACAAATAAACCATTTGCAAGTACTAGTGCTAACTCGCATAAGGGAAAAACACCAAGAAATATCGATGAATTAGATATTATTTCAAATAAAGAAATAGCTTACGCACTAATTAGCAATCATAAAATAACAGGCACTGAATCGACTATAGTTTCTATGATTAATGATAAAATTAATATTCTTCGGCCAGGTCGGATTAGTAAACCTATGATTGAAGCTCAAATTAAGAATCTACAAAGGCATTAAAAGAAAAGCTTCTTCTTTCACCGTCACCTCTAAATGGATGTACATCATGCATCAAGAAAGATGGAAATATAAATAAGTTCCCTACTTTTGGTTTAAACGTTTGTCTGTGTTGAACTAATGGTGGGCTATTTCTTGGCATTGATACTCTTCCATCCATAAATGAAATATGTCCAGCTAGTTTTTTTTCCCTTCCACTTATAATTGTTTGTGGAATTTTTAAGTAGCCTACTCCACTAATATTACCTCTATGAATATGTGGTGGATTAAAATCTCCAGCATATTGACAGACAATCCAAGCTGAATCTATTTTGATTTTTTTTACTTTTACCCCGAGCACCCCTAAATAATATTTTTTTATTGAAAAGATAATTTCTTTTTCTAAAATTTTCTTAAAATTTGATCTTGTAATAATAAATTGCTGTTCGACATTACCTATAAGTTTGCTTGAATGGTCTAGTTTTTTACTTTTTAATTTACTAGCCATAACTTTATCACAGTAATCATTTACATTACCTATTATAGTTTTTTTTAGCTCAACTTTACCTATTGATGGTCCAAATGGTTTAAATAATTTCATATATTTTTCCTTATGGTGCGCCCGGCAAGACTCGAACTTGCAACCCTCAGATTCGAAATCTGACGGTATATCTTGAGATATTCTGAACTCATTGTTTTACAACACTTTTATTACTCTTGATTTGAGTGTTTGTAAACCACACTCCTTTCCACACTCCTAAATGTTCTTATTTTAAACATCTCTCTTTTAATTGGATTTCATACTTCACTAATTAATACATTGAAACCATTAAATTTTAAACCAGATAACTCCAATTAGTGGACGTATTCATCTCGTAAAGATAGTGTCGAAGAACTATTAGAGAAATAGGTTAGTGGTAATTTAAAATTTACCTATAATTTCTTCTAACCAAATTCGTATACTTACTAAAGTATCAATATCTATAATCATCATATAATCTAAACCTATATATATTAGATCTGAATTCAGACCAATCATTTCTTCTAATGTATTGAACTTATCTAAAAAATAAAAATTAAATTCTTCAATAAAAATTAGTGCATATATTAATAGTGCAAAAGAAGGTAAAAATAGATATCTGCTAAAAAAATTTCCAATTCTTTCAGAAGTTAAAGAAAAAATTGCATTCCAACCATCAAATCCTGGAATGGGTAGTAAATTAAATATAAACATAGTTAACTGAATAAATGCAGCAACGTGTAACAACGTGGCAAAGTCATTGCTATAATTTAGACTGCTAGAATTTATTAAAAACATTATAAAGTATAAAAATATTGCTTGAGAGAAGACACCAGAAACATTTACAATAAACTTATATAAACGATATTTTATAAGGTCAGTTCGAAGATAAACTGCAGCACCTGGAAGGAAAACTCCAGTAAATAAAACTAAAATTCCTGGAAAAATAAAACTAGTTGGACCGTAAAAATATTTCAAAATATTTAGTCTTAAATATCCCTTATCTAAAATAGTGTAATCACCAAATATATACGCAAAAAAAGCATGAAAAAATTCATGTAATGCTAGAGATCCCAGAAAAAAACTAAATAAAAAAATAAAACCTGTAATACCTTTTAATTCATTATAATTTTCAAAAGCATAGGCACTAGTTCCAATTACCAATACATAAATAAATGCATTTAAAAGAAAATAGAAGAATTCTTTTATTAAAATAGTTTTAGGAACAACTTCTCCTATCTCAGCATCACAATTTGCACAATAAAGAACCAACTGTTCTTCTCTAGACAATTCACTGCAGTCATTCTCAGACTTACAGTTAGGACAAATTATATTTGCACTCATCATTCAAATTTAACAGATTTAATATCTTCGCGCTAATATAAAACCACACTCCTACCACACTCCTGTTTGATATTATTTTTTGATTTTATTTTGAAAATATTTATTGTGTAGCAACGAAAGTTGGTGCGCCCGGCAAGACTCGAACTTGCAACCCTCAGATTCGAAATCTGATGCTCTATCCAGTTGAGCCACGGGCGCTTATTGTATATAATCTAAACTATATAATATAGTTTTTACTTAATATGAATTTTTTATATTTATTAGATAAATTAGGAAGAAAAAGAATAGTTATGGATCGAGGAGCATCTCATCCTGAGTTTCACTTAGCTAAGCCATGGACTATTAGATACTACCCTTTGTTTAGAAAAAGACCTAAATGGTTTCCATTCAATATTATCATTAATCATATTATTGATGATGATCATGGAAAAGGTACCCACAATCATCCATTCCCTTTTATTACAATTATTATTAGTGGTGGTTATTGGGAAACACTTAATGGCGTTAAAGAGAGAAAATGGAGGCGGCCAGGTTATATTGGATTTAGATCTGCAGATCAACTTCATAGAGTTGATTTAGAGCCTGGTATTAAAGCACTAACAATATTTATTGCAGGTCCTTATGGTTTTAGAAAAAGTGAACGAAGTGGCTACGGATGAGCATTGGAATACTCTTTTTTTATATAGTTTCTAAATTTTCTATCATTTTTTATCTGGTGTTCTCTCTTTAATGCCTCAGATTTAGAATCACATTCTTCATAGTAAATCAGCTCCCATTGACGACCCTTTGTACTCTTAGCTCCCTTATTAGAGTTATGTTTAATTAACCTTTCATCAATATTATTTGTCCAACCAACATAAGTTGTAAGTTTATCCTCTTTAAAGCTTCCAATAATATAAACAAAACAGGACATTTAAAGCTATCTTAAATTGATATTAATCTTATTAATTCATATTTATAGTAATACTATAATGAAAACAATGTTATCAATAATACTAATATGTTTATTAATATCCAGCTGCATGGATATACCTTTAGTTCCAGGAATTTAAAGAATAAATTAATTGTATTACATATTAAAGTACCTATAGTAATAAAAATTAATTTTATTTGGAGATCAAAAATGAGAGTTACACTTACAGTTCTAGCTATCAGTTTTATGATTACAGCTTGTACAACATTGCAAGGTATTAATGAAACTGTAAAAGGCGACGGCGTTCCATACATACCTGGAATATAATCTTAAAAAACTGACTTTATGCTTAAATATAAAGTCAGTTTTTGTAATTTTTTGATATTTTTATTCAATTTATAAATTAATTATTCATAGTACAATACATTATGACAAGAATTCAAATATCAGGCACCGGTCTATTCACACCCAAAGAAGTACTCACAAATGATGAGTTAGTCGACTCATATAATAAATTTGTAGATGAATTTAACTTAGAAAATAAAAATGGTATTGCTTCTGGTGAAATTGAAGAGCTACAAAAATCAAATTCAGAGTTTATTGAAAAAGCATCTGGAGTGAAGGCTAGATATGTGCAAAATAAGTCAGGCATATTAGATACAAAATTTATGCGCCCTCAACTTCGAGAACGTGAAGAAGATGAATTATCAAATTTAGCAGAAATGGGAGTAATTGCAGCTAAACAAGCTATTGAAAATGCAAATATAGATATTGAAAAAATTGATGCTGTTATTGTTGCTTGCTCAAACCTTGAGCGCCCATATCCAGCTATTGCTATAGAAATTCAGAATGCATTGAATATTGAAGGTTTTGCTTTTGATATGAATGTCGCTTGTTCTTCTGCGACTTTTGGTATTCAAACAATTTACGATATGATCAAGAGTGGCTCAATAAGATCAGCGTTAATGGTTAATCCTGAAATTTGTAGTGGCCATCTAAATTTCAAAGACCGCGATTGCCATTTTATCTTTGGTGATGTTGCAACAGCCGTAGTTATAGAAGAGCTAAAAGAAGTAGCAAATAATTCAAACTCATATGAAATTCTCAGTACAAAACTTTATACTCAATTTTCAAATAATATAAGAAATAATTATGGATTTCTTAATTCTTCTTCTCCTGATGGTGTTGGTAAATCAGATAAATTATTTCACCAAAATGGTAGACAGGTTTTTAAAGAAGTAGTTCCTAAGGTAGCTTCTTTAATAAAAGAACACTTAGAAAAAAATGATATTGAAGTTTCTAGTATAAAAGCAATGTACTTACATCAGGCAAATGAGAACATGAATCGACTCATAAGTAAATATGTTCTTGGGCAGGAAGCTTCAAGAGATTTTGCGCCAATAGTGTTGGATGAATATGCCAACACAAGCTCAGCTGGTTCAATAATTGCTTTTCATAAGCACAACAATAATCTTAAGAAAGATGATCTAGCTATTATTTGTTCTTTTGGGGCAGGTTACTCTATTGGCAATATAATTGTCAGAAAAGTTGGTTAAAAATCATGAATGGGTTTTGCAAAAATCCTTTTAACCATAGGTTCAAAATGTTCTAAAGGATAACTTTCATACTTTGGATCAAAAGATGCTTGGTCCCAATTTTCACAAAAATCAATTGTATCTTGATAGTAAGGTGAGTCTTTATAGCGATCACGCGCATTTCGATCCTTACCTACATGATGCGCATAATAATAATTTTGGAATAAGCCATGATGTTTTACTATCCAATAAACTTTTTCAGAAACATATGGTCTTAAAATGGATGCTGCAAACTGACTGTGATTAAATACTGCTAAACCATCACCAATATCATGCAGTAATGCTGCAACAATCATTTCTTCATCAGCCCCATCTTTTTCTGCTCTAGTTGCAGTTTGCAGGCTGTGTTCTAATCTTGTTATTTGATAACCATCAAGAGAGCCATCTAAATTTTTAAGAAAATTTAATACTCTATCTGGAAGGCCCTCTACAAAACCTTCTTCATAACTACTTAGAAGATCATAATCTTCTTTAGTTCCGTCTTTCATTGCTGTAAATTTAACTTTATCCATTCTTATTCTTTTTTAAAATTTTATACTTACTTTCTATTGAATCATGATCAATGTATAGCCCTTGAAGAAACCGACTGCCTTCAGATGTATTAAAGCTTGTTCGGCCATGTAGCAATCTATAATTGTCCATAATTAACAAACCGCCAGAAGGTAGTCTAAAGTTGATCAAATATTTTTCTGAATTAATCATTTTATGAAAGATTCTCTTTGCCTCGTAATATCTTGCTAATTTATCAGGAGATTGATAGGGCACTAAGTCTAGTCGGTTACTAAAACGTATCTGGATAAAATTTCCCTCATCATCTAATTCAATCGTTGTTCCCGTATTTTCTAAGACTGTATCTTGATCTGTAAATCTATAAAATATATTTGTTTCTGTTAAAATCTTAAATGCATCAGGATGATGTACTTTCAGATCTTTGGCTACTTGAAAACCATCAACTAAAGTAGAGTTTCCACCAACACAACTATTTTCAACACAAAATAAAAATTGTATTGATGGCACTGGTCTTCTGTAGGGGTTGTCGGTATGAGGCCCAAGTTCAATAGAAGTATATGCCAAATCGTTTGGTTGTTTTTTTGATCTTACGTCAAAAGTTTTACCAAAATTTGTTTCTCGTATGAATCCTATTCTTTCTGCAAAATTGATAATTTCACCTTCTTTAGCATGTAGTCCTTTAACAACAACAAATCCATATTGATGAAAATACTCAAGTATCTCCAACATCTGCATGTCGGCTTCTGAACTATAATCAAAATTAAACTCTTTAAATTCTAAATTATCAGTATTCCAAAGAATTTTTTGAGGTAGATTATCTTTTCTCCCAACCTCAAGCAGTAAATCTTTTAATGAATATTTAGCTTCATGTTGATCAGAAAATTTTATAAGGATTTCATCTTGATCTAATTGTTTTGCATCAGCAAAGGTAAGATTATCTTCTAGGGTTTCTGGGTCATACAATCTTTGAAAAGATCTTTGATCTACTGCAGTTTCCTCTTTAGATCTTTCACGCATCCACAATGGATGAAGTCGAATAGCCTCATCATCTACAAATAGCCTTAGTTCGCTTGAGTCAAATTCAATATTCATTATCTACAAATATAATATCATTTTTTTATTTCAGCAATATTTTCATATTGCTCTAAACAATCTGGATTGGCTAATGCTTCAATATTCTTTATTGGATTTCCATTTATAATATCTCTAATAGTCAACTCAGCTATTTTGCCACTTCTAGTTTTGGGAATATCAGAAACTTGAATAATATGAGATGGTACATGCCTTCGTGAGAGCTTATCTCTAATATTTGAAGATATAAGTAGCTTAAGATTTTCGGAAATCGTTTGCTCGTTAGCTAATTTAATGAATAAAACTATTCTAATATCATTTTGCCAATTTTGTCCTACTACTAAGGATTCTTCAATTTCATTAATTTCTTCTACGATTCTATAAATTTCAGCAGTTCCTATTCTAATGCCTCCTGGATTTAGCGTTGCATCAGATCTTCCATATATTATTAATCCATTGTTGCTAGTGATCTGAGCATAATCACCTTGTGACCAAATATCTTTAAACTGAGAGAAATAAGATTCTATATATTTGTCTTTATTTTTATCATTCCAAAAACCTACAGGCATGCTGGGCATACTTGACTTGCAAACTAATTCACCTTTTTCTTTTGTACTAATCTCACTATCATCAAGTACATCGACATCAATACCTAAACATTTACATTGAATTTCTCCCGCATAAACAGGCATCATAGGATTGCCTCCTACGAAACAAGATACAATGTCTGTTCCTCCACTTATTGAAGCCAAATGAACATCGTCTTTAATATTATCAAATACATACTTAAACCCATCATCAGATAGAGGTGAACCTGTAGAAAGAATGCACTTTAAATTTTTCAAATGATATATTTCTTTTATAGGAATACTATCATTCTTAAGAGCATCAATATATTTGGCACTGATACCGAATATATCTAAATCCTCTTCATCAGCCATTTTTAATAGCGCATCTTTTTCAGGGTAAAATGGTGAGCCATCATATAAAACTATAGACGCTCCAGATGCCATACCAGAGACTAACCAATTCCACATCATCCAACCACAAGTAGTAAAATAAAATATTTTATCATCTTGTTTAAGATCACAATGAAGTTGTTGTTCCTTCATGTGTTGTACTAAAGGTCCACCGGTATTGTGCACTATACATTTTGGTTTTCCAGTGGTGCCGCTTGAGTACAGTATGTACATTGGATCATTAAAATTACATAGCTCATAAGAAATATCTAAATTAAAATTTTTATCATTATAAATTGAATTAAGATCTTGAGTTTCTGATATCTCTTCCTGACTAGTGTCAGGATAGTTTAATTTTATTAAGTGTTTTGCTGTATCAATTTTATTAAAAACTGATTCAATCTTATCTTTAATATTAATTTTTTTACCGCCATAAAAATAGATTTCTGAATATAATAATAGTTTAGGGTTGATTTGATTGAATCTATCAAGAATTGCATTCTCTCCAAAATCAGGAGAGCAAGAAGACCAAATTGCCCCTAGACAGTTTGTGGCTAGAAAAGAAATGATAGTATCCGGAGTATTTGCTGCAACAGCCACAACTCTATCACCTTTAGTAATACCTATCGATTTTAAATACGCTACAAGATTTCTTACTTTTTTTTGAATTTCTTCTCTAGTTATTTCAACTCTAAAGTTATATTCATTTTGAAAAATTATTGGAACATCATTTAGTTTTTCTAAAATATTTTGTGCATAGCTTATTTGAATATTTGTAAAATATTTTTGATTATAGATGTAGTGATCACTTGAAATTGTTGGTTTAATATTTCCAGAATATTGAATATTTAAAAAATCAATAAGTGAGGGCCAAAATTCTTTATTCTGTTTTATACTCCATTTCCAGAGAAGTTCATAATTTGTTTGGAATGTAATGTCATATTTTTGCTCAATAAATGAAAAGAATTTAGCTAGTCTAGAAGATGAACATTTTTCTTTGCTTGGTTCCCATAAGAATTGATTCATAAGTAAGAATTTTATCAAAAAAAGGGCTTTGCCATAAGACAAAGCCCTTTAATTATTTATTATAGAAATAAATGACTACGGAAGCCACTTACTCCATTTGTCTTTATTGTTGTCTTTCCATTCTTGAACAACCGCAACAATGTCTCTACCATTTTTGTCAATTTCATTGATCATTGCAGCTTGGTCATCATTACTTAATTTCATTTTTTGGAAAAAACCTTTTGCTTTTGCCATTTCAGGTTTTGCAAAGAAATCAGGATTCATATAATTCATAGTATAATCCTTAGCCCATCCAGTTGCAGGCCATGCATCAGTTCCACAGTCTTTCCAGTTGTTTGCCTCAGTATAACTTGGGCAATCAACGTTTGCTGGAAGTTTCACACCAACCATTTCATATGCACCTTGGAACCAGTGTGGCGTCCAAAAGTATAGTAAGAAAGGTTCTTTTCTAGCGTAAGCTGCTTGAGCTTCAGCAAGAGCAGCAACTTCAGTGCCAAGCTCAACTGCTTCAAAATCAATCCCAAGAAGATCTAGTCTTTTTTGGTCATGACAGTTCCAGCCAGCAACAGCACATCCTATTAATCTGCCTTTGCTTCCAGTTTCAGGTGTTGCAAATTGATCTTTATATTTATTTAGATCTCTCCAGTCTTTGAAGTCTGGATTAGCATCAACAAAATACTTAGGAACAAAATAGTCAGATGAACCAATTATTCCATTTGTATAAGCTTCAATAGAGCCATCACCAGAATATTCTTTTACAACTTTACCATCATATTTTAATGGCATATTTATCATAACATCATCAGCTTCAGCGTAACTTGGCCAGCTTTCAAAACCAACTTGAATGTCACTTCCGTCAGCTATAGCTTCCCATAAACCTGTTCCAGAAGGAAAAACAACTGAATCAACTGTATAACCTAATTCTTGTTCTAAAATTTGTTCAGCAACCTCACCAGTTACCATGCCACCTGTCCAGTCGGCAACAGCTCTTGTCATTTTTGCCCCTTCTTTAGGTTCTTGGCTACAGCCAACAAGAACTAAAAAAGAAGAAAGTATTAAAGCTGAAATAGTTTTTGTACTAAATTTCATTTTAATTATTACCCCATTTATTGTTTAAAAAAAAAAATATTCTAGACTGAAAAGCCATAGAAAGTAAACTCAATAATTAGATATTTAGTAGATAAATCTATATAGAATTTATTGCTATAAACCTAGAGCATCTCTCTGTTTTTTGGTGTAAGCAAGACTAATTCTATCGATTATTATTGCTAATAGACATATTCCAATTCCTGCTGCAAGTGCTCTTCCAGTATCAGATCTAGCAAGTCCAGCAAAAACCTCTTTTCCAAGACCCTTTCCACCAATTAATGGGGTTACAATTTGCATTGCAAAAGCCATCATTACAGTTTGATTAAAGCCCATAACAAGACTCGGTACAGCTAATGGGAACTTAATCTTACTTAGGGTTTGCAGTGTTGTTCCACCAAAAGACTTTGAAACTTCTGAATATGTTACAGAAACTTGAGATAAGCCTAAGACTGTAAGTCTTATTATTGGTGGAATAGAATAAATTATAGTTGCAATTAGAGCTGAAACAACTCCACCTCCAAAAAACATTAATACAGGAATTAAATAACAAAAATATGGAAGGGTTTGCATAGCATCTAAGATGACTTCATTAACATTTTGAAATCTTTTACTATAAGATGCCAAAATACCAATTGGTACTCCAATAATGAAACAAAAAAAGACTGCTATCATAACTGATGACAGAGTTATCATTGCTTGAGTCCAAATATTACAAGCGGCAATAAAGAGTAAAAGAAGAGCAGTTACTGCTGCAAATCTTACACCGACAGAAACCCATGATATTATGACAAATGCTGACATAACATACCACCAAGGCATAAAAGTTAAATACGTATCAAGTGGTCGCATTAAATAAATAGTCACATAATATCGTAAGCCTTTTGTAAATGCTATGAAGGTAGGATTTACTGTAAGCCATCTAACACCAGATTCAATTGGCTCTCTAATTGATATTGTCCAAGACTCTGGAAATTGTCCAATGCCAGGACCTACAAAATCATAAATACTTATTAAACATAAAATTAAAATTCCAGAAAAAAAATAAAAATGATTGTTAAGAAATCTTTGAATAGATTCTCCATAATCAACTTTTATTAAACTCACTATCTGAAAAGATAAATAACTAAAAATACCAATAACAATTTTAAAAATTATCGTAATGATTGAATGTACAATACCTAATGGTTTTTCAATAATTTTTGCTAATGGATAAATTTCCCAATCCTGAGGAAGTAAATAAAATTTCTGACTTTCAGAGGGCAGGGTTTTTTCTTCTGCACTTAAAGCCTTTCCAAATCTATCAAACATAATAGCCATAAATAAAACACATAGGCCACCTTCCATTGCATAACCAACATCAAGTTTTCTAATTGCAATCCATATTTCTGCACCAAGACCTTGGGCTCCTATAAATGTAGCTAAAACTATAAGCGCTAAAGCCATCATAATTGTTTGATTAACTCCCATCATGATACTAGGAAGCGCTAAGGGAATTTGAATTTTAAATAATGTCTGAGTTTTGGAAGATCCAAATGATGTTGCCGTTTCTATTGTTTCTTTTGGTACCTGGCGAATACCCAAATTAGTTAAGCGAATAATTGGAGGCATTGAATAAATCATTGTTGCTAATATTGCTGGAGCTGCACCTATACCAAAGAAAAACATTGCTGGGATAAGATAAACAAATGCTGGCATAACTTGCATCGTATCTAAAAATGGTTTTAAAAATGACTCAAACCTATCGCTCTGTGAACAGATTACGCCAAAAAAAACTCCAACAATTACTGAAAGTAAGACCGATAACCCCATTAAGGCCACAGATTCCATGGCAGGATCCCACATATCTACAGCGCCCCAAAAATAAATTCCAAATGTAAATAATAAAGCTAACTTTAATCCTCCAACCATAAATGCAGGAATAATCATAAGAGCTGCTATAAATAACCAAGAAGAGTCTAAAAGGAAGTCTTCAAATCCGTAATAACCAAGCTTTACAAAGCTTGCAATTAACCTTGTAATCCATTTGTAGTGATCTTTTAAATAGTCTTCCCCAGCATTTATCCAGGCTGTAAAAGTGAATGCATCAGTTGCCAATTCTGGAAAAACTGATTTTTCTTCACTTTGAATAGATAAATAAATTGATAGAGCAAATGCTGAAAGAATAAGCAGTGGAAGCAGAAATCTATAGTAACTAGATTCTGAGAGTTTATTTATTGTACTATTTAAAAATGCCATTACGAGTAAGAGTTGTTGATAAGTTTGTGCTTATTATCAATTATTAATTAGTTAAATGCAACCTTGCATCTTTACATTAATATAATAGTATTTTTCTCCTATGCAAAATAACGAAAAAATTATTTGTAATAATATTTGGAAATTATTTGGTCCAAATGAAAAGTCTATTTTATCTAATTTAGACCAGAGTTTGTCTCGTAATGAAGTTCAAGAAAAAACTGGTCACGTCGTAGCTGTGAAAGATGTAAGCTTTTCAATTAAAAAAGGTGAAACTTTTGTTGTAATGGGGCTCTCTGGTAGTGGAAAATCAACTTTAGCAAGATGCATCTCAAGACTTATTGAGCCTACTCAAGGTGAAGTAAAAATTGATAATGTTGATGTTATCAAAATGAATAAAAATGAGCTAACTGACTTAAGAAGAAATAGAATGAGCATGGTTTTTCAACATTTTGGTTTGTTCCCCCATAAAAAAGTAATTGATAATATTTCCTATGGATTAGAAATTAGAGGAGCTAAACCCAAAGAAAGATTGGAAAGAGCTATGGAAGTTTGCAAAATGGTTGGATTAGAAGGTTGGGACAATCACTATCCAAGAGAACTGTCTGGAGGAATGCAGCAAAGAGTTGGATTGGCAAGAGCTCTTGCTGTTGATCCAGAAATATTAATCTTTGATGAACCTTTTTCTGCTTTAGACCCTTTAATTAGAAGAGAGATGCAGGATGAACTTCTTAAGCTTCAAGAAAAACTTCAAAAAACAATGGTTTTTATTACTCATGACTTTGCAGAAGCAATTAAGATGGGTGATACAATTGCAATTATGAAAGATGGGGAAATTGTTCAATTAGGGGCTCCAGAAGAAATTGTTGCTAATCCAATTGATCAATACGTTAAAGATTTTACTGAAGATGTGCCAAAGTATAAAGTGCTTAGTGCTGGTAAAATATGTCGAGAACAAATTTGTGATGATACAAGAAAAACTTTCGAAGAAGGTAAGGACTGTATTCCTAATAATTCTAAAATAGATGGATTAATGGATATGTGTTGTGAGAGTGATAAAACTTTTCCAGTTGTAGATAGTGTAACAGGTGAGTTGATAGGTGAAATTGACCGTACTATTATTATGCAATCAATGACATCTAAATAGATTAAATTAATAAAACTTTTTATTATCTCTTTGTAAATTTTCTTTTTTTGCATCACGCCAAATAATAATCATTCCCGCTAATACTATAGCTAAAACTCCAGGAAATAATTGATCAATTGGAGCTTCTTTAAAAAAAACCCAACCTAAAATAAATGAAGATGGAATCCCCAAATATTCAAATGGCGCCAGTTTACTTGGAAGCATTAAACGGTAAGCATAAATAAATAAGATCCCCCCTGTTCCACCAAGTATTCCTGTCATTACCATTAAAAATAGATGAAATATGTTTTCAATTGGCTGATGATCAGATGAAATAAAATACAAGATAAAGGCACCAACAATTGAAAAAAATAACGAGTAAAATTGTATTTTTGCAGTTGAAATATTTTCTGGAATAAACTTTAAAACTATCATTGATAATGACCAACAAAAAGCAACTAAAATAGGGAAAATTGAATAGAAAACAAATACATCACTTGTGGGCTTCATAATCATGACAACACCAAAGAATCCTATAACAATTGCAGACCACCTATATATTCCTACTTTATCTTTTAAAATAACAATTGATAGAAGGGCTATAAAAAAAGGTGATGCAAAAGTTAGTGTCATTGCTATCGCATACTGCATATTAATTACAGAAATAAAGAAAAAAACATTTACCCCTGTAAAACAAAGACCCCTTATTAAACAGACAGTGATAAATTTTTTATTTAAATCTTTAAATATTTTAGAGTTATCTTGTGAAAATAAGATCAAAATTATAAGTGGAATAATTGCAAATACATTTCTAAATACTAATAGCTGAGTAGTTGAATATAAATCTCCAAGACTTTTAATAATTATACCATAAGAATCAATCAATACTATTCCCAGTAGCATTGCTCCTACTGCTAAGTAGGTGTTTAAATTAAATGTATATTTTTGCATTGAGATTAATAATAAATATTGAGACTACTTAAAAGCTATCATTTATTTGCTTTAAATAAATAAAAGAATTATAGTTTCTATTTTCAAAATGAATAAATTTTATAAGTCATGAAGCAATTCAATTTTAACATAGATGAAATTTTACAACCACAAGATTGGGGATTTCCTGTGCCAATTGCATATGGACCAGGAAGAATTAAAGAGATTTCTTCTTTTTGTAAAAATTTAAATATTAATAATCCATTGATAGTAACTGATAGTGGTAGCAAAGACCTACCCTTTATTGAAAATTTAATTAAAATTTTAACGGATACAAATATTAAGTCAGGTCTTTTTTATGGTATCTCCCCTAATCCACGAAGTGATGAAATAGCAAATGGTTGTTCAGAATTTAAATCTGGAAATCACGATGCTATAATTGCAATTGGTGGTGGAAGTGCAATGGATGGCGGTAAATCTATTTGTTTAACTGCTAATAATGATTATCCACTATTTGATTTTGATTGGGAAAAACCAGCACCTAAAATTGGAAGAGAAAATCAATTTCCAAAGCTGATAACAATTCCAACTACTGCAGGAACTGGGGCTGAAACTGAGAGTACTGCAATGGTTACCGATATTGAGCAAATGATGAAGTTTTGTATTTGTCATCCAGAACTTAAGCCTGCTGTAGCAATACTAGATCCAGAATTAACCTTAAAATTACCAGCAAGCCTTACAGCGTGGACAGGTGTTGACGCTATGGTTCACGCAATCGAAGGCTATATCGTACCTGGATTTCATCCTTTATGTGATGGTGCTGCACTTGAAAGTCTATCTTTGATTTCTAAATCTCTTCATTTAGCAGTAGAAGAACCCGATAATCTTGCTGCACGCGGAGCTATGCTAGTTGCTTCTATGCTAGGCGGTATTGCTTTTATTAAAGGCTTAGGTTTAGTCCACGCAATTGCACATATGGTTGGTGCAGAGTACAATACTCACCATGGCTTAACAAATGCAATAATACTTCCAACTGTATTAAAGTACAATTTGCCAACTTTAGAAGAAAAGGTAAAACGTATGTCTCAAGCACTACAGTATGAAGATGCTACTGTAGCTACATTTATTGCTAATCAAGAAAAGCTTTTAGATAGGTTCAATATACCTAAGGGGCTTAATGAAATTGGTGTACCAGAAGATTGTGTAGACAGAATAGCAAAAAAATCTATGGTTGATACAGCATTTGGAACCAATCCAATAGATGCAAATATTAATGATATGAAAAAGTTGGTTCTTGCCAGTATAGTTAAAGCGCGATAAAGGAATAAATAATGGAAAATCTTCAAAAATTTTATATTAATGGTGAGTGGGTTACTCCACAGTCTAAAAATACTATGCCTGTAATGAATCCAGCTACAGAAGAGCAAATTGGAATAGTAGCTATGGGAAATGTTGATGATGTAAATCTTGCTGTTAGTGCTGCAAATACTGCATTTGAAACCTTCTCTCAAACATCAAAGGAGGTGCGCTTGAATTTACTTTTAAAAATTCAAGAAATTACAAAAGATAGATTTGAAGATCTTGTCCAAGCTATGAGTTTAGAAATGGGAGCACCAATGACGATGGCTAGAGATGCACAAGCTGATGCTGCTATAGGACATTTAGATGGATTTATTGAAGCATTAAAAAAACTAGAAGAAAACGTAACACTTCCAAATGGTGACGTTCTTTGCAAAGAACCTATTGGTGTATGTGGACTAATAACTCCATGGAATTGGCCAATTAATCAAATTACTCTAAAAGTATTGCCTGCTATTGCTACTGGTTGTGCGAGTATTCTAAAGCCTTCAGAACATACTCCACTTTCTGCAGTAGTATATACAGAGATCTTACATGAAGCTGGTGTACCTTCAGGTGTTTTCAATCTTGTACAAGGTAATGGTGAGGATGTAGGAGTGCCAATGTCAAGACACCCTGATATTCAAATGATGTCTTTCACTGGTTCAACCCGTGGTGGAATTTCAGTAACCAAAGAATCTGCATCCACTGTTAAAAAAGTTACGTTAGAACTTGGAGGCAAATCTCCAAATTTAGTATTTGCAGATTGTGATTTAAATGAAAAAGTCGCTGCTTCTGTTAATGAGTGTATGTTTAACACCGGTCAATCGTGTGATGCACCCACTAGACTATTGGTAGAAAAAAGCTGTTACGATGAAGTATTAAAAATTGCGAAAGAAGCTACTGAAAACATTTCACTAGGTGACCCAAACGAAGAAGGTGATCATCTGGGGCCGCTATTTGATAAAATTCAATACGATCGAGTGCAAACAATGATTAAGGTTGGTATTGAAGAAGGTGTGACATTATTAACCGGAGGACTTGGTAAACCTGAAGGTTTTGAAACTGGATGGTATACTAAACCAACAATTTTTTCTGATGTTACAAATGATAAACGTGTTGCTCAAGAAGAAATATTTGGTCCAGTATTAGTAATAATTCCGTTTGAGGATGAGGCTGAAGCAATCAAAATTGCTAATGATACTCCATATGGATTAGCAGCATATGTGCAAACTGGTAGTAAAGAACGCGCTGATAGAGTTGCAAGACAACTTCGTGCTGGTGCGGTTCATGTAAACGGTGCTGGTTATAA
The DNA here is from genome assembly GCA_028412835.1 of Candidatus Pelagibacterales bacterium. Classification (GTDB taxonomy): domain Bacteria; phylum Pseudomonadota; class Alphaproteobacteria; order Pelagibacterales; family AG-422-B15; genus CACCCN01. Next base: position 73,787 of record JAONQW010000004.1, read on the forward strand.
TTATGGTTCGCCTTTTGGTGGCTATAAACAATCTGGTAATGGACGTGAAGGTGGTGATATGGGTATTGAAGATTATCTAGAAACTAAAACTCTACACTTTTCTTAATAGCACTATAAATGCTTGAAAATTTATCCGCTGATAAAATTGTTTCAAATATTGTAGAGAAAAAAATAAGTGCTGAAGAAGTTACTGATTATTATCTCCAGCGTATAAAAAAATATAATCCAGTTATCAATGCTATTATTTCACTTAAAGATGAAGAAGAAATAAAAGCAGAAGCTAAAGAAAAAGACTTCATTAAAAATTCTGATAATAAACTCAAACTACTTTATGGTCTGCCATTAGCTGTAAAAGATTTATTTGATGTCAAAGGTATTCCTACTACATATGGAATAAAAGAATTCAAAAATAATATTCCCACAAAAAACTCTTTGATTGTAGATAGATTAATTAATCATGGCGCAATAATTATAGGTAAAACTAATGTTCCTGAATTTGCGGTAGGTGCACACACTAATAATAAATTATTCGGCCCTACTGCAAATGTATACGATACAAATAGTTCGGCAGGTGGATCAAGTGGGGGCTCAGCTGCTGCAATAGCAGCGGAATTAGTACCAATGTCAGATGGATCTGATATGATGGGATCATGTAGAATTCCTGCTGCTTTTGCTAATATATATGGAATTAGACCTACCCCTGGATTAATTCCTGTCGAGAGAAATGTTAGTCAAAAGATTGAATTACCTCATTTAAGTACTGCTGGATGCCTTGCTAGAACTCCAAATGATATGTCCCTAATGCTAGATGCTATATCAGGAAAGCATCCATCAGATCCATTCTCTTTTGATCTTCAATCAACATTTACCAATTCTAATCTAAGTGAATTTCAATTTTCTAAAGTAAAGATTGGTTGGCTAGGAGATATACAAGGTCAATATTTGTTTGAGGCAGATATACTTGAATTGTGTGAAAAGGCTCTACAGACCTTGGAACAACATAAATTACAAGTCGAATTATTAAAAATAAATATGAAGGCTAATATAATATGGGATAGTTGGACAACCTTACGTGCCTCAATTTTATATCAAGACATAATTGATATAAAATTAGAAAATATTAGCGAGAAGCATCCAGGTATAGTTTGGGAACACAACAAAGGTCAAAATATTACAGATGATGATATATCAAATGCTTTAAAACAAAGAAATATATGTATGCATGAAATTGATAACTTATTTAATAAATTTGATTTTCTTGCTTTACCAGCAGCACAGATTTTCCCATTTGATAAAGAAACTGACTATCCAAAAAAAATAGATAATACTGAACTCGATACGTATCATCGCTGGATGGAGGTTGTCGCTCTTGCAAGCTTATTAGGATTGCCTACAATATCAGTTCCTGTGGGATTCAATAAAAAAGGACTACCAATGGGAATGCAGATTATTGCAAAAAAAGGGAAGGACTTAGAGTTGGTTGCATTTGCAAAAAAATATGAAGAAATTTTTTTATTTTCAAAATATAGACCTGAAAATTTTGATTAAGTAATTATGAATAAAAAAAAATTAAATAGTGAGCCAAACCCTACATTAGTTACTCTTAGAGATAATAAGGCAAAATGGAATTTGCCAGAATATAGAAGAGAAGGATATAGAAATTTACATAGAATAAATAGATACGGTTTATTTTTAAGGTCAGATCAAGTTTTGCAAATTGATAAAAATATTAATCATGAAATTGAAAAAATTCCTCTAGTTCAAAAGATGACTAATCATAAGTCTTTTTGTTCTTTAGTGGTAGGCAGAGATCAAGATATCTTACTAGAAAAGTACGCTGATGATTTCTCTGAATTACAACCTCAAACTATTATGTCTATTTCAAAAATGTATTTAAATTTATTTGTTGGAGAATTAGTAGATAAAAAAAAGTTAGACTTATCTAAAAAAATTTCTTTTTATTTACCAAATATTGGGTCTGGCTATGCCAATGCAACTATTCAAAATATTCTAAATATGAATGTAGATAATCTTTACACTGAAGATTATACAGATGCATTTTCTTCATCTTTTGCACATGAATCTGTTGGAGGCTGGAGATTACCTGAAGTACTGAATGATAATGAAAATCAAGAAGAGTTTTTAAATAAAATAAAAGCTACGAATGAAATTGATCCAACAAATCAATCTGAATTTGCAAAATATAAATCAGCAAATTCTGATGTTATTGGAATTTTAGTTGAAAAAGTTAGCGGTATCCCACTAAGAGATTGGGTTTTATCAGCTGTAGAAGCTGCAGGTTTTGAAGATGCACTTTATATGGCGACTGACAGAGCTGGGATGCCATGGATGTCTGGTGGTGGATGCCTAATACCCAGAGATTTTCTAAGAATGGGCTTATTATTCTCTAGAAAAGGTTTAGGCGTATCTGGAAGATCTATAGGATCAGCAAATTTTATTGATGAGACACTTAAGTTTTTGGGGCCAAAATATATGACTTTAACAAACAATAGTAGTGTTTATTATGCCAATCAAACTATGAAGTCTAAAGATTGGATTGGACATTCTGGTTATGGTGGACAATTTTTGATGATAAATTTAAAAACTAAAATAACCGCTGGTTTCTTTTCAGTAATAGAAACGGCATCGGCAACAGATGAAGAATATAAGATAGATATGATACAAATGCTTGAAAATATTGTATCTGGAAATTATTAAACTAATAGAAAGGTAAAAATTATGAGAGGTTATGTAATGGTTGGAACAAATGATCTAAATAAATCAGAAAAGTTTTACAATAAACTATTGGATACTGTAGGACTTAAAAAAATATATAGTGATGAAAGTTGTGTTGGTTATGGACAAAAAACTGGTCCTGAAATAGTAGAATTTTATATTACAATGCCTGCCAATGGTGAGCCTGCTACTTATGGTAATGGTACGCAAATTTCATTTTTATCAAATACTAGAGTAGAAGTTGACAAATTTCATGCAACTGGAATTGAGAATGGTGGAGTGTGTGAAGGTTTACCAGGATTTAGACCTGAGGGAGCAACAACCTATTACTCCTATGTTAGAGATCTTAATGGTAATAAAGTCTGTGCTTACACAGACTCTAAAGACTAATCATTAAATAATTTTTGATATTTTTTGCGTAACTCTGCTTTTTGAACTTTTCCCATAGCGTTGCGGGGAAGACTATCTAAAAAGATAATTTTTTTTGGTTGTTTAAATTTTGCCAATTTATCTGATAAGTAATTTATAATTTCTTCTTCAAAAATTGACTCATTTTTTCTTACTACAGCTGCAACAACAGCTTCTCCAAAATCTTTATGTGGAGCTGCAAAAACTGCTGACTCTTCAATGGATGTGAGTTCATCTATTTTTGTTTCAACTTCTTTAGGGTATATATTGAGTCCACCAGAAATTATCAAATCTTTATCGCGACCAACTATTGTTACGTATCCATTGTCATCAACTTTAGCCATATCACCAGTAATAAAAAATCCATCTTCACGAAATGACTCACTTGTTTTATCTGGCATTTGCCAGTAGCCCTTAAATACATTCTCACCTTTTAATTCAATAATACCAATTTGACCTTGCTCAACTTCATTGCCTTTATCATCTGCTATTCGTAATTGAATTCCTGGTAAGGGTAGTCCAACTGTTCCAGCAACACGATTGTTATCATAGGGATTTGATGTACACATATTGGTTTCAGTCATTCCGTATCTTTCAAGAATTTTCTTACTTGTGCGATCTTCAAATTCTTTATGAGTTGAAGCTAATAATGGTGCCGAACCAGAAATAAAGAGGCGCATATGTTCCGTTAGACTATGGTTAAAACGGCTATCACTTAATAATCTAGTATAAAATGTTGGCACACCCATCATCGTTGTAGATTTATTCATCCATTTTATGGCCTGCTCAATGTCAAATTTAGGTAAAAAAATCATTGATCCACCTACATAAGCTAGCAAATTTGACGCTACAAAAAGTCCATGCGTATGATAGATAGGAAGCATATGTAAAAGAACATCTTCTTTAGTAAATTTCCAATAATCTTTAAGAACTTTAGTATTTGAAAGTAGATTTTGATGGCTAAGTATAGCTCCTTTTGATTTTCCCGTAGTACCAGATGTGTATAAAATTGCTGCTAAATCATCTGGTCCTCTTTCAATAGTATCAAAAAAAAATTCCTGCTTATAGGCTAAATTAGTAAGTGAACCAGTTTCATCTGAATTTAAGGTTAATAAAACAGTATTTGCATCAAGATTATTTACTATTTTATTTTCTACATTCTTATCCACTATAATAATCTTTGCAGATGAATCCTTAATAAAATAATCAAGTTCACTTGTGGTGTAACCTGTATTTAGTGGCAGATAAACGCCTCCTGCTTTTATTGTTGCAGCATATAAAGCAATTTGAGTATTTGATTTTTCAGCTTGAACAGCCACCCTGTCACCTGGCTTCATACCTTTTTGAATTAAAACATTTGCAAGTTGGTTAATCATTATATGAAAATCTGCATAGTTAACTTTTTTATCGTCATTAATTAAAAAAGTACTTGAGCTATTTCTGGTAGGCCCAAATATTGAGTCAAATAAATAATTAGTTTTAGAAATACTTGTTTGCATTAAATTTAATTAAATTTTTTATCTTTATAATCAGAACTCATAGCCATGAGTGAAGATACATTTATCACAACTCCTAGACCAGGTCTATCTTTGGGCTTGGCATATCCATCTTTTATCTTAAAGCCGAGATCACAAAACTTTAATGCATGTGAAATGTATTCAGGATAAATTTCAGCCATTTCTGTATTTGAATTACTTATGCAGAAATGAATCATAGCAGCGGCGGCTACGGACATTGAATTCCAACAATGTGGTGAAACAGTAACACCTTTTTTTGCAGATAGGTTTGTAATTTCTGTCATATCAATTATTCCGCCAACCCCGGCAATATCTGGGTTAAGTATATCTGCGGCGCTACCAGCTAGAACCTCCTTAAAATGTGGAGTACCAAATTGTTTTTCACCAGTGACTATCTTTAATCCTGTTTGAATTCGAATTGAAGCCAGTGATCTAATTTTTTGACCGTCTACAGGTTCTTCGTACCAATAAGGTTTATATTCCTTGATTAAAGGCGCTAAAATTAAAGCTAAACTTTCGTCTTCAGGACTGGCCAAATCAAGCATCAAAGGTGTCTCTAAGCCTATTAAATTTCGAATATGAGCAACGCATTCTTTAGCCTGTGACATAGATCTGTTTTGCAGGGGGTATATTTTAATTCCCTGATAGCCACCACTCATTAATGAAACTGCCCTTTGGCCCAAAGCTATATTATCAGGACACTTTTCACTCCACGTATTAGCATAAATAGAAGCTTTTGCTTTTGGCTGTGCAGACAGCAAATAAGATAATGGTTTTTTTTCTTCTTTACTAAAAATATCCCATAGACTCATCTCTATTGCACTTGTTGCAGCTGAAAAATCAATTCCTCTATGCTTGTCAGCAATTTCTTTAGCTTTTATATTAAAAGTCTTAGGAGTGAGATTTTCAATTGAAGCAACAGCATCAACTAAACTATGAATTATTTCTGAAACTCCTTTTTCTCGAAACGGAAGAGTAAATGCCTCACCCCAACCTTCAATGCCATTATCAGTTGTTAGCTTTAATAGTAAAAAAGGTTTTATTTCTGACCACCCATCATCACTTAAAGTTGATTTAGTGATCCAAGTTTCAATTTTTGAAAGATATTTCATAATTATTTATTTTTAATATAACTATCTTCTGATATATCCCCACTCCATCGCCAACTCCAAATCATATGATGCTCTTCAGTTCTGTTTGAATGATTTATCATGGATGGGTTGTGCACATAATCACCGACTTCTCCATAAATTTCAGGATTACCATCCTTATTAAAGTATCCCTTACCAGAGATTATAAAAAAAGTTTCTTCTGCTGGATGCCTACGTACAGGATAATCTATATTTGCCATTTGCATAAAAATACCAACCTCATAATCATTTGAGTTAATAATTCCTGATGGTCCTAATAATACAAATTGAATAAACTGTTTTTTAAGATCGCCTTCTATTCTCCCTCCCATATTTGAATGATGCCATGGTAAAAAATTTGATATTTCTTTCAACTGATGTGCAAGCAAATGATCGTCATTAGATATAAAAGAATTAAAGAGTTTTGAAAGCTCATCATCTTTATTTTCTTTAAGTTTAAATGTTTGGTTGCTCACTAAAGATAGAGCTTCAGCAGTAAGAGAGCCATTTTTAGAACCTTCATTTTGATAAATATCTGATAAGATCATCAAGATGTCTTTAAATATTTTTTCAGTGCTCATAGTTAGTATATTTACATATTGATTAATTTGTAGCCAGTAAAAATAAATAATTTCTGCATTGATTCATGCATTTACTTCAATGATTGGGTCAGTATTAATTGTCTTTATTTTATCTAATTAACAAATATAATTTTTAAAAATTAAATATTAAGGAGAAGATTTATGAATAGAGATGTCATCATTTCATGTGCAGTAACTGGGTCTGGAGATTCAGTAGGAAAACATCCGGCCATACCTGTAACTCCTGAACAGATTGCAAATGCTGCTATTGAAGCAGCTTCTGCTGGAGCAGCAATTGCACACATGCATGTAAGAAATCCTGAAACAGGTAAAGCAACTAGAGATGATGAACTTTATAAAGAAGTTGTTAGTAGAATTAAAGACAGTGGAACCGATGTAATTATTAACCTTACTAGTGGTATGGGAGGTGACATAGAAATTGGCCCTGAAGATGATTTATTAAAATTTGGTCCTAATACAGACTTCATTGGTGCTCTTGAAAGACTAAGTCATGTTGAAAAAATATTGCCTGATATTTGTTCACTAGATTGTGGAACATTAAACTTTGGAGATGGACGTATGATTTACGTTAGTACACCTGAACAACTAAGAATAGGTGCAAAACGAATTCAAGAATTAGGTGTTAAGCCTGAGTTAGAAATTTTTGACACAGGACATATGTGGTTTGCCAATGAGATGCATAAAGAAGGATTATTAGATGCTCCAGCGCTTTATCAAATTTGCTTAGGCATACCTTATGGAGCTCCTGCAAATACAAGTTCTATGAAAAATATGGTAGACATGCTTCCCGAGGGAAGTAATTGGGCAGCATTTGGAATTGGTGCTATGCAAATGCCAATGGTGGCGCAAGCAGTTCTTTTAGGTGGAAACGTTAGAGTGGGACTAGAAGACAATCTTTACTTAGAAAAAGGGGTATTTGCATCAAATGGATCATTGGTAGAAAAAGCAACTACTATAATTACTAATATGGGTGCAAACATAATGAATGTAAAAGATGCACGAAATAAATTAGGTTTAAGTGATGGCTAAAAAAAAAATTGTCTCAATAATCGGTACTGGTGTAATTGGCGCTGGATGGGCAGCTCGTTTTATTGCAAGTGGACATCACGTAAAAGCTTATGATCCAAGCCCACGATCTCTTATAAAACTAAAGACTGATGTTAAAAAGGCTTTAATTAGTCTTAGTAAGATAGGTTTACATAAAAATGCGTCTATAAAGAATTTAACTTATCATAATAATCTAAAGGATGCCCTAAAAGATACATCTTTTGTTCAAGAAAATGCTCCTGAAAAAGAAAAATTGAAAACTTCGTTATTAAAAGAAATTGATCAGCTCTTAGATAAAAAAATACTAATTGCTTCAAGTTCTTCTGGATTACTTCCGACAAAAATACAGTCAAAATGTAAATTTCCAAACCGTGTCCTAATTGGGCATCCCTTTAATCCTGTTTACTTACTCCCTTTGGTTGAAATAGTTAAGGGTAAAAAAACTTCTCAACAATCAGCTTTAAAATTAAAAAAGATATATGAAAGTATTGGAATGAAGCCTCTAATGGTTAGAAAAGAAATAGAAGGATATATATCTGATAGACTGCAAGAGGCTTTATGGAGAGAGTCACTTCATCTAATTAAAGATGGAATAGCCTCAACTGAAGAAATTGACGATGCTATTGTCTATGGCCCAGGATTAAGATGGGCTTTTATGGGCGTATGTCTTACTTTTCATCTTGCAGGTGGAGAAGAAGGAATGAAGCACATGCTTGAACAATTTGGACCTGCATTAAAATTACCATGGACTAAGTTGAAAGCACCAGAATTAAACAAAAAATTAAAAGGCCGTATGATTTCTGGTACAAAAAAACAAGCTGGCAAGTTCAGTATTAATGATCTTGAAAAACAAAGAGATCTTTTTCTTATTGAAATAATGAAAACTTTGAATAATAATCATAAAAATATGTTCCCTAATTGGGGTAAAAAATACAATAGTTTTAAATAATGACTAATAAATTATCAATCTTAGAGGCTAAAAAAGAAAATCGTGATTTCATAGTTGAATGGAATGATGGACACATAAGTCAATTTAACTATTTATGGCTTAGAGATAATTGCCCTTCTGAAATTCATCCCACTGCAAGAGAAAGAACTTTTAATCTTTTAACTGTAACTGAAAATATTAAACCAGAAAAATTTAGTATTGGTGATGATAGCAAGCTTACTGTAAAATGGAACGAAGGTAATCATACTAGTGAATTTTCTGCTGAATGGTTGAGGGAAAATTGTTATACACTAAAAAATTCAGCGCCGTTTAAGTCACCATATAATCTATGGGATAAAAGTCTTTCTGCATCTTTAGATAAAATAAAAATTAGCTGTGAAGAAATAATGGATAGTGATGAAGGGGTTCTTAAATACCTTCAACAGTTACATTATTATGGTTTTTCATTAGTAGAAAATGCTCCTGTTGAAAAAAATTCTGGTGCATCAGTCATTGAGAGAATAAGTCATTTCCGTGAAACATTTTTTGAAACTCCATTTGAAGTAATCAATATTCCAAATCCTAATAATTCAGCGTACACTGCTTTAGGTCTAAGAAATCATTTAGATTTACCTTATTATGAAATTCCTCCAGGATACCAATTCTTACATTGCTTAATAAATGATGCTACAGGTGGAGACTCAACTGCAATTGATGGATTTAAAGTTTCTGAGTATATGAAACAAGAATTTCCTGAGTTCTTTGAGGTTCTAACGGAAGTACCAGTTAAATTTGTTAATCGTGATTATACTCAAAATACTACAAGAATTCTTCATGCACCATTAATACTCTTAGATAAAGATAATGATTTTAATTTAATTCGATTCAGCATTGCATACATGAGTATAATGGATTGTCCACCAGACAAAATGGATTTATTTTATAGGGCTTATAGAAAATTTGCTGAATTACTTCATGATGATCAGTTTACAGTAAAGTTTAGATTAAAGGCAGGAGATATATTCTCTTTTAATAATTTAAGACTTCTTCATGGCAGAACTGAATTTGATCCAAATTCTGGTCATCGTCACCTTCAAGGTTATTATATGGATCGTGATGAAATTAAAGGTAGATTAAATTATCTTGAGCAAAATCAAGCGTAATTTAATTATTTCTAAGAATACTTGCTACTTCCTTATCAGATATTGAGCCAATAATATTATTGTTATCATCAATTACACCCAATGTAGCTCGAGTTTCTAAAATAGTTGGAAGACAAGACTCAATGCTATCATTCATATTAATTTTAGGACCATCGTTAGGTTGATTGCTGGTATTCATAATTGATTTAACTTTTAATACTTTAGCTCTATTAACATCTTGAACAAATTTAGTTACATAATCATCTGCAGGATTAAGAAGGATATCCTCAGGCTTTCCATTTTGAACCAGTTTACCACCATTTAAAATTGCAATACTATCGCCCAGCTTAAGTGCCTCGTCTAAATCATGAGTAATAAATACAATTGTTTTCTTTAAATTCTTTTGAAGATCAAGAAGTTGATCTTGCATGTCTGAACGTATTAAAGGATCTAGAGCACTAAAAGCTTCATCCATTAATAAAATATCGGGATCAGTTGCAAGTGCTCTAGCTAAACCTACTCTTTGTTGCATACCACCTGAAAGTTGATTTGGAAATTTAAATTCAAATCCATTAAGTCCCACTTTATCAATCCAATACATTGCTGTTTCATCAGATTCAGATTTATCTACTCCCTTAATGCTCAAACCCAATTTTACATTTTCAATAATATTCTGATGTGGAAATAATCCAAAGCGTTGGAATACCATCCCTGTTCTAGTTCTTCTAAAATCAAGTAATTCATTTTTATCAAGTTGAGTTACATCTTGATCATCTACTAAAACTACACCCTCAGTTGGCTCTATAAGTCGATTGATATGTCTAATTAGAGTGGATTTTCCTGAACCAGAAAGACCCATGACAACCTGTATCGACTGATCATATATATCTAAATTAATATTATCTAGCCCTAGAACATGATTATGCTTTGCAAGAAGTTCTTCTTTATCAACTCCACTTCTCACGACCTCAGTGAAATTTTTCGCCTTAGGACCAAAGATCTTATATAAATTCTCTATTTTAATTTTAACCTTATTCACGAGAACCTGCTCTGTGCTGTTGCAGTCTTTTGCCAAATGATTGAGAAACTCTATCAAATATTATAGCCAACACCACAATAGCTAAGCCATTAAGCAGGCCCATAGTAAAATATTGGTTGGCAATAGCTTTTAAAACTGGTTGTCCCAAGCCTTTTACCCCAATCATCGATGCAATAACTACCATAGCTAATGCCATCATGATTGTCTGATTTATACCCGCAAAGATTGTTGGTAGAGCCAAAGGTAGTTGTACACGAAATAATTTTTGCATTCGATTTGCTCCAAATGCATCTGCAGCCTCTAATACTTCTTTATCAACTTCTCTAATACCTAAGTCAGTTAGTCTAATCATGGGTGGTATCGCGTAAATAATAACTGCTATCAATCCTGGAATTTTTCCAATACCTAAAAGCATAACAACAGGGATTAAGTATACAAAACTTGGCATAGTTTGCATTATATCTAAAATTGGAGCAATAGCTGAACGTGCTCTATCTGATCCAGACATAATTATGCCTATTGGAATACCTAGTCCGATAGAAATGATTGTACATACACCTATGATACTTACTGTGGACATAGTGTCTTCCCACATACCAAAATATCCTATGAATAAAAAAGCAAAAAAAGATCCTATAGTTAGAGTAATGCTTCTACTTCCAAAATATATTAATATAAGAAATACTAACAATACTAATACCCATGGAGAGTTTTGAAGTAATTTTTCCAAATTAACTAAAAAATATAAAACAGGATCAAAGACTGCTTCAATAGAGTCTCCATATTCTCTAGAAAACCCTCGATAAGCAGAGTCAATAGTTTTTTTGAAAGTTCGTAAGCCTTGCTTACTCATTTCTGGGAATGCAATAAAAAATTCGCTGAAATTCATGAAAAAATAATTTTCTAAATAGCAGGCTAAAACTAGCCTGCTATTTAAATGATTTTATTACAGTGCAGATTCGACTTTTGCTCGAGCTGAACCATCAACCCAATCATGCCATTCACTATAATTTGATAAGAAATGCATTGCCGCATCTTCACCAGTTGCTTGGTTATCGTCTTTCCATGCTAATAAAGCGTTAATAGTTTTATTAGGAAGTGCACGTTTTACAATGTAATCCATACCGATACCCGCTTTTTGTTTAAAGTTATCTGTTACAACAGTATAAACCGAAGAAACAACCCATGAATTTTTTTGTGGGTCTGCACAATCTTCTTGAGATGTACAGTTGTTCCATTCGTCATTATCATGAGGAACATCAAAACTTAACTTTTTCATTGGATATTTTCCAAGAATAGCTGTTGGTGCCCAGTAGTAACCAAACCAACCCTCACCTTTTTCATAAGCTTCACCGATTGCTCCAGCTAGAGCACCACCTGAACCAGGATCAACAATTCTAAATCCTTTAGACTCGCCGCCAAAAGCTCTGAATAAGTTGTTTGTGCTTAATTGACAATTCCATCCTGATGGACAAGTGTAAATTGCTGCTCCGTCACCTTCGGGATGAGGAAATAAATCTGGACGGTTTAATGCATCTTCTACAGTTTGAATGCTAGGATTTGCATCAGCTATATACTGAGGTATCCACCAGCCTTCTTCACCTGTATCTGAAAATACTTCAGCAGCATAATGAAGTCTTCCTTCTGCTGTTGCAGCATCAAGAGCTGTTCTAACTGCATTAATCCATAATTCAGGTGCAACGTCAGGCTCACCTTTTTCCATCATAGATGTAGCAGTAGGCATAGTAGCACCTGGCACTAATTCTACTTCACATCCATATCCATTTTCTAATATCACTTTATCAATATGAGCAAACATTTCTGCAGAAGCCCAATCCATTTCGGCAATAGAGATAGATCCACACGCAGCATTTGCTTGGGTAGAAAAGGCTCCTAGGCCCATAGCAAAAACAACTGAGATCATCGATTTTTTAAAAAAATTCATTTTTTTAACTCCTAGTTTATTTATTATATAATTGAAACATATAAAAATGGCTCTATCTACCCCTAAAATGATATTTTTATTAAAATTTCAAGATATGTTAATAATTGTAAATGTTGCTTGTTAACTATATGATTTAATTATCTTTTTTAGAATAATGTAGTTCAACAATAGGTGCGCTAAGTATGAATACTGCTCCTATTGCCTCCCTATATGTAATCAATTCCTCAGCTAGAAGATACGCAGAGATAAAACCTATAAGAACTTCAGTCATCATTAATACTCCAGCTCTACCTGGATCAACTTGGTCTGAGCCCATCACATTTAGCCAATAAGCCGGTATGATCCAGATTAAAGCCATTGCTATTATTAGAATAATGTTTTCTGATATTATTGAAAAATGAAATCCACTTAAAGTTTGTCCGTTTGGTAGAAGTGTTGCAAGTAATATAAAAATAGCACCAAATAAAATACATAGAGCAGTTGTGACATTAACATTTAACTCATCATTAACTCTTAACATTGTTGCACCTAAGGACCATATTATTCCAGCAGCTATTCCGTAAAAATCCGCAGCCGAGTTTGGTAGAAAGTTTCCTTGGTCAATACCATTCATTATAAATAAACCAGTAAACCCAGCAGAAATAGAAAAGCCTCTATAAGAAGTTAAGGGTTTATTTAGGAAATAAACTTCAATCATCGTGCTCCAAACAGAGGTAAGGTAAAAAAAGAGAATTGTTCTACCGACATTACCTCGAAGTAATCCTTCGTTATATAAGCACATGGCAGCTCCACCTGAAACTGCTGCTATTAATGTTAAATAGATATTTTTTTTCGAAAAAAACCGAATTTTTTTATATGAAATTATAAAAAGTAAAATAGTAGCTACTAAAAAACTAGTAACTATTGGCATAGCATTATTTTCACCATATTGATTGAGAAGTCGAAGTGGATACCACCACGTTCCCCATAAAATGGTTGAATACATAATAGCATAATTAGGATTGATATTTCTAAACATGATGTATTTATATACTATAGATATAATATTTGCTAAATTTGAATAATGAAAATAGACAGTTACACATATATAATAATTGGTGCTGGTTCTGCTGGTTGTGTATTAGCTAATCGACTTTCAGAAAACCCTGATCATAAAGTTCTACTTATAGAATCTGGTCCATCAGATAAAACATGGAAAACTGCTATGCCTGCTGCATTACTTTATACAATGCATGATCCAAAATATAATTATCTCTATAATACTGAGCCTGAGACTTATATGAATAATAGAAAGATGTTCTGTCCAAGAGCAAAAATGCTTGGTGGATGCTCATCTCATAATGGAATGGTTCATGTAAGAGGAAATGCCATGGATTTCGAAAATTGGGCTCAACATGGTTTATCAGAATGGAATTATGCAAATGTTTTACCTTATTTTCAAAAATCTGAAAATATAGAAGGCCTATCAGAAGAATTTAGAAATAATCAAGGGCCTCTAAAATTATCTAGATCTGAAAATGGAAATATTTTAACCAAAGTTTATTTAGAGGCGGCAGCTCAGGCTGGGTATGAAATAAATAATGATATGAATGGTTATAAGCAAGAAGGCTTTGGATTAATGGATACAACTATTTTCAAGGGTAAGAGACAGAGTACAAGTCATACTTACTTACACCCTGTCTCAGATCGAAGAAACCTAACAATAAAAACTAAACTTAATGTAAAAAAAATAATTATAGATAATGGCAAAGCAAAAGGTGTTGAGTGTATTAATAATAATAATTCAATCAAATATTTTGCAGATGAGGAGGTCTTGTTATGTGCAGGGTCAATAAATTCACCACAAATATTGATGTTATCAGGGATTGGACCACAAAAACACTTAGTAGAAATGGATATTCAAGTAAAACAAAGTTTAGAGGGGGTTGGACAAAATTTACAAGACCATCTTGAAACATACGTGCAATACGAATGTAAAAAACCTGTAACGTTATTTAATGAATATAATCCGATAAAGATGGCGTTAACAGGTATTGAATGGTTTTTATTTAAAACTGGAACGGCTGCTTATTCCAACTTAGAAACTGGAGGGTTTATTAGAAGTAACGACCTGGTTGATTATCCAAATATTCAGTATCATTTTTTTCCTTCTTTAGTTTTAGATCATGGTAGGACTAATCCTGATCGTCATGCTTTTCAAGCTCATGTTGGTCCAATGCGTCCCACTAGCCGAGGCGAGATAAAACTAAAATCTACTAATCCTACTTCAGCTCCTTCAATAAGATTTAATTATATGCAAACAGAGCATGATCTTTCTGAAATGAGAGAAGGAATAAGATTAGCTCGTGAAATATTTCATCAAAAAGCATTTGATGAGTATAGGGGTAAAGAAATAAACCCTGGAAATGTCGACTCAGATACAGAACTTAATGAGTTTATAAAAAATAAAGGAGACACTGCTTATCATCCTTGTGGAACGTGTAAGATGGGCAAAGATAATACATCTGTAGTGAATGAAAAACTGCAAGTTTATGGTGTGGAAAATCTAAGAGTGGTTGATGCCTCTATAATGCCAAAAATAATAACAGGTAATTTAAATGCAACAACTGTGATGATTGCTGAAAAAGCTTCAGGCTATATTTTGGGCAAGTCGTTAAAAACAAATAATGTAGAGTTTTTTCGAGCAAGCTAAGGCTTAATTAACATTAAAATTCTTAACAATCTCTCCATTATTATTGGAGAATATACTGATAAAATTATTACCATTTACTGAATAATGAATTGTTATAGTCTCACTATTGCTATTAACATTATTAATTTTTGCACCATTTGGTAATTTGATATTAGTTGGAGCACTTATACTTGAGTTATCACTTGTGAATAATGCCTCATCATTTATTCTGTATATGATCGTAGATATAATGACTATAACACCAGCAATAATTAGAATGCCCATGAATATAACAAGATATTTTAAACCCCTAAAATTATTTTGATTATCAGACATGAACAGTAAAATGCATCATCTTGAAGTAAATGTAAATAAATACATTGGTTATAGGTTAGACAAATTTGTAGCTGAAAATCTTACAAATATTAGTCGTTCTAAAATTAAGTCCTTAATTGAAAAAGGGCTCATAACTGTTAATAAGTATAAAAAAGATCCAGATTATAAACTTGAATTAAATGATAAAATTTCCATTAATCAAAAAAGCGAGGAGAGTTCGAAGTTATTAGGAGAAGATATCAAGCTCGATATTGTTTACGAAGATGAGGATATTTTAATAATTAATAAGCCAGCTGGCTTAGTTGTTCACCCCGGAGCGGGAAATAAAAATGGAACTTTAGTGAATGCATTAATCCACTATTGTGGGAACAGTCTGTCGACAATCGGTGATAATAGCAGGCCTGGCATTGTTCATCGAATTGATAAGGATACTAGTGGTTTACTTGTTATAGCTAAAAATGATTCAGCTCATTTAAATTTAGCTAAGCAGTTTGAGGAACATACTATTAATCGAAAATATATAGCTCTTTGTTGGGGAAAATTAAAACCAGCTGCTGGTAAATTAGTTTCACTAATATCACGTAGTAACAAAAATAGAATTAAGATGATGTCTTCAAAAATAAAAGGCAAAGAAGCAATAACAAACTACAAAACAATAGAAACATACTTTGACAATAAAGGTGATACCTACGCTTCATTAGTTGAGTGTAAATTAGAAACTGGAAGAACTCATCAAATACGCGTCCATTTAACTGAAAAAGGCAATTCAATAATTGGTGATAAAGTATATGGAAAAACTCCTATGCTCAAATACAGAAATTTAAGCCCTTCAGTTCAAGAGCTGGTCAAAGCTTTACCAGGACAAGCCCTTCATGCCTATTTTCTGGGATTTAAGCACCCTTCTAAAAATAAAGTTGTTGAATTTCAAGTAGTTAATCCAGAATACTTGAGTAATTTGATTAATTCGATTAAAAATTAGACCTATTGAAATAGGTTTAAAAAACCCAATATATATATTAATGAATAATAATATAAATTTACCATCTTTATCTAATGAGGGAAGCCTAAGCCACTACCTTCAGCAAATAAAAAAGTTTCCAATGCTGTCTCAAAAAGAAGAGATATCTTTAGCTAGGAAGTGGATCAAAAAAGGTGACACGGCTGCAGCTCATAAATTGGTGACAAGCCATTTGCGCTTAGTAGCAAGAATAGCAATGGGCTATAAAGGATATGGTCTGCCAATAACTGAACTAATTTCAGAAGGTAATATTGGATTAATGCAAGCCGTAAAAAAATATGATCCAGAAAAAGGATTTAGACTTTCTACATATGCAATGTGGTGGATCAGAGCAGCTATTCAAGAATATGTTCTTAAATCTTGGAGTCTGGTTAAAATTGGGACTACTGCAGCACAAAAAAAATTATTTTTTAATCTTAAAAAAATAAAAAATCAATTAACAAGCTATAACGATGGATCGTTAAAGCCTGATCAAGTAAAAGAAATTGCCGAGAGACTTGATGTAACTGAAGCGGAAGTTTCAGATATGGAAGGAAGAATGTCTGGAACTGATTATTCTTTAAATGCGGTTGTTTCTGACGATGGTGAAAGTGAATGGCAAGATTGGCTAGTTGATGAAGATGCTGATCAAGAGGTAAAATTAGCTGAAAGAGAAGAGCTTTCAAAAAGAAAAAATTTGTTGTCAAAAGCTATAAATATTTTAAATGATCGCGAACAAGAAATTATTAGTGCTAGAAAATTATCAGAGATTCCTAAAACTTTAGAAGAGTTGAGTAAAACCTATAAAATAAGTAGAGAAAGAGTAAGGCAAATTGAAGAGAAGGCATTCGCAAAGCTTCAATTAGAAATGGTAAGTCTTGCCAAAGAATCTAGATTAATTTCAGCTTAAGCAAAAACATCGTTTAACAAAATAGTATCTTCTCGTTTGGGACTAGTTGAAACTAAGTCTATTTTAGTTCCTATTAGATCACTTATTCTATTAATATAATTTACAGCTTTTTCAGGAAGATCTTCTAATTTTTGACATCCAGCAGTATTGGAATTCCAACCTTCAATTTCTTCATAGATTGGTTTAATATTTGCTTGATCAAATTCCGAACTTGGGAAAAAGTCAATTTTTTCTCCATTCAACTCATAACCTATGCAAACTTTTAGTGTTTTAAAAGTATCTAAAACATCTAGCTTAGTTAAAGCAATGCCGTTTATTCCTGATTGCTGAACAGCTTGCTCTACTAAAACTGCATCAAACCAACCACATCTTCTTTTTCGATTGGTAACTGTTCCAAACTCATGGCCAATTTCACCAAGTTTTTGTCCAATTTCATTATCTTCTTCAGTTGGAAAAGGTCCTGAGCCTACCCTAGTTGTATAGGCTTTTGTAATGCCCATTACATGATTAATTCTATTAGGATTTAAGCCACTACCAATAGCTGCATAACTCGAATGCGTATTTGAAGAGGTAACAAACGGGTATGAACCATGATCTATGTCAAGCAAAAAACCTTGCGCACCTTCAAATAAAATTTTATTTTCTGGTTTATTTATTTCTCTAGATATTTCTATTATAGACTTTGAATATATTTTAATTTCTTGTCCAAGATCAAATATTTCTGAGGTTACTTCAGTAGCGTCATACTCTTTCTCATTATATCCCCTCATCAATGCATTGTGATGATTTAATAGGTTATCTATCTTTGATTTAAGGTGCTCTTTGTCAAATAGATCGCAAACTCTCACTGATCTTCTAGCAACTTTATCTTCATAAGCAGGTCCAATACCACGTTTAGTAGTACCAATTTTATCTTTTCCAGCGTTTATCTCTCTTAATTCATCAAGCTTCTGATGAAGAGGTAAAATAATCGAAGCCTTATCAGAAATTGTTAAGTTTTTTGGTGAAATCGATATTTTTCTTTCTAATAACCCATTAATTTCAGATATTAAAGCCCTTAAATCTAAAACTACTCCATTTCCGATAATAGATTTTTTATCTGATCGTAAAATTCCAGAAGGTAATAAATTTAATTTATAAGTTTCGCCATCAATAACAAGAGTGTGACCAGCATTATGTCCACCTTGAAATCTAACTACTACATCCGCTTTACTTGATAACCAATCAACAATCTTACCCTTACCTTCATCTCCCCATTGAGAGCCTATTACTACTACACCTGTCATTTAAAGCCTTTTAAAGTTTTATAAAAAAAGAATCAACTTCTTGAATAACCTTATCAAGAATTAAAGAATTTTTACACTCTATCATTACTCTCAATAAAGATTCAGTACCAGACATTCTTGCAAATATTCTGCCCTCATTTCCAAGCATGTCTTTACAATTTTCGATCATTTGTTTGGTTTTATTTTCTTGAAGAATATTTCCATCACTTATATCAAAATTTAATAGTTTCTGAGGCAATGGCTCAAAAATATTAAGTGTTTTACTTGATAACTGGTTTTTTTCGATGATAATTCTTAGCACTTGAAGAGCAGTTATCATGCCATCTCCTGTTGCAATAAAATCTCTTAGAATTATGTGACCTGATTGTTCCCCTCCAACATTAGCATCAACATCAAGCATCATTTCTTTTACATACCTATCACCCACATCTGCTCTATGCAGTTTAATATTATTTTTATTCAAAATTTCTTCTAAACCAAAGTTTGACATTGATGTTGCAACTATGGAATCAGTTGATAGTTGATTAAATTTTTTCCAGTGTAGCGCTAGGAGGCCAAGTATTTGGTCTCCATCAATAATTTTTCCTTTTTCATCACAGATTATTATTCTATCACCATCACCATCTAAACAAATTCCAATGTCAGCCTTTTCTTCCACTACCCGCATTGCCATATTTTCTGGATGTGTAGAACCACATTCGTGATTGATGTTTAGACCATTTGGATTAACCCCCATCGATATAACTTCTGCACCAAGTTCCCACAATATAATTGGTGCTGATTTATAGGCGGCTCCATTTGCACAATCTAATACTATCTTTAGACCCTCTAGATTAAGCTTCTTTGGAAATGTATTTTTTTGAAATTCAATATATCTTGCATTAGCATCCTCTAATCGTTTGGCTCTTCCCATTTTTTCAGGACTAACAAGATGCTCTTCAATATTGGAATCCATCAAGCTTTCAAGATCAAGCTCTATTTTATCCGACAACTTATTACCATTTTTATCAAAAATTTTAATTCCATTATCTAGATATGAATTATGAGAAGCGGAAATCATAATGCCTAAATCGGCACGCATAGATTTTGCAAGCATCGCAACCCCGGGAGTAGGTATGGGTCCTAACAAAAGTACATCTAACCCCATTGATAAAAGTCCAGAAGTGATTGATTGTTCAATAGTATAGCCTGATAACCTTGTATCTTTTCCAATTACAACTCTGTGCCTATGATCTCCCTTAGTAAATAGTTTTCCTAGAGACATTCCTAAGCGCATCATAGTTAAACCATTTAATTTAGGGCTATTTGAAGCTGCTCGAATTCCATCTGTACCAAAATATTTTTTTTTCATTTAATTAAAATTATAATTTTTTATAAATTTTTATTGCTTGTGAAGTTTCAAAAACATCATGAACACGAAAAATTTGTACACCTTGATTTAACGCATGAATAACTGTGGCTATTGATCCACCTATTCTTTTTTCTTCTAATGCATTTTTATGGAGTTTTCCAATAAAACTTTTTCTTGAGGACCCAAATAATACTGGACAGCCTAAAGAGTGCAGTAAAGCAATATTAGTTATTAAATTCAAATTTTGTTTCACTGTTTTACCAAAGCCAATTCCTGGATCTAATATTATAGACTTTTTATCAATTCTTTTGCTTTCACATAGAGCAATCTTTTTTTTAAAAAAATCATAAACATCTAAAAGTACGTCATCATAATCTATATTTGACTGCATAGTTTTAGGATTTTTAATTGAGTGCATCAAAACAAAAGGTATTTTATTTTGTTTAATAATATCAATTGATTTATTACTGTACCTCAACCCAGATACATCGTTAATTATGTCTATATTATTTTCAATTCCCACTTTCATAACTTCTGGTTTTCTCGTATCAAGTGAAATAATAATCTTTTTATTTTTGTTCTTTATTTTCTTTATTGTTGGAATAATTCTAGAAATTTCTTTCGTAGCTGAAATTGTAGTGGCTCCAGGTCTTGTAGATTCTCCACCAATATCAATTATATCTGCACCATCTTTTATCATTTGAGCTACATATTTTGTACTTTTATCCAAATCATTAAATTTTCCACCATCAGAAAAACTATCTGGCGTAACATTGAGTATACCCATTATTTTTGGATTATCGAATTTGATTGAGGCTATTTTTTTTCTTGGAATAGTAATTTCTTTTATCTGTCTTGATACTTCTTTAAATTCTTTTTTTTCTAATGATCTTATGTCTTTTAATTTTATAAATTTTTTATTAATTTTTTTTTTATTTCTACTAATTATTTCAATTGTATTAAAAAATAAATTTGAAGATCCTAGCTTCTTATAATCTTTAGATTCACTGGTTTGCTGTGAAAAAATTGGGCGCACATAAAAGTTCATTGTCACCCCACTATCATATGAAAAATATTATGATGTTTGCGGTTTAGGCTTTAAGTCTTGATTTGTAGCCGGTTTAGACTTTCCACTAGTTGGAACTGAAGGCCCTGCATTCTTAATTTCATCTTCTGGATCTGCTCTATTAATAGTTCCAGTTTTTAGCAACTCTTTAATTTCTTCCAGCTCTAAAGTCTCATATTCAATTAAGCCTTTAGCTAATGTATGTAAATCATCTATTTTTGTATTTAAGATTTCCTTAGTTTTTTCATAGGATTTATCAACAAGTTTTTTTATTTCAAAATCTATAGTTTTTGCAGTTTCCTCAGATACATTCTTATGTTTTTGAACAGATCTTCCTAGGAACACCTCTTCATCATTTTCAGCATACAGAATTGGGCCAAGAGTTTCACTCATACCGAATTGTGTAACCATTTCTCTAGCTGTTTTGGTTACTTGCTGAATATCGCTTGATGCTCCTGAGGTAACTTTATCATGACCAAAGATTATTTCTTCTGCAACTCTTCCACCTAAAGCACTTATCATTCGGGCTTCATACTCTTCTCTAGTTACTGAAATAATATCTTTTTCTGGCAAATACATTACCATTCCAAGTGCTCTACCGCGTGGTATAATTGTTGCTTTATGAATTGGCATAGAAGCTGGAAGATTTAAAGAACATAATGCATGACCTGCTTCATGGTAAGCAGTTAGTTTAATTTCATCTTCTGTCATGACAGCTGATCTTCTCTCTGTACCAAAGGCAACCTTGTCTCTGGACTCTTCAAAATCAATCATTGTGACTACTTTTTTATTTTTTCTTGCAGCAAGCAAAGCAGACTCATTAACTAGATTAGCAAGATCGGCTCCTGAGAAGCCTGGCGTTCCTCTCGCAACAGTTCTAATGTTTACATCTGGAGCGTATGAAATTTTTTTCATATGAACTTTTAAGATTGCCTCTCTTCCAACTAAATCAGGGCTCGGCACAACAACCTGTCTATCAAACCTTCCTGGTCTGAGTAATGCAGGATCAAGTACATCTGGCCTATTTGTTGCAGCTACTATGATAACACCTTCTTGTGCGTCAAAACCATCCATCTCGACCAATATTTGATTAAGTGTTTGTTCTCTTTCATCGTTACCTCCACCTAAACCGGCGCCTCGACTTCTTCCAACAGCATCAATTTCATCTATAAATATTATACATGGTGCATGTTTTCTACCTTGTTCAAACATATCTCGTACACGAGAAGCACCTACACCAACAAACATTTCAACAAAGTCAGATCCAGAAATACTAAAGAAAGGGACGCCAGCTTCTCCAGCTACTGCTCGCGCTAATAAAGTTTTACCAGTTCCCGGCGAACCGACTAGCAAGGCGCCTTTTGGAATTCTACCTCCAAGCTTTTGAAACTTTCTAGGATCTTTAAGAAACTCAACAATTTCGACTAGCTCTTCTTTTGACTCATCTACACCAGCTACATCATTAAATGTGACCTTATTTTTATTTTCATTTAGTAGTTTTGCTTTTGATTTTCCAAATCCCATGGCTCCACCTTTGCCACCTTGCATTTGACGCATAAAGAATATCCATACACCAATTAGTAAAAGCATAGGGAACCAAGAAATTAAAATTCCTAATATAGATGGATAACCATCATCGAGGGGTGCTGCAGAAATATTTACACCCATATTTGTTAGCTTCTCAACTAAAGATGGATCATTTACAGCGTAAGTTTTAAATTTTCTGCCATCTGAAAAATTTCCAGTAATATTATTGCCTCGAATAGTGACATCATTCACAGATCCAGTTTGAACATTTTCTATGAATTGAGAGTATGTTAAGTCAAGAGTACTTGCTGTATTATTAGAGTTTGAATTAAACAGATTGAATAATCCAATTATAATTAAGCCAATAAATAGCCAAAGAACTATGTTTTTTAAATTCATGTTTTTAAATATTATTAATATATATGTAATAACTAATTCAATACTTACAAGGACTATAGTAAACAGAATATTTAATATAAATCAACAGCTTATACATATCACCTCTCCATTAAGTATGGGTGAATATCAATTAAAGCATATTTTTTAATAGACCTAATATCTTTGATTAAATAGTTAACGTCTGGAACTGCAACTAGTTTCTTACCTTTCCATAAACTTAGATAAGATGCTGGATAAAGATCTTTCATCAATTTATCGTTATATTTTTTTGGTAATGACATGAGTCCATTTGCTCCAAGATATTGAACTGATAATCCCTTTGCAAAGTCATTTTCCATTATTATCTTATATTGATCGTTCCAAATAAAATTATTTGAAGTAATTTTGGTAGTACTTAGTTTTCTAGTAACTTCAGGTAGTATAAATATTTGTTTGTTTTTCTTTTTTATCAGACACCCTGCTGTAGTTAAATTCTTAAAGTTATTTTCAGATATGCTACTTAAAATATTCAAGATGTTTTTAGATCGAGGAGTACTTTTGCCTTTACCAACAAATTTAAGCAACTTAGATAAAGATCTAAATTTGACCTCCTCTGGTAGCAACACAAATCTTTCTAGTAATATGAAAATTATTCCTCGACTATTTACCTTAACAAAACTTTTAAGTGATGAATTAATCAAGTAATTAATTGAATTATTCGCATTTTTTAAATTTTTTATAGTGCTTAATAGTCGTCTATTATTTAATCCTTCATTAATAAGATGGCTAGAAACTTTACGGACTCTTGATCGATCAAATTTACTATCAAAATTAGTAGGATCTAAAATATATTTTTGTTTTTCAGTTGCTAAGAAGGATATTAAACTTTTTTTTGGATATCTTAATAAAGGTCTTAAAATATTAACTTTGCTTTTTGTGAATTTAAATTGTTCCTGAAGGGATCCAAGTCCTTTTATTCCACTTCCACGAATGAGTCGCAGCAATACATTTTCAACCTGGTCATCTAAGTGATGTCCTGTAAATAGATACCTTATATTCAATCTTTCACATTCTTTAAGTAAAAGCTCATATCTTTTATCTCTTGCATTTGAAAGAATATTTGAATTTGGCTTAAGATTTTTCCATTTAATTATTTTATGTTTTATTTTCTTTTCTTTCAGTTCAGATGCTAACCATTTTAATTCATCTTTAGATGAGCTTCTTAAATCATGATCAATACTTAGTGCTCTTAACTCAATATTATTTTTTATAGAAAACTTCTTTAATAAGATAGTAAGAGCCAAGCTATCTGGTCCCCCAGATACGGCTACTGCAATTGATTCATTTATTTTAAATTTTAAAAGACTGTTAAAAAAATCATTTTCTAATATAGGATCAAAATTTCTCGATTTTTTTGGCTTAGCTAACTTTACAACCATTTCTCTTAATCTCAATATCGCCTCTATCTAAAATAGACTGCTCTGTTTCTGGATAACTTATTCTTAATTTGGCTAATGAGGCACATCCTTGTTCTAATTGTCCCATTTTTACTAATGAAATACCGAGCTTTAAGAGGCCGTTTGGCGCTTTAGGGCTATCAGAATGGTTCTGATATAAAGATAAGTAATTTTTTGCGGCGTCTTTATAATTTTCTCTTACATAATAAGTTTCTGCAAGCCAAAAAAATGAATTTGATAGAAGATCATTATCTTTTGAAATTTTTATAAACTCTTTTAGTGCACCTTCTGCCCCTTCATAGTCGCCTGATGTTAGCAGGTTTATACTAAAATTATATTGTTCAACTTCTGAGCCTTCAGGCAATATCAATAATTCAGGTTTCTTATCTTCAACTAAGATTAGACTTTCTTGATCAATAGTTGCTGTGATTTCTTGTTCACTTGAAAAATCATTGTCATCATCTGTAGGCATTTTAAGTGTTCCAAGATTTTTTGGAGCTAAGTCATAGTCAATAACTTCATTTACTGCTGGAGCTTCTGCTTGATTATTGTTAACAGAAGAAACTATATTAACATCTGAAAATCTCATTTCAGTGTCAGCTTTAAAATTATTGAAGTTATTTATTAATGTCTGCAAGCTAAATAAAACTTCTTCTATACTTCCTGTTAATTCCTGTATTTGATTTTGAAGTTCAGAAATTTGAATTGATTGCTTTGTAATAATTGAATCATAATTGCCAGCATTAAAATTACTTTGACTGGAATTTATTTTATTAAAAGTAGCTTTTTCTAAAACTTTGATTCTATTTTCTATTGTATTAATCTTAGTAATAATATCTTCAATTGAATTAGAGCTGGCTGTAGAATTAAATCCAATTAAAAAAATAAAACCTATAATAAATGTTTTAGTATTCAAATTAGACATAAGGTGACTCATATTTATTTTATAAGTCAAACACAGCTATTTGTCTAAATAAAGGCAAATAGCTGAAGTTAGATTTGAAATCTTGTAATATTAATTTGTTCTGACTGAAACTGAACGTCTATTCTGAGCCCATGCAGTATCATTAGATCCACTTTTAACAGGTCGTTCCTTACCATAGCTTATAGTACTTATTCTATTTGAGCTGATACCTTGACTCATTAAATAATCTTTTACAGAAGAAGCTCGTCTGTCTCCAAGTGCTAAGTTATATTCTCTGGTACCTCTTTCGTCAGCATGACCTTCTACTGCAATTGCAACAGATGGGTTTGCTTTAAGCCATTTTGCTTGCTTGTTTAAAGTTGCTTGAGCTGAAGCAGCCAATGAATAACTATCATATGCAAAGAAAACTCTATCTGGAACATCTACCGCTAACATTTCTATAGTTTCGGTTCCAACATAAACTCCCCCAACAACCTGACTTTGGCTAGTAGATGTAGTAGTTTCCGTGGGTGCTGTTGCACATGCCGCAAGAAATGATGTTAATAGCAAGATAGCAAAATAATTGCTAAATGTTTTAATGCTGTTAGTCATTTGTATATTTTCTCCTAAAATTTAATATTGCCCCTTTAAGTACTCTATTTACTTAATAGTTCCAAGTCTAGTTATAATTAAGTGAATTTTTTATGTTTTACTGTAATAAATTTGACCATGATGGATCAGATCCGTCTTGTGGAGTGTCAATTTTTCTCTCATTAAAGCCAGTTAAATCTATTGACCATAATGTTGAAGAATGTCCCTGTCCTGCTTCGTTAGCAGCGGTCTCTCTATAGAAAGTAAGAACTCTTCCATTTGGTGACCATGATGGTGCTTCTTGGTACCAATTTTCAGTTAGCAGTCTTTCGCCTTCACCATTAGTTCTCATTACTCCAATTGCATAACTACCTTTAAAGTTTTTGGTAAATGCAATTAAATCTCCTCTGGGAGACCAGACTGGTGTTGCATAGTTGCCGCCTTTATTTGATATTCTTTTTTGATTTCTTCCATCATTATCCATCACATAGATTTGTTGGCTACCACCACGATCAGAATTAAATGTGATTTTTTTTCCATCAGGTGAATAACTAGGGGATGTATCAATTGCTGAATTCGTTGTTAGTCTAGTAACAACTCTACTTTTTAAATCCATTACGTATATATCTGAATTACCATCTTTTGCTAAACTCATTATAATCTTACTACCATCAGGAGAAAATCTAGGAGCAAATGTCATACCAGGAAAATCGCCGACTACTTCTTGATTTCCTGTTTCAATATTTAACAAATATACTCGTGGTAGATTTTTAAAATATGACAAATAAGTAATTTCTTGTTTAATAGGATTGAATCTAGGAGTTAAAACTAATTCTTTACCACTTGTTAGATGTCGATGATTTGCTCCATCTTGATCCATAATAGCTAGTTTTTTAATTCTTTGATTTTTTGGACCACTCTCTGATACATAAAGTATTCTTGTATCAAAATATCCTCTCTCCCCAGTTAATCTTTCGTAGACCTTATCAGAAATCATATGGCTAATTCGTCGCCAGTTATCCAAAGTTGTAATTAGAACCAAAGCTTCTATTTCTTTTTCTGCAAGAGTGTCCCATAGTCTAAATTCAACTCTTAATTTATCTCCATCTACTATTTTTAATTTTCCAGTTACCAATGCTTGTGACTTAATTAGTCTCCAATCTTCAAATCTTGGCCTTAAGTGCATTGCTGAATTATTTTGAATAAAAGCATCTTTATTTATTGGTTCAAATAATCCACACCGTTCTAAGTCAGCCTTAACAACATTTGAGAGATTAGCTGAAATTGTACTTAATTCAGAAGAATCTATTTCATCATAAAAAAAATCTGAAATAGCTATTGGCAACGGTTCTCTATTACCTTCTGTAATATCAATTTCTATTAATGCTAATGCATTATTTACTAAGCATAAGCTTAAAATTAAAATATATTGAATTTGCTTTATCATAAAAAATTTACCTAAGAATTTCCCTTGGATCAAAATTAAGTTGAAGGGTTTTCCAGTCTTCATATCTATCTATTGAGGGGGTTTTAATAGGGTCACATCTTCTTACCGCTCTTAAAGCACTTTCTGCCAAAACTTTAAAATATTTCTCGCTTGGTTTATTCATTCTCTGATGATCGGTTACTTCAGGTGGTTTCATAAGTGAACCATCTTGCCTTAATGATATCTTAACTTTTACAACCAAGCTATCATCTTCAGGCATTCCTATTGGTATGCTCCAACATCTTAAAAATTGTGACCTTATGGCGTCTTCTTCACTTAATGTTAGCTTATCTACCAGAGTATCAGTTGAATCTAATGATTCATATTCTTCGTCTTTGGCATCGTCAATGGACTTAGTGTCCTGGGCCATGTCAATTAGTTCTGCAATTTTTAAAGGGTCGAAGTTATCTTTCTTTTTTATGATTGGTTTTCTAACAGGCATATTTACAATTGATTTTTTTTCAACTGACTCAGGTTTAACAATTTCTTCTTCAGGTGCTGGATCTTTAACCTTTTCATCAGACTTTTCTATTTTTGGCTTAAGAATTGGTTGATTAATCTTTAAGTTATCTTGTTTTTTATTATCAT
>JAONQW010000005.1 GCA_028412835.1 Candidatus Pelagibacterales bacterium
GACTGCTTACGTTTGGTAAAAACATATTCATAAAGAAATCATTAAATCGTTTTGTTTTATTCGAAACTTATATCTATTTGTTATTAGTTTTTTCTCCAGTTTTAATAAGTAGTGGTTTTTTCATTTTATTTAGGCAATATTTGGGAATTCTTAATCCAGGCATTTGGATTGTAATTCTAATTAATGCAATTTTTACAATCCCAATATCATATAGCTTAATAAAGACCTCATTTTATAAAATTTTTTTTGAACAGGATTTTCTAAGTCAAAGTTTAGGCCTTAAAGGATTAAGGAGATTTATGCTGATTGAGTGGCCTGTAATCAAAACTCCTGTAATTACTGCATTTGTTGTTGCTTCAATAATTTCCACTAGTGATTTAGTTATTATTTCATTTTTTGGAACTAATAATTTCTCCACGCTTTCATTATTTATGTTTAGACTTATGGGTAGTTATCAAATTGAGGAGGCACAAGCGTTAGCATTACTTTTTTTAATATATTGCTTCATATATTTTGTAATATCATATAAATTGCTGACGAAATTTAACATGAGAATCAATTAAATTATGGAACATGCAATCAACTTAACAAACCATTGGGCTGGTATTTTGTCCCTAATTATATTTGTAACAGCCTATGGTTTTGTAATGGCTGAAGAATTTACACACCTCAGAAAAAGTAAGCCTGTTATATTAGCCGCAGGAGCGATTTGGGCAATTATTGCAATAGCATATGGTGGCTCTTCACATATTGAAATTGTCGAAGAAACTTTTCGACATGGTTTATTAGAATATGCTGAATTAGCTTTTTTCTTGCTAGTTGCCATGACTTATATTGCTGCTTTAGAAGAAAGAGACGTTTTTAATTCATTAAAAGTTTGGCTTATTAGGAAAAATTTTAATTACCGGCAATTGTTCTGGATAACGGGTGTTCTTGCATTTTTTATGTCCCCTCTTGCAGACAATTTAACTACTGCGCTAGTCTTATGTGCTGTTGTAATGGCTGTTGGATCAGCAAGTCCAAAATTCATTTCTATGGCATGCATAAACATTGTCGTCGCTGCAAATGCTGGTGGAGCCTTTAGTCCATTTGGAGACATTACAACTTTAATGGTCTGGCAAGCAGGAAAAGTTGAGTTCTTTACTTTCTTTGCTCTAATTATCCCTTCTATTGTGAATTATATCATACCTGCTGTTATTATGAGTTTCTTTATAGGCAACGAACGTCCAACACTTGCCGTGGAAAATATCGAGATTAAATTTGGAGGTAAATTTATTATACTTTTAGGTGTTCTTACAATTGTAACCGCTGTGTCATTTCATAATTTCTTTCATCTACCTCCAGTTCTTGGAATGATGACTGGATTGTCCTATCTTTTATTTTTTGGTTATTACATCAAAAGAAATGAAAATGCTGATAAGCCGTATGATGTTTTAGAAAATATTGCACACATTGAATGGGATACATTACTTTTCTTTTTTGGAGTAATTGTATCGGTTAGTGGTCTTGGGCTTATTGGATATTTAGAGCTTGTTTCTCAATTCATGTATACAGACTTAGGTGCAACAAATGCAAATATTCTTGTAGGAATATTGTCTGCAATCGTTGATAATATACCTGTAATGTTTGCTGTATTAAGTATGGATCCTTCAATGCCAATCAGTCAATGGCTATTAGCAACTCTAACTGCTGGCGTTGGTGGTAGCATGCTTTCAATTGGATCTGCTGCTGGTGTTGCTTTAATGGGACAAGCTAAAGGATATTATACTTTTTTTGGTCACTTAAAATGGGCTCCAGTAATAGCAATTGGTTATTTTGCAAGTATTTACGTTCATATACTTGTTAATTTCTAATTAAACACTATTTTACCGATATGCATAAGTTTTATAGATACTTTGTAATTACTTTATTTTTATTGGCTGGAGGAAATAGTTTGGCTACAAATGCATATGATTTTTCATTCACGTCTATTGATGGTGAAAGTCAAATAGACTTGTCAGAGTTTAAAGGCAAAACTCTGCTAGTGGTTAATACTGCAAGTTTGTGTGGCTTTACTTATCAGTATGGAGGGTTGCAATCGCTCTATGATAATTATGGAGATGAAGGTTTAGTAGTTCTAGGTATACCTGCAAATGATTTTTCTAAACAAGAGCCAGGCCAAGAAAACGAGATAAAAGAATTTTGTGAAACTAATTTCAATATAACCTTTCCTATGACTTCAAAAGAAATAGTTTCTGGTAAAGGATCGCACCCTTTTTATGATTGGACTAAAGATGAACTTGGTTGGTTAGCTGGTGTGCCAAGATGGAATTTTCATAAAATTATCATAGATAAAAATGGTAATGCAATTGGTGGTTACTCACCTATGACTAAACCATCATCAAAAAAATTTATTAAGGTTATAGAAAAAGCATTGAAAATTTAATGTGGACTATTTCTAATTTCTTTAGATACAGTTTTTACATCATCTTCTTCAATATTAATATCTTCAGGTTTCTTTTCGTCAATTAATTTGACAAACTTGTGATTTACATCTCTATGTCCAGCCTCATCTTCACGAACAACTCTAATTACATCGGCTAATCTCGCATAAGTAGGTAAATTCCAATAATCAATAGCAATTTTAGGAGCAGGTACATTTACTAATCTTCCCTGTTCAACCTCTTCTAAATATTCACTGTAGCTTGTTACTGCTTCTTCTTCAAAATAACCAACTATGCGGTGACAAGTTCTTGGAGATATTAAATACATTATAAAATAAAGATTAAAGAATATTCCTTGAACAAGAATAATAATGAATCTTTCAATAGAAGAAGGTTTAGCAATATGAATAAAAGTCATTAAGTGCATGCGTTCATTCTCAGCCTCATCCAATAATATTTTTATCCAACCAGGGTCTTGTTCCATTCTTCTTAAACTTTTTAAGTGATTTAACATTCCAGCAACCATTCCAGGAACAGCTGCCACTGTTTCTAATACAACCGCTCTATGTCCATAACGTTTTGCAAAGAAAAAATCTGCAATGAATCTTAATAATTTAGTGAAAGAGAACGCAATTCTATCGCTCAAATTTTCAGGTTTAAAATGGTAATCCAATTTTTTTGTCATGACTTACAATTAGTCATTAAATGATCTTTTTAAATACCTTTATTTTGAATAATTGATGACAAATTGTCACATAATATAGAATTTGGCGGTCCCTACGGGATTCGAACCCGTGATCTTCTGGATGAAAACCAGATATCCTAACCGCTAGACGAAGGGACCTGAAAAAACTCTTATATATTTGAAATTATTTAAAATCAATCAATGATTACTTAATTTCTTTACCTATATCTTCAATATGAAACTGTGGAATTCTTCTTCCACCCCATTCATTAACCTTGATCTTTCCATAAAGAGATACAAAATTGCCCTTATTATTCATAATCGAGTCTCCCAAAGGAGTATTCTTGCTTCTAAATGTAATACCTTCAATATTCTTATCAATATCTGAACTTAAACCACACCTAATATGATTATCACCAAATTCTTTTATAAAGGTAATCTTTGTACTTTTGATAATAAAATTTGGTTCTTCATTATTTGAACCAAATGGACCAAGTTGATTTATTTCATCGTATAATTCACTGTTAACTGCGGTAATATTTATAATAGAATCTGCATAATTTATATCATCTATATCTAAATTCGCTTCATTATTAGATAGTCTACCTTCTATAAAAGCTTGAAGTAATAAAATTTTATCCTCATCAAGAGTTAAACCTGCAGCCATTGCATGACCACCTCCCTGAGTAACAATACCTTTTTGCATTGCGGCAATAATTAAGTTACCTAAGTCGATACCTTTTATAGAACGACCAGATCCTTTTGCTATTCCATTTTTTGATGAAAAAACAATACATGGCTTTCTGAATTTTTGTTTTATTCGACTTGCAATTATTCCGATAACTCCTTCATGCCAATCCTGACCGAAAGCAAAAATAATTTTTTTATCTATTTGTTCTGTTGTTAATGTATCAATTGCAGTTTTAAGAATATGAGCTTCTATTGTCTGTCTCTCTTTATTAAAATTATCTAATTCTGTAGCTATATCTGCAACTTTAGTTTCATCTTCACAGGTTAATAATTCAGTGCCATGTTTTGACTTACCTAGCCTACCACCCGCATTAATTCTTGGACCTAATTTAAAACCTAAGTCATAAGTAGATATTTTATTAGTTATATTTGCTTTTTCAATTAATGCTGTTAGGCCCATATTTGGTTTCTTTGCAAAAACTTCTAAGCCTTTTTGAACTAATAATCGATTTATTCCAATTAACGGAACTACATCGCAAATAGTCCCAAGTGAAACCATATCAAGCAATGAGATGACATTTGGTTCTTTTAAGCTTTCATTAAACCATTTATTTTCTCTCAGTTTTCTATTTAATCCAACTATAAACATAAATGTCACACCTACTGCAGCTAAGTATCCTAGGTTAGTGTTATCATCCAATCTATTTGGATTAATCATTGCGTAAGCTTCTGGTAAATTAATCTCTGGCTGATGATGATCAACAACAATCACATCTATCTTATTATCTTTTGCAAATTTTATTTCTTCATAAGCAAGTGTTCCACAATCAAGTGTAAAAATAATGTCTATGTCTTGATCAATGAAATTTTGAAATGCTGTTTTGTTTGGACCGTAACCTTCTGTAAACCTATCTGGAATATGATAGATAACTTCAACACCTAATAAATTAAAGTATCTTATTAAACATGAAGTTGATGTAGAACCATCTACATCATAATCTCCAAAAATAGCAATTTTTTCGTTATTTTTAAGTGCCATTAAGATACGTTCACACGCTTTATCCATATCCATCAAGATATTTGGGTCTGGCATGTTATCTTTCAATGTAGGATTTAAGTAACTATCAATATCATCAATAGAAATGTTGCGAATTGAAAATAATTTAGCAATTAAATTAGATACCTCAAATTTTTGACCAATTAATTCGGCTTGGCGTTCATCATATATTTTGATTTGCCATTTATTATCAGTGTATGAATTAAATTCTTGAAGGGTGTTGGCCTGCATCAACTAATATTAGGATACTGAGTTTGAATGTATTGAGTTGTATTTTCATCCGACCTTAAAACAATTGAATGGGCAGTATATATGTTGCCTGATTTTTTTATACCCTTAACCATAGTACCTTCAGTAACACCTGTAGCAACAAAAACTATATCTCCACTAGCGAGATCATTGATCAAATATTTCTTATCGAGGTCTTTAATTCCTAGATTTTCTGCACGATGTTTTTCATCATCATTTCTAATCACTAACCTTGTTTGTATTTGACCACCAATACACTGTAATGCTGCAGCAGCTAATACACCCTCGGGTGCACCTCCTGTACCAAAATATATATCAACATCTATATCTTTTTGTGACGTCATCATAACACCTTGAACATCTCCATCTGGTATCAAAAAAATTTTTGACCCTATACTCCTCAAAGAATCGATAATGTCAGCGTGGCGATCACGCTCTAATACACAAGCAGTTACATCTGATGGTTTTACCTTTTTGGCCTGCGCAAGACTTTTTATGTTATCTGCAACACTTGCATCTAAATCAATGACATCTTCACTATAACCACCGCCAATGGCAATCTTATTCATGTAGGTATCAGGTGAATGCAACATAGATCCTTTATTGGCAGCTGCTATGACCGCTAATGAATTTGGCATGCCTTTTGAAGTAATTGTTGTTCCTTCTAATGGATCTAAGGCAATATCTACTGCATCACCATTGCCTGTTCCCACTTTCTCTCCAATATATAACATTGGAGCTTCATCTCTTTCACCTTCACCTATAACTATTCTACCATCAAATTCAATTTCATTAAGGGCTGTTCGCATAGCATCAACAGCTAGTTGATCAGCACCTTCTTTATCACCACCACCAATGAGTTGGGATGCAGCTATTGCAGCCATTTCAGCTGATTTAAGTATACCTGTTGTAAATTTTTTGCCGATACTACTCATACTTACCCTTCAGTTCTTATGAACTTAACTTTATTATTGATTCTCTTCATATTGTTAATTTCTTTGATAGCTTTTGAAAATATTTTTTCTTTTATCTTGTGAGTAATTATAACAATAGTTGCATAACCTCGCTTATTAGAATGTTCTTGTTTTTGTTGATCAATAGAAATCTTATTTCTAGCTAAAATATCAGAAATTCTTCGCATAACTCCTACTTCATCTTTAACTACAATCTTTAAATAGTATGCAAAACTACTATCTAAAATATTTATATTTTTTAATTTTTTTGAATTAGAAATAGAATTACCTAAAGGCAGGTTTATATTGCCTCTATTAAGATCTATAAGATCAGCAACAATTGCTGCACCTGTAGGTTTTCCTCCAGCTCCAGGACCAATTAAGACTGTTTTTCCAATCATATCATCAATAACTACCACAGCATTTAATTCGTTTTCTACTTTGGCAATTTCAGAGTCTTCTTTAACTAGGCATGGGTGAACTCTCTGCTCGTATGAGTCTTTTTTTCTTTCTGCAATACCTAATAATTTAATTTTATATCCAAATTCTCTGGCAAATCTAAAATCATCTAGTTCAACTTTATCAACCCCTTCAATATAAGTTGAAGAAAATTTAATAGGAACGTTAAATGCTAAACTTGATAATAATGTAATTTTGTGAGCAGCATCAATACCCTTAATATCAAAAGTTGGATCAAGTTCTGCAAAACCTAATTTTTGCGCATCCTTTAGAACTAATGAAAAATCTTTTCCCTCTTTTTCCATTTTAGTAAGAATGTAATTACAAGTTCCATTAAGAATTCCATAAATTTTAGAAATATTATTATACTTTAAATTTTCCCTTACAGTTTTTACTATAGGTATGCCACCTGCTATAGCTGCTTCATAACTAATTGAAACCTTATTTTTTTCAGCTAATTTTACTAATTCATTCCCATGTATTGCGAGTAAAGCTTTGTTGGCAGTAATAATGTGTTTTTTATTTTCTATTGCTGTCTTTACTAATTTATATGCAGCCCCACTTGATCCACCTATGCACTCCACTAAAACTTGTATATTTGGATTAATGGCAAGCTCTTGGACTTTAGATGTAACTTTAATATTTTTTAAGTTTATTTTTCTTTTTTTCTTAACATTTTTTACAGCTATTTGGATAACTTTAAAGTTCTTGAAATTTTTATTGATCTGACTAAAAAACCCCTGACCTACAGTTCCAAAACCAGCAATACCTATATTCCTCATTCTAATCCACCTTCTGGAACACTTTCTAAATCCACTTTTTCATCACTGATTGATATATCTTCAGAATAGTCCTCAAACTCTACTTCGACATAGTCTGGATTAACAAAAGTCTTATAAAAAGAAAATGGTTCTCTATTATTCATTTTAGTACAAGCACTTGTTAGAAAAATTAGTGCAAACAAAAATGAGCTTATAAATATTTTTTTATAGAATATTGGCATTATTAGTTAAAGCAGTTGTTTCATTAAATTCATTCATTAAGTTAAAGTTCTGCATTGCTTGACCAGCAGCTCCTTTTAATAAATTATCTATAACCGACACTATACACAATAAATCATCCTTGTACCCTCTTTTCACTCCAATTGAGACTCTATTAGAACCAACGACTTCTCGAGTCGCGGGAACTTCGTTCAATGGCAGAAGTGATATAAAATTTTCATTTACAAATGATTTTTCTAAACAATCATATATTTCGTTCTGTTTATTTGCATCAATAGTTAAATAAATATTCGACAATATACCTCTATTTACAGGTATCAAATTTGCACTAAAGAAAACATTGATTGGGTATCCACTAGCTATTGAAAGCTCCTGATTAATCTCAGCAATGTGTCTATGATCACCAATTCCATAAGATTTTATATTTTCATTAACTTCAGCAAATATGTTTTCAGTTTTTTTCGATTTTCCAGCACCTGAGTAGCCCGACTTAGAGTCGATAATAATATTATTGTTATTAATTACTTTATTTTTTAAAAGTGGAATCAACGGCATTAAGATACTTGTTGGATAGCAGCCAGGATTAGCAATATATTTTGCAGATCTAATCTTATCTCTATTAAATTCTGTTAGTCCATAAACAAACTCACTTAATCTATCTGGATGAGTATGTTTAAAGTCATACCATTTTTCATAATCATCTGATTTTTTAAGTCTAAAATCAGCAGATAAATCAATAATCTTAACTGTCTCTGGAATTTTATGTAAACTTGCTTGTAATTCAGCGTGGGGCAAACAACTAAAAATAAAATCTATATTGGTAAAGTTCATTTCATCTAATTTGCTAAACTTTAGATCTAGAGTATCTCTTAAGCCAGGTATAGCCTTAGATACGTGCTCTCCAGCAGTTTCATTTGCAGATAAAGATTGGATTTTAATATTTGGATGCTTTAGACATAAATGAATCATTTCTGATCCTACGTAACCACTCGCACCTAAAATTGATATATTTATAAAATTTGACATTTATTGTCAGCCTTAAAAAAATAGAGATATAATTAATGTAAAGTTATCTTTTAGAGAATTGGTAGCGTCTACGTGCTTTTGCTCTACCATATTTTTTTCTCTCAACGATTCTTGCATCTCTGGTTAAAAAACCTTCAGATTTTAAAGAAGCTCTTAAGTTTGGATCAAAAAGTGTAAGAGCTTTTGATATACCATGACGCACAGCACCTGCTTGACCTGACAATCCACCACCACTTACTGTTATCATCATATCCATTGAAGATGATTTATTTGTTAATACTAGGGGCTGATTAATTACCATGTGGAGCACGGGTCTAGTAAAGTATTTATTGCTCTCTTTGCCATTTACTATAATTTTGCCTGTACCTGCGGATAACCAAACTCTTGCTATAGAATTTTTTCTTTTTCCAGTTGCATAAGATCTGCCTAAGCTATCTATCTTAGGTTGTACATCAATTACTTCTGATGCTGCTTGTACTTCTGGCATGATTTCAGTATTTTCCATAATTATAACATTTCACTAATATTTAATAGTTCAGGTGCTTGAGCTTCATGAGGATGATTGCTACCAGCATAAACTTTCATATTTGACAGCTGAACACTGCCTAATGGTCCTTTTGGTATCATTCTTTTAACAGCCATTCTTATAACTCTATCGGGAAATTTACCTTCAATAATTTGACGAGCAGTTCTGCTCTTAATTCCACCTGGATGGCCTGTGTGCCAGTAATAAATCTTGTCGTCTAGTTTTTTTCCAGTAAATTTGACCTTTTCAGCATTTATAATAATCACATGGTCTCCACAGTCTGCATGTGGTGTAAAAGAAGGTTTATGTTTGCCTCTTAAAATCATTGAAACTTTTGAAGCCAGTCTTCCTAAGACAATGCCGTCTGCATCAATAAGAATCCACTTCTTATCAACATCTTCTTTACGAAGCGATGAAGTTTGTTTGATTATTTTACTAGTAGCCATGCGGATGTATTAGTTGTTTCTAGCTTTATTGTCAATTATTTAAATAAAACAATATCTTGAATATAAGGTACAATAATACCTTATTTATTAGCAATATATGCTTTACTTATAAACATTATTAAAATATGAATAGTTTGTCGATTTGATGCAGCTTGCGGACACTAACAGCTAAGCCATGAAACCGCCGTGTATGTGCGGTTTTTTTTTGCAGAAAATTCGATTGCTTTAATTAATATAAAAGGAGATCGAAATGTCTAACAATAAATTTAAACCTAATGAATCAGCTCATCCTGAAACCCTTGCCTTACATGGTGGCGATTACAGGTCTGATCCAACTACAACTGCTGTAGCAGTTCCAATATACCAAACTACTTCATATCAATTTAATGATACCGAGCATGCAGCAAATTTATTTGCTCTGAAAGATTTTGGGAATATTTACTCAAGAATTATGAATCCAACTTTAGATGTTCTTGAAAAAAGAATAGCTGCACTTGAAGGTGGTGTTGGAGCTTTGGCCCTAAGTTCAGGACAATCTGCATCTGCTATCAGTGTTCAAAATTTAGCCCGCGCAGGAGATAATATTGTTTGTTCAACCGATGTATATGGTGGAACATTTAATCTTTTTTCCAATACCTTAAAAGATCAAGGTATCGAGGTTAGATTTGCAGACCCTAGTGATCCAGAAAATTTCAGAAAACTTACTGATGATAATACAAGAGCATACTATGGAGAGAGCTTGCCTAATCCTAAGCTTAAAGTTTTTCCCATTAAGGAAGTTGCAGATATTGGTAAAGAATTTAATATTCCACTAATAATAGATAATACTTCAGCGCCAGTAATATGTAAGCCAATAGAACATGGTGCTGCTATTGTAATACATTCACTAACCAAGTTTATAGGAGGCCATGGAACTTCTATAGGTGGGATTATTATAGATAGTGGTAAATTCGATTGGTCGAAAGATCCAAAAAGATCTCCAACTCTAAATGAACCAGACAATAGCTATCATGGCGCTGTATGGACTGAAGCAACTAAGCCTCTTGGACCTATCGCATACATAATTAGGGCTAGAGTGGTTCTATTGAGAGATATTGGATCAAGTCTGTCGCCATTTAATGCTTTCCAAATTATTCAAGGCCTTGAAACTCTAAGTCTTAGAATTGAAAGACATTGTGAAAATGCAGCCAAAGTTGCTGATTATTTATCAAATCATAATAAAGTTGATAAAATCATATATGCAGGTAAAGCTGAAGGTGTAGCTGCAGAAAGGTCTGAAAAATACTTAAGCGGCGGTTATGGTGCCTTAATTGGATTTGAAGTAAAATCTGGCAAAGAAGGTGGGCAAAAATTTATTGAAAATCTAAGTATGCTTTATCATGTTGCAAACATAGGTGATTCAAGAAGTCTGGCTATACATCCAGCATCCACAACTCACTCACAACTATCCGAATCTGACATGAAAGCTGCAGGAGTTAATCCAAATTATATCAGGTTATCAATTGGACTTGAGCATATTGACGATATTCTTTCTGATATTTCAAATGCTCTAGACTCAATTTAGTCTAGTTTTGATCGAGCAAAGCTTTTAGAGTTTTGCTCGGACAAAATTCAAATAAGAGTGAAGATAGACTAAGCTCATAAAAATAAATATTGAGTTTCCTTGATGAAGTAATGCAAGGTGCCAAGGTATATTAAAAAATGTCATGAATATTCCTAATAGCATCTGTATAATAAATAAAATATCTAAAATTAATATTATAGTCCTATATTTAAATAAGAATTCTTTAGTAAATATTCGATAGTTAATGATTATAAGAACTACTGTAAGCACTGCTGCAAAAGTTCGGTGAAAGAAAATTATAAAGTCTCCATTTTCAAAAAAATTTGCTAGAAAAGAATCTTTTTCAAAAATATTTATAGGAATTATATTCTCATTATAATTAGGCCATGTATTGTATAGTAATCCAGAATGTGTTCCTGAGACATATGCACCATAAAATATTTGAAAAAAAGTAAAAACTAAAAGTAATAAAAAAAATTTATTTTCATTTTTTTCTTCTTTTGAAACAAATACATTGTTATTTAGCATGTTTTTTTTGACATAAAATCTTAAAGTTACACCAAGTATTAAGAAGGCAGTAATTAAATGAAAACTTAGTCTATATTGACTAACATCTACTCTATCTACAAGTCCACTTTTTACCATATACCAGCCTATCACTGCTTGCATCATACCAAGTAAACCAATAGTAATTATGTATAAAAGATCAGATTTAATTACTAATTTTTTATAAACTAAATAAATTAGTGGAAATACAAAAACTAACCCTATGAATCTTGCGAAGAACCTATGAAACCACTCCCAAAAATAAATAAATTTAAATTCTTCAAGAGTCATTAAGCTATTAACTAGTTTAAATTCGTCAATCAATTTATATTTATTAAACTCTATTTCCCAGGCACTTTGTGATAATGGAAATAACACACCAGTGATAGGCTTCCACTCAGTAATTGATAGTCCAGAGTCAGAAATTCTTGTATACCCTCCAATTAATATAATAGCTATTACACACAATATAAGTGAGATTAACCATAAAGAAAATATATTGATTTTATTGGATATCATCTTTAAGTATCACCATATGATTAAATTCAAAAAAATACTTAGCATTATTTTATTTTTAATTTTAACATTCATTTATATCTTATTAGTTATGGCTTTTTTACAAAAATTCAACAATACTTGGATTCTAAATAATTGGATATTAGAATTACTAATATACTTTATTTTAGGAAATTTATGGATATTTCCATCAATGTACATATTAAAACCGTTTAAAAAATAAAATGAAAAAAAAATTTAATAACTTAAAAGATGTAAGAAATGCTATTGATAAATTAGATGACAAAATACTACCTCTAATGATTAAAAGATCTCAGCTTGTTGAAAATGCATTGGAATTAAAAAAACTAAAATCACAAATCAGAGACCCTAAAAGAATTAAAATAATTCTTGATAAGATAGAAAAAAATTCTAAAAATTCTGAGGTTGACAAAAAGCTTCTCCGTAATATTTGGAGATCGATGATCGAGTGCTATATCGATTTCGAAAAAAACGAATTTAAAAAAAGATAGTAGCTAGCTACTTGCTGTGAGGTGGTAGTTTTTTTTCAACAAACCATTCGTGCTTCATAGTTGCAGGATTATATTTTTTCATTCTAAGCTTTTCTTTAGCCTTCTCGCCTGCAGTTGGTTTTTTTGCATAATAATAAAACTTGCTGTCAGTTTTTTCCTCAGGAACGAGTCTTATTTTTACTGTTGATTTTTTAGCCATTTTATTATTTTACTTTGAACTTATTTTATTTTGTAATTCAACAAGATTTTGCATTACATCCATAAGTTTTTTTCTTTTAGTGTTACTTAATGATTCAACTGATCTTAAGTTAATATTTTGCTCAGAAGTATAGTTATTTTCATTATCTGTAAAGGTTTTTTGTTGAGCCTTTATATTAGCTTTATTGTTGCTGAAAAGTATATTTTTAGAGCCATTTTCTTTTATCACTTTTTGTACACCCCTAATAGTATATCCATCCTTATATAGAAGATTTTTAATCCCTTTAAGTAAATCTACATCTTCTGGTCGATAATATCTTCTTCCGCCACCTCTTTTTATAGGTTTGATTTGAGCAAACTTAGTTTCCCAAAACCTTAATACATGCTGCGGTAGAGAAAGGTCTTTAGATACCTCACTGATTGTTCTAAATGCCTCAGGTGATTTTATGGCCATAATTACTCTTTGACCTCAGAGCTAGAGTTATCATTCATTGAAAGATCGGAGACTTCAGATTTTAAAACATTAGAGGATCGAAACGTTACAACTTGTCTTGCAGTAATCGGAACCTCTTCACCAGTTTTAGGATTTCTTCCAATTCTTTCTTTTTTACTTCTAACAATAAATGTTCCAAATGATGATATCTTTACATCATGTCCATCTATTAAGCTTTTTGAAATTTCGTTAAATACTGAGTCAACTAGCATAGCAGACTCATTTCTAGATAATCCGACATTTCTATAAACAGCTTCACTTAGTGTTGATCTTGTGGTTGCGAATTTCTCCATATGCAAAAATTATATTTAAAAAAATATTTATTAACAATACTTTATTTAAATTATTTAATAAAAGATTAATTTTATATTTATTTAATTGCTATGTTGTTTATCTATATTTTTCTTAATTTTATCATTAACATCATCTTTTATTAGCATATATATCAAATCAGCTGCATAGGCTATGCCTATATGATCTGAAGCTCCATGACATTTAATAATAGGAGCATTAAGGCCAACAAAT
This sequence comes from Candidatus Pelagibacterales bacterium, assembly GCA_028412835.1. Classification (GTDB taxonomy): domain Bacteria; phylum Pseudomonadota; class Alphaproteobacteria; order Pelagibacterales; family AG-422-B15; genus CACCCN01. The sequence continues at coordinate 13,870 of JAONQW010000005.1, forward strand.
ATTCCACAATTATGAACTCTAGGATCAAGTTTATCTTTAAGAGATGAGAGTGCAAAAGATGCTAAATATGCTCCAAATTTTGACATGATCGAACTATTAAGGGCATTTCTCAAAAAGACTTGTATCATTCTGGCCGTGCCTTCAGCGGTTTTAAGAGCAACATTGCCTGTAAAGCCATCAGTTATTACAACATTTGTAACACCTCTTGAAATATCATTTCCTTCTATAAAACCGTAGTAATTGATTAATCCTCTCTTGCTCAAAGACTGAAGTTCTTGTGAAGTTTTTTGCAAAATATCATTGCCTTTACTGTCTTCTTTGCCGATGTTAAGCAATCCAACAGAAGGATTGTTTATTTTTAACAATACCGATGCAAGACTTGCTCCGAGAATAGCATTATCAACTAAATACTGACTATCTGACTTGATGTTTGCACCAAGATCTAAAACAATAGATTCACCATTTATATTTGGCCATATAGATGCAATTGAAGGTCTTTTTATCGATTCTAAAGTTTTTAAATTTAATAATGATAGGGCCATCAAAGCACCCGTATTTCCACAAGATAAAACTGCCATCGAATCTGAACTCTTTACAGAGTCAATTGATCTGAACATTGAGGAATTTTTTTTAGCTTTTATAATATCACTTGGCTTATCAGTCATTTTAACCATTTCATTACAGTCAATAATTTCAATATTCTGCTTTAACTCAATATATTTACTTAATTCATTATTTATTTCATAGCTTGGACCAAATAATCTAAAATAATAGTTATCATTTCTTAAAAAAGAATTGTTTAACCCTTTTATTATATTTTCTATAGAAGTTTCACTGCCTAACATATCAATAGAAATCTTTATATAATTATCTTTTTCAATCATATCTATAATTAATTAAAGGAAAATAAATTATTAATATTGTCATCAAGTGTATTGCTATTAATATAATCAATGTTGCTGACAATATAATTTTTCCAGAAATCAATACATTCAACTGATACTGTTTTTTCTTTATATATATTTCTTGAGATAGTTTCAGTCAACATAGTGTAATCACTAGTTTCATTGAACAAAAGAAAGCTTTTGCTGTAATTATCAATTCTTCCATAAAATGCTTTGATAAATTGTTTCATCCTCTTATTTACTGCAATATCTCCAAACCCCATTTCTCTTAAATTGCTATCAAAATCTGAGAACATATGATCAAAGAGTAATTGTGGTAATTTTGATTTACTCTTTCCAGTGCTAATAAAGTAATTAAAAATTATAAACGAATGAAGCACAATAATATCAAAACGCCCTTCTACTGTATCATCTACTTTATAATCTAAAAAAAAACTCTTATTTCTAGAAGTTTTGACAATATTCGTATAAATATTTTCTATTAATAATTTATTATTTAGTTTATGCATGTCCTATATATTATGAAACTACCACAATTAATTCTAATTCTTTTGCTTTTTTTAGCAAGTTGTGCTCCAGTTATCAAGCCGCATGGTTATCAATTAGAAGAAATATTACTAAAAGAACCTCAAATAATAGGCACATCAACAAAAGATGATGTTTTAACCTCTTATGGTTCGCCGTCTATTAAGATTGAAGATGTTAGTAATACATGGTTATACCTTACATCTACAAAAGAAAAAAAGGTTTTTACAAAAGATGAATTTCAAGAGCAGATAATATTTGCGTTCAATTTTAATGAGAAAAATATTTTAATATCACAAGAAGTATATGATAAGAATAATATTTTAAATATTAAGATTGATGGTGACCAAACTTATAATTATGGAAGTAATTATGGAATATTAGATCAACTTTATGACGCGTTCACGCGTGGATTGTAATCTTCTATTAATGCTGACTTAAAAAAGCCAAGAGTAATAACGCAACAATATTAGTAATTTTGATCATTGGATTAATGGCAGGCCCAGCAGTATCTTTGTATGGATCTCCTACAGTATCACCAGTAATGGCTGCTCTGTGAGCATCTGAACCTTTACCGCCAAAATTGCCATCTTCAACATATTTCTTTGCATTGTCCCATGCACCACCACCTGCAGTCATAGAGATTGCTAGAAATATTCCAGTCACAATAACCCCAAGAAGCATTGCACCTAGAGCTGAGGCTGCAGCATTTTGATCAGCTACAAAAGCAACAATATAATATAATACAAGTGGAGAAAAAACTGGCAGCATTGAAGGTAATATCATTTCCTTAATTGCAGCTTTTGTTAGTAAGTCAACTGACTTAGAGTAATTAGGTTTTGTTTCTCCAGTCATTATTCCTGGATTTTCTGCAAATTGTTCTCTTACTTCTTCAACAACTGCTCCACCAGCTCTTCCAACCGCCATCATGCCCATCGAAGCAAATAAGTAAGGCAACAATCCACCGACTAATAATCCAATAACAACATATGGATTTTCAAGTGAGAAATTAGGATTAATAGTATCAATCAAATTAAGATCTTCTGTATAAGCTGCAAATAAAACAAGTGCTCCAAGCCCAGCAGAGCCAATAGCATAACCTTTAGTAACTGCTTTTGTTGTATTTCCTACAGCATCCAACGCATCAGTAGTTTTTCTAACATTTTCATCTAAATTGGACATTTCGGCTATTCCACCAGCATTATCTGTAACGGGGCCATATGCGTCAAGAGCAACAACCATTCCCGCTAATGAGAGCATTGCAGTTACAGAAATTGCAATACCAAATAAGCCAGCAAGTTTATAAGTAGCTATTATTCCAATAACAATTACAAGAGCTGGCAAGGCTGTTGCTTCCATTGAAACAGCAAGACCTTGAATAACATTTGTTCCATGTCCAGTTGTAGATGCCTTTGCAATACTTTGAACAGGTCTATAGTTAGTTCCTGTATAATATTCTGTAATCCAGATGAGAAGACCAGTAATTATTAAACCAATAATTGCGCAAATATAAAGACTTTGGCCAGTAAAAGTAGCTCCAGCAACATTATATTCACTTGAAAAACCAATAACATAATTGGTTACTGGATACATAATTGCTAGAGACAATAATGCAGTTGCTATAAATCCTTTATACAGAGCGCCCATAATATTATTAGATTTACCCAATCTTACAAAGAAGGTTCCTGCTATCGAAGCTATTAGACAACTTCCACCAATTGCCATTGGATAGAGAAGCATATCCGTATTGCCAGCAAAGAAAATTGTTGAAAGGACCATTGTTGCTACAATTGTCACTGCATAAGTTTCAAATAAATCCGCAGCCATACCAGCACAGTCGCCAACATTGTCACCTACATTATCAGCGATAACCGCTGGATTTCTTGGATCATCCTCTGGAATTCCTGCTTCAATTTTTCCAACTAAGTCAGCTCCAACGTCAGCGCCTTTTGTAAAAATACCACCACCTAATCTTGCAAAAATAGATATTAATGAAGCGCCAAAGCCTAATGCAACTAAGGAATGTTTTAGGGTTGTTGCATCAACACCATACATGTCTAAAAAATAATAATAAACTGCTATTGAAAGAAGTGCTAAGCCCGCAACTAACATACCAGTTACTGCACCAGCTTTAAAAGCAACACTTAGTCCTTTGCTTAAACTTTCAGAAGCAGCTTGAGCAGTTCTAACATTTGCACGCACTGAAATAAGCATTCCAATATAGCCTGCTACACCAGATAAAATTGCACCAACTAAATAACCTCCAACAACCCATAGATCTCTGAACAATAAAAACATCAAAACAGCAATTACTACACCAACTATTGCTATAGTTGAATATTGCCTATTTAAATAAGCTTGAGCACCTTCTTGAATAGCAAGAGAGATTTCCTGCATTTTTTCATTACCGGCATTGCTTTTAAGAACCGAGTTTCCTGCCCAATAACCGTAAATTAGAGAGAGGATACCACTTAGAATAACAAGATTAATGATCATTATATTATTTACTCCTAGAGTTATAAAATTTAGCTGAACATGCCAAAAAATTGTTAGATAATCAATGTTTATTTTTTATTGTAAAATATGGCTTTATTTGATGAAAATATAGAGGTTTAAATTTTAAAAACTGTCTAATACTCCATTTATAAGTTTCGATTCTGTACCAGTAAAAAAAATATGAGAAATATTTAAGTATTCATTTATCACAACCTTTTTTGGAACTTTCGGACCAAATTTCATTTCATATATTGCTAATTTTAGGATTGCATGAATTAAATTATCAAGCTTATCAAGGCTTCGAGTAGCAGTTAAGTTGGTTCTAATTAATAAATCAATTTGAGTAGAGTTATCTATGAACCCATTCAGAATTTTTTTTGCATAGTTGTAGTTTGGTTTTTTCTTTAATTCTTCAAGGCCTGGCTGATGTATTGTCTCTTGAAGAATAAAGTCTATCGAATTTTCATTGCTTAGAGCATTTATAGAAATTTGATATAGTGCCTGAACTGCTAAAAGTCTTTGTAAAGATTTAGGATCAGACATTTATTCTAAATATTATTTAACACAGAGATAATTGCATTAACAGCTTCTGCAGCCCTATTTTTAGAACCTTTAGTTCTAGCAATTGCTTGTTTCAGATTGATACAGCTTAAAACAGCATTTCCAATAGGTTTAAGGTTAGTTATAGAAATATCTAATAGGCAACTAGTAATTGTACTTGCAATTACTTCGTTGTGAGTAGTTTGGCCTTTTATAATGCAACCAAGTGCCAAAGCACCATCATAATTTTCTTTTTTTAATTTTATGGATATTAATGTAGGAATCTCTAATGATCCTTGAACTTGGAAAATTTTAAAAGAACAATTATTTTTTTTTAGCTCCTCTTCAGCAGATTTTATCATTTTAGAAGTAATATCATCATAAAAACTTGATGCGACTATAAGTATTTTATATTTTTTTTTAGACATTAATTTATTACAAATCTTTTAAAAATTTTGTTTCAACAATATTAATTCCATAAGCATCAAGTCCCACAAATTTCCAATCAGTGTTAGTTAGTAAAATCATATCCTTAACACCTAGTTCAGATAATATTTGTGCTCCCATACCAAATATTCTTAGCTCACTTTGTTTTTGTTCCTCTATTTCTTTTGGAGATTTTTCTTTTGCTGATAAATAACTATTAATTACTGATGAACTACTATCCCTTACTAAGATCAGAACTCCTTTACCTTCCTCATTGATAATATCAATCGTTTGTTTTAATGGCTTATTTACACTTCCAAGTTCTCCAATTAAATCGTCAAAATAACTTATGACATGAACTCTTACAATTGTCGGTTTATTATCTTCAATATCACCTTTGGACAAAACAATTTGTTCAGTTTGATCAAAAGAATTATTAAAAACTTTAATGTCAAAAACTTTGCCATCTTTTAATGTTATTTTTTCTTCAAGAATTTTATTTATGAAAGTGTCATGCTTTCTTCTATAAGAAATTAAATCAACAATTTTTCCAATTTTAATATTATGTTTTTTACTAAAATTTACTAAATCAGGAATTCTTGCCATTGTTCCATCATCATTCATTATTTCACATATTGTTCCAGCGGGTTCAAATCCTGCTAATCTTGCCAAATCAACAGAGGCTTCAGTGTGTCCTGCTCTTACTAAGACCCCACCATCTCTTGCAACAAGTGGAAATACATGTCCTGGACTTGTTATATCATTTTGTCCTTTTTTTGGATCTATTGCACTCGCTATTGTTGTGGCTCGATCCTGAGCTGAAATACCAGTAGTAACTCCATCAGTTGACTCTATAGAAATTGTAAAAGCAGTTGCGTCTCTAGCTTGGTTATTTTGAGCCATAAGAGGTAGATTAAGTTTCTTAACTCTATCTGCAGTTAATGTTAGACAGATCAAACCCCTACCATGAGTTGCCATAAAATTAACAGCATCAGCATCTGCTTTTGCAGCTGGAATAATCAAATCTCCTTCATTTTCACGGTCTTCGTCATCAACCATGATTACCATCTTTCCATTTTTGAGTTCTTCAATTATTTCTTCAATTGAAGCTGTAATATTTTCATTCATAAGTGATATTCAATTATTTTTTTGAATTCGTAACATATCTTGCCAACATATCAACTTCAATGTTAACTATATTACCTATGTCAATTTGTTTAAGATTGGTGTGTTTCCATGTATATTCGACAATATTAACATAAAAACTGTCTTTTGTTTTTTTGTTTACGGTTAATGAAATACCATTAATTGCAATGGAGCCTTTTTTGGTTACTAGTTTTTTTATACCTTTTGGTAATGAAAATTCTAATACATACGATTTACCAACTTTTTCCATAGATCTTAATGTTGCTACAGTATCAATATGACCAAATACAAAGTGGCCACTTATTTCATCTCCAACTCTAAGTGATTTTTCTAAATTAATTAATGAGCCAACTTTTAAATTTCCAAAGTTTGTACAATTAATTGTTTCTTTGGAAACATCAAAACTTAAATCTAATGTGTTTTTGTTTTTTTTCATTTTATTAACTGTAAGACAAACACCATTACAACACACAGAACTTCCAATTTTTAGGTTTTTTTTCAAAAAAAAAGTTTGAATGATAAGTCTTTTATCACCTAGATTCTCTAACTTTTTAACATTACCAATTTGCTCTATAATACCCGAAAACATAAATTACTTTCTTTCATAAACTTCAAGTGTATCTGTTTCAATTTGCATAATATCAATAAGCCTTAGCTCTTTAACTGATTTTATTTTAGAAACACTTAAATTAGATACAGCATTTAAACCATCTTTACCAATTAATTTCCCGGCTCTAAACCAATAAAGTTTATCAATTAATTTTTTGCTTATTAGTTGAGTTATTAATTCTGAACCACCTTCAATTAAAACTCTCTGAACTCCTTGCTCACCCATTTTAGATATAGCCTCATTAATATCTAGTAATTTATTTTTTTGGCTTATCGGTAGCAGGATAACATTAGAATTTTTAAATTTTTTAATAAGTTTTTTATCAATATTATTTTTATGAAAAATATAAATTTTTCTCTTTTTAGATTTAAATAGATTATGTGAAACAGGTATTTCAAGATTAGTATCCAAAACAAAAATATTTGGTGAGAATGATTGCAGGCCACCTAACCTGCAATGTAAGTCTGGGTTATCTAGAAGAACAGTATTCTTACCTATAAGCATCGCATCAGATTTTAGTCTTAGATAATGTCCATGCATTCTCGATAAGCTGTTAGTAATCCATTTGCTCTCACTGCTTATGGTAGCAATCTTAGCATCTAAAGTTGATGCAATTTTTGCAACCATTAGTGGTCTTTTTTTTAACTTAGAGTTAAAAAATATATTATTTAAATTTTGAATATCTTCATTAAATAATAATTCAGTTTTTATTTTTGATTTTTTAAGTTTTTTAATTCCAATTCCATTCACGAGAGGATTTTTATCAATATCGCCAATATAAACTTTTTGAATACCTGATCTAATTATACTGTTTACACATGGTTTTGTTTTTCCATAATGACTGCAGGGTTCAAGAGTACAATAAATCTCTGCACCTTTAAGCATTGATTTATCTCTAATTTGTTCAATTGCATGTATTTCAGCGTGAGGTTTTCCACCTGGCTGAGTCCATCCCCGAGAAATAATATTATCATTTTTAACAATTATGCATCCAACTGCAGGATTGGTCGATGTAGTTCCAATTGCCCGACTTGCCATTCTATATGCAAGTTCCATGTAGAAATTTTGTTGTGAGAGAGTTATTTTTTACTCCTTTTTGTCGGTTATTATACCTACAAATTCTTCAAAGTCTTTTGCTTCTCTAAAATTCTTATAAACTGATGCAAATCTTACATATGCAACCGAGTCCAAACTCTGTAAGCCTTCCATAACAATTTCACCAACAATATCTGAGGTAATTTCTGTCTCACCTAAACTTTCAATTCTTCTTACAGCTCCACTAATCATTCTATCTACACGATCAGGATCAACAGGTCTTTTCCTTAGTGCAATTTGAATAGAGCGCTCCAACTTATCTCTAGTAAATGGAACCTTTTTTCCATTTTTTTTGACAACTGTAAGTTCTCTTAGTTGTATTCTTTCAAAAGTTGTAAACCTTGCTCCACAGTCTAAGCAAAACCTTCTTCTTCTTATTGCTGAGTTATCTTCGGTAGACCTAGAGTCTTTTACCTGTGTATCCTCGTTACCGCAAAATGGACATTTCATATTTGTACCTTATTAGTTATAAATTGGATATTTATTACAAAGTTCTTTTACTTGCGTCCTTACATTTTCTTCTACTTTACTATTATCACTAGGATTGTTTTGAAGACCCTCAAGAGTTTCTACTATTAAGTCACCTACCTTAATAAAATCTTCATTGTTAAATCCACGAGTTGTTGCTGCGGGTGTTCCAATCCTTATGCCTGAAGTAACTTTTGGAGGTTTTGGATCAAATGGAATGCTATTTTTATTACAAGTGATATTAGCTCTTTCTAAGCTTGACTCAGCAATATCTCCCGTAAGCCCTTTTGGAGTTAAATCTACTAATAACAAGTGGGTGTCAGTGCCTCCAGATGCTAAGTTTAAACCGTGGCCAACTAAAGTCTCTCCGAGTATTTTTGCATTTGAAATTACTTGCTGAATATATGTTTTAAATTCTGGTTTAAGCGCTTCACCAAAAGCGACTGCTTTTGCTGCAATTACATGCATTAATGGTCCGCCTTGTAATCCAGGAAAAACAGCTGAATTAAATTTCTTACCTAGATCGATATCATTAGACAGTATCATGCCTCCTCTAGGTCCTCTAATAGTCTTGTGTGTGGTTGATGTGACTACATCAGCATATTCAATTGGATTTGGATATTCACCAGCTGCAACTAAACCCGAATAATGTGCCATATCAACTAGAAGGTAGGCACCAACAAGATCAGCAACTTCCCGAAATTTTTTAAAATCAATTTTTCTGGAATAAGCACTTCCACCTGCAATTATAAGTTTTGGTTTATGTTCCTTAGCTAGTGCCTCAACTTGATCGTAATCAATTAATCCATTTTCATTAACTCCATATTGAATTGGATTAAACCACTTTCCAGATTGAGAGGGTTTTGCTCCATGAGTCAAATGGCCTCCAGCATCTAAGCTCATGCCAAGAATAGTATCATTTGGTTTTATCAAAGCTAAAAAAACTGCACCATTAGCTTGTGCTCCAGAATGTGGCTGTACATTTGCATAGTTGCAGCCATACAATTCTTTGACTCTACTTATTGCAATTTCTTCTGCAACATCAACATATTCACAACCTCCATAATATCTTGCGCCAGGATAACCTTCAGCATATTTGTTTGTATGAATTGATCCTTGTGCCTCCAGTACTGCTTTGGAAACAATATTTTCAGATGCTATTAATTCTATCTGGCTTTGTTGCCTGATTAACTCGTTGTTAATAGATTCTGCAATGTCTTTATCAACATCACTTAAATTACTTTTGAAAAAACTCATAAATTTTCCTTCTAGATTTTATTAATTCTTTTTAAATGTCGCTCACCCTCAAAGTCAGTACTTAAAAATACATCTACACATTTTATTGCTTCAGACATATCAATAAATCTTGATCCTAAACATAAAACATTTGCATCATTATGTTGCCTTGTTACTTTTGCAACATCAGAGTTATGACATATAGCCGCACGAACATTCTTAAATCGATTTGCAGTCATCGCCATACCTTGCCCACTTCCACAAACTAAAATTCCCATAATTAAATCTTTACTATTAACTTCTTCTGCAACTTTTTTTGCGTAATCTGGATAATCAACTGAATCTAAGCAATTTGTTCCAAAATCTACGTAGCTCATATTTCTCTCAGAAAGATGCTCTATAATAATCTGTTTAAGTTCAAACCCCGCATGATCAGATCCGACCACAATTTTTACATTTGTTACCATATACGTCGCATTAATGTTATTTCAATACTAAATATTGTAAATAAAAATGTTTAATTTTCTATAAGAGGTTTAAATACTAATTCTTTTTTTTGCTAGCACGGTCTTAAGAAGCTCAGGGCTATCAGTCATTATGCCATCTATTCCCATATCTATTAGCTCATTCATTTGATTAGGATCATCAATTGTCCATGCGTGCACTTTTTTATTAAACTTATGCGCATCCTGGATTAATCCTGCAGTAATAACTTTAAATCCACTTCTGTAATAAGGTATTTGAATGCATGGTGTTGAAATATTATTAATTCCAAAAAATCTTAAAAAATAAAAATTTACTACTTCATTAGTTCCCATACTAGTACAGATTTTATCATCAAAGGCTTCTCTAATTTTATGAAGTTTATGAGAATCAAAAGAACCAATGCAAAATCTGTCGAAATTTCCTACTGATTTTAGTTCATTTATTAACAATTCAGCTGATCTTTGTGATTTAGGATCAATATTAAAATTAATTTCAGGCCATGAATTAACGGCCTCTAAAAAAGTAGGAATTTTATATATTCCATTAATTTTATATTTACATAATTCATCATAGTCTATTGATGCAATATCAATCTCTTTGTCTAACATGCGTTTTAGATCAGAATCATGAAAAATGACTAATTTATTATCTTTTGTTGCTTGGACATCAGTCTCAATATATTTATAACCTAAATTGATTGACTGCTCGAAGGCTTCCAAGGTATTTTCTACGAAGTCATTAGCGCCGCCCCTATGGGCGAATGCTGCAAAGTTTGAGTTTAAATAGTTAAAAGCCATGATAAAAAAATACATTAGTTTATGATTGAAAACCTTATAATCATTTTTTTAATAAATCTATTAGTTGTATCAACTTTATTTAGTATATCTTTGATCATAAAAAAAGCAGATATAATTGATATTTATTGGGCACCATCATTTCTATTAAACTGTTTAATTCTTTTATTAATTAATAAAAATTCTTCCTTTCCACATTTAATTCTAATTATCATAGTGGGCATATGGTCTATAAGACTAGGATTGTATTTGTATATCAGAAATATGGGGCATGCAGAAGATATACGGTATTCAAAGATGCGATCTAAATATGGCAATATTGGATTATTTTTAATTAACTATTTAATCCAAGCTATTTTAATTACGATTGTATCTATTCCTCTTCAAAGTGTACTTTCTTCTATTGATATAAAATTAAATTTGATATCTTTGTTAGGTATAGCCATTGCTCTATCTGGAATAATCATTGAGGCTTTGTCTGATAAGCAATTAAAAACTTTTAAAAAAGATCCAATAAATAATGGTAAGGTTATGAGTTTGGGTCTATGGAATTACTCTAGACATCCAAATTATTTTGGAAATAGCTTATTTTGGTGGGGTGTGACAATTTATTCATTTAGCCTTACATTTGAATTAATAGTATTTATATCACCTATTCTAATGACTTATTTTTTATTAAAGGTTTCTGGAGTTTCTATGTTAGAAAGCCAAATCAAAAATACAAAAGAAGGTTATGAAGAATATATAAATACAACAAGTGCATTTATCATATTACCAAAGAAAAAAAATGAGTAGATATTTTGAAAATTTTCCCTCTAGCCGTCCAAGAAGAAAACGACAGTCCCAGTGGATTAGGAATCTAGTTAGTGAAAATTCACTCTCAGTTAATGATTTAATTTGGCCAATATTTATTTGCGATGGAGAAAATATAAGAGATGATGTTGCCTCTATGCCTGGAGTACATAAATATTCAATTGATCGTTTGAATGAAGCAATTGATCAAGCTGAAGATAACAAGATTAATCTTATTGCCATCTTTCCTAATACGCCAAATGATAAAAAAGATGAAAATGGTACCGAAGCCTTGAATCAAGATAATTTAGTCTGCAAGGCTTTAAGAGAAGTTAAAAAACAAAATTTAAATTTAGGCATTATGTGCGATGTTGCTTTAGATCCATACACCTTACATGGTCATGATGGTATATTGAACGATATTGGAAATATTTCAAATGATGAGTCTAATGAAGTTTTAGTTAAACAATCTCTTCTTCTAGCCGAACATAAGGCAGATATTATTGCCCCATCTGATATGATGGATGGTCGAATAGGGTTAATAAGAAATGCATTAGAAAGTAATGATTTTAAGGATACTCTATTATTATCTTATGCTGCAAAATATGCTTCTGGTTTTTATGGTCCTTTTAGAGATGCGGTTGGCTCAAAAAATAATCTTAAAACAGATAAAAAAACCTATCAAATGGATTATGCAAACTCAGATGAGGCATTAAGAGAGGTTGCATTAGATATTTCTGAAGGTGCTGATCTTATAATGGTTAAACCAGGAATCAGTTACCTTGATATTATTCAAAGATTAAAAAATGAATTTAATTTTCCAACTTTTGCTTATCAAGTGTCTGGTGAGTATGCCATGGTTAAAGCTGCAGCAGCAAATGGCTGGATAGATGAAGAAAAAATTGTGCTTGAACAACTTACATCATTTAAAAGGGCTGGTGCTGATGCAATTTTAACCTATTTTGCTCTAGATATTGCAAAAAAAATTAATTCAATCAGTTAATCTTTTAATTAAACTTGATGTGTCTAGCCTGTTGTGTCCCATCTTTTGTAATTCTGAATAAAATTTATCAACAATTTTTGTTACCTCTAAATCAATTCCATATTCTTCAGCTTGATCAAAAGCAATGCCCAAATCTTTTCGCATTAAATCAACAGCAAATCCAAAATTAAATTTATCTTCTGACATTGTTTTTAAGCGATTATCAAGCTGCCAGGACTGTGCTGCACCACCAGAAATAACATCTAAAACATCATCTGCGCTTAAATCTGTTTTTTTCATAAAGTGAACTGCTTCAGATAATCCTTGCACTAGGCCAGCAATACAAATTTGATTAATAATTTTTGTTAATTGACCTGAGCCAGAAGGACCCATATATTTAATTTTTTTTCCATAAGTTTGTAATAACTTTTCTGATTTATTGAAACTTTCAAGACTACCACCGACCATAATACTTAGTGCTCCATTTATAGCTCCAGCTTCTCCTCCTGAAATAGGTGCATCAAGAAATGTAAGTCCTAGATTGGAGGCTTCTGTATTAATAGTTTTAACTAATTTTGGAGACACTGTTGAATGATCAATAAAAATTGAATTATAGCTAAGTAATTTAAAACAACCATTTTCTGCTGTAGTGATTTCAATTAAATCCTCATCATTACCAATGCAAGAAATAACAAAATCATAATGACTATCAATTTCAGATAAATTTAATAAAATTGTTCCATTAAAATCTTCTATCCATTCTTTAGACTTGGAGGTAGTTCTATTATACACAGTAACATTATTAGTTTTACTAAGATGTCCAGCCATCGGGTATCCCATGGTACCCAGTCCTATAAAAAGAATTTTATGCATTAAAAATATCTGTCATTTTTTGTAATGCACTAATTGTAACAAGCAGGGGCATTCTAAATAACCTTCCACCAGGAAAGTTTTTATGTTTTATCTTCTCAAATGTCTCTAAAGCACCCTTTTCACCTGATACAATAGAATTAGCAATAATCTTACCTGCAATGCCCGTTAATGCGACTCCGTGACCAGAAAATCCATGGGCATAAAAAATTTTTTGACTTGATTGACCTATGTCAGGTGTTCTATTTACTGTAATTCCAACATAACCACCCCAGATATATTCTGCTTTTACATCAGATAAGTTAGGAAATACTTTCATCATTCTACGCTCTGTATTTTTAGCAAGTTTTTCTGAATGTTTAAGAGAATAACTTACACCTCCACCAAAAATCATTCGTTTATCATAAGATAATCGATAATAATTTAAATCAAAGTTTGTGTCACAGACACAGTAATCACTTGGGAGAATGGTTTTTTGAAGATCTTCATCTAATGGTTTAGTAGCAATCATATAGTTAATAATTGGCATAATTTTACTTTTTATTCCTGCATCAATTTCTTCTAAATATGCATTACAGCAAAGCGCAATATTTTTAGCTTTAACAAATCCACTTGAAGTAAATACTTCTACATAGTCTTTCTCTTCACTTATCTTAATGACCTTTGAATCTTCAAATATTTCAACATTTAATGATAATGCTGCATCTGCTAAACCTAATGCATATTTTAAGGGATGCAAATGGCCTCCTTCATGATATAAATGACCACCAAAGTATCTATCTGTTCCAACTGCTTTAGATACTTCATCTTTACTAAGTATTTTTGAGGAATGATAATCTAATTTTCTTTGAAAATAATTTATTTCATTTTCAAAATCTTGTATTTTAGCTTGATTGGTAGCAGCAGATAAATTTCCACTTTTTTTATCACACTGAATTTCAAATTCATTTATTCTATGATCAATTAATTTTACTGCATCCAAAGATATGTCCCATAAACTTTTAACAGTGGCAAAACCATATTTTTTCTCTAAGCTTTCTACTCCATTAGAAATGTCTGGTCCAATTTGACCACCATTTCTACCAGAAGCACCCCATGCAACTTTGTTTTGTTCAAGCAAAATTACCTTTAACCCTTTTTTTGATGCCTCAATAGCAGTAGATAAGCCTGTAAAGCCACCACCTATAATACATAAATCACATTCATAGCTGTCTTTAAGAGATGGATGATGAATGAGTTTTCTGTCTAAACTATCTATATAATAACTGTTTGGATAATCTTGCATAATTAATTTATTATATATTTTTATTATCTAATATTCTATTAAGTAAGTTTTTAGGCTGTATCTTTCCTGCTTGTGCTCTTTTTCCAATCCATGGTTTAAGATCAGAAAAAGGAATTGTTTTTTTATTTGATTTATCAAAGACAACACCTATTTTTTGGTCAAATGTAAATGCATAGTAAGTTTTCCCTGATTTAAATTTTTGTAATGTTATTCCCCTCCCTTTTTGCATTTGGGGTATTTCAGATAATTCATAAGCTAAGAATTTTAATGATTTTTTGTCACCGCTAATAACTCCAATGAAATTGCCAGATAATTTGCTGCAAGAAATAGATCTATCACCTTGTTTTAAGTTCATTATTCTTTTGCCTGATCTAGTTGAAGCCACTAAATCAGATGTATTAACAATGAATCCCTTACCTGAAGTGCTTGCTATAAGATAATTTTTATTTTCATTGTAAACAAACAGTTCAACAACTTCTTCATTGTCAGATTTGTCTACGATTACACTAACAGGCTCGCCAAAACCTCTGCCTGCTGTAATCTTTGAACAATTTAGGGTGTAGAATTTTCCAAGAGATGAAAATAAGAGAAGTTTATCATTATTTTTGCACTGAATTATAAATTTAGACTTATCTCCATCTTTGTATTTAATGTTACTATAATCATCTTGGTGGCCTTTAATCGATTTTATCCAGCCATTATGTGAACAAATAATTGAAACTGGTTCTTTGCTGTCAAATTCGTCTACCGAATATTCAATAGCCTTATATTCATTGTTTATTATTGTTCTCCTTTTGCCAGCATATGAAGAGCTATTATATTTATCTAGTATATTATTAAATTCTTCATTCAAAATTGAAGATTGTTTTGTCTTTGATTTTAAGATTAAAATTAATTCTTTGCGATAATTTGATAATTCTTGATACTCAAGTTTAATGTCTTTTTCTTCAAGTTTTTTAAGTTGTCTCAATCTCATTGCTAAAACAGCTTCGACCTGTCTCTTCGTAAATCTAAAAGTAGTTATAAGTTTCTTTTCTGGATCGTTATCAGTTCTTATTATCTTAATGATTTTATCTAAGTTTTTATAAACAATTAAAAACCCTTTCAGGATTTCAATTCTATTTTCTGCTTGAAGTAAGCGATATTTTGTTCTTCTTTTTAAAATTTCATATCTATGACCAATAAATGAATTAAGAATATCCTTAAGATTAAAAAGCTTTGGTTCAAATTTTGCATTGATAGCGTTCATATTTATTGAAAACCTTGTTTCTAAGTCAGAAACTTTGCATATATCTTCAATAATTACATTTGCATTAATATTTCTAGTTTTAGGTAGTAATACAATTCTGATGTCCTCAGCAGATTCATCTTGAATAGTTTCAAGATAATTAATCTTTTTATTATCAATAAGTTCAGAAATTTTTTCTATTATTCTTGATTTATTAACTTGATAAGGGATTTCCGTGATAATAATCTGATACTGTCCTCTACCAAGACTCTCCTCATGCCATTTGGCTCTTAATCTTAACGAACCTTTACCTTTTGAATACGCCTCTTTTATTGAAGAATTACTATCTATAATTTCTCCACCCGTTGGAAAATCTGGCCCAGGAATAAGTGTCATTAGTTGGCCTGTTGTCGTTTGAGGTTTTTTTAAAAGTTTAATTAGAGCTTTGGCGACCTCACCTATATTGTGGGGAGGTATATTTGTTGCCATACCAACAGCTATTCCTGACGAACCATTAGCAATAAGATTAGGGAACGCACATGGCAAAACCATTGGTTCACTATCAGTTCCATCATAAGTTTTAATAAAGTCTACTGTATCCTCAGCAATATCTTGTAACATCAATTCAGAAATTGATGTTAATTTAGCTTCGGTATAACGCATTGCTGCTGCATTATCGCCATCAATATTTCCAAAATTTCCTTGACCATCTATTAATTGATATCGAGTTGAAAAATCTTGAGCAAGTCTCACTAGTGCATCATAAACAGATTGATCACCATGAGGATGATATTTACCAATTACATCTCCAACAATCCTAGCTGATTTTTTGAATCCTGTACCTGAACCTAGTCTCAGTTGAGACATAGCATATAGTAGCCTACGATGTACTGGTTTTAGACCATCTCTTACATCGGGTAACGCTCTATGAGTTATTGTTGATAAAGCATAAGCTAAATACCTCTCTTCTAATGCCCAGGCAAATTGTATTTTTTTTTCTCTCATAACAACTTAAATTATAAACATATCTTTAAGGCGATTCCTTGATTCAGGGAAATGTAGATTATTTGGAAGAAAAAACCACTTCTTCAAAAAAAATTCACTTAAATTTAGGCCATCTAAAACATCTTCTTTAGAGTATATAATTTTATGATCAATTAAAAAACTAGGAAGCTTTAGTAGTTTACTCTTGTAATCACCCGCACCTATTTCAGTTACTGCTGATCCAGTTGATGGTGATACAAAAACTAAATTATCTTTTTCACTAGTTACTGCACATTTGGATAAATCTAGACCATATCCAATTTCAGTAAGCAAGTTTAGTTCCCATATTATATAATCTTTTATCCAATCATTTCTTCCTGAAGTAAGTATTTGAATTAGAGATTTCAAACCATAATAAATATTTTCATTAGGTTGTTTCTCTGCAAGAGTATTTGTAATTAAGCTACAAGCTGATGTAAGCGCACATAATTTTTCTTTTTCTGCTAAAATTAGAGAAGACCATGATTTAATGCCTTCAATAGAATAGTTTCCAAGGTGAGTTTCTAATCTTCCTGACCAGTGAGCTGTAATTTCATTGCCAGGCTCAATAATAGATCTTAAATTTTTTGAATGAACTCCTCTTATAAGTCCTTTATGCTTGCCATGCTCCCGAGTTAATACTTCTAGGATATAAGATTTTTCATTATGAGGCTTTAGACTTAAAACAAAACCTTCACTAGACCATCTCACGATTTATTTATATTAGTTAATTTTACAAACAAAAAAAGGTTTACTTTTTTATTTAAGAACTTAGAAATTTCTCTTCTAGAAGACTCTCCAATTGATTTTAAATTACTACCTTTATTACCAACTACAATATACTTATGCGATTTTTTATTAATATGTATTGTTTGATGAATAGTTACTGTATTTTTAGAATTTGAAATCTTATCAGTTGTAATCTTACATTCATATGGAATTTCCTTGTGTGTTCTATCATAAACTTTTTCTCTAGTAACCTCTGAATAGTAAACATCTTTTTTCACAAATAAAGTTTTCTTATTGGAAAATTTTTTCTCACCTTTTGGGAGATATTTTTTAATATTATCTAACATTTCGTCCACGCCATCACCAGTCAGTGCTGAAATTGGAAAAATTTCTTGAAATAGATTCATATCACCCAAATCTTTAATCTTTTCAAGAATTGTTTCTCGATTAACTTTGTCAATTTTATTAAGTACTAAAAATATTTTAGATGTATTGTTTGATTCATTTAAAGTTTTAATAATCTTATTTATTTCATTATTTTTAGTTGAACCTGAGTCTACGACAACTAAAACTATATTAGCTTCGTCAATTGCAGAAAAAGCAGTATTAGTCATTTTATTGCTTATTTTAGTTTTTGCAGAGTAAATTCCAGGCGTATCTTGAAGTATAAATTCAGTTTCTGAAATATTTTTTACTGCCTTTTGATTAAAAGTAGTCGATTGTTTTTTTCTTGAAACCATTGATACTCTTTTGCCAACTATTTGATTTACTAGTGTAGATTTTCCTGAGTTGGTTGCACCTAAGAGTAAAATAGTACCACTTTTCATATGATTATATTTCTAGGCTATTTATATTAATAAATTCAATAGCAGCTTTTTTTTCAGCTTCTTTAATATTTCCTGATACTGCTTCAGCCACTTTATAATCATTAAACTGAACTTTGACTGTAAAAGTTGGTGAATGAGCTGGACCCTCTTGTTTGGCAACCTTATAATCAGGAAGTTTTTTGTATTTCTTCAAGCTCCATTCTTGCAGTGCAGATTTAGGATCTTTGAAATTAATATCTATCGAATTTATTGATTTTAGCCAATTATTATTAATGAAATCTTGTGCAGCTGAATAACCACCATCTAAGTAAATAGAGGCAATTAGAGCTTCACATGCATCAGCTAATATTCCAGATTTATACTTACCTTCAGAAGCAATTTCAGTTTTTCCTAGAATTAAATATTCACCTAAACCTATATGTGTTGCAACCTCTGCACATTTATCTTTATTCACTAGAGTGCTGAAAATTTTATCTAAATTTCCTTCGGAAAGATCAATATATTTCAGTATTAATATTTCTGATATAATTAAACCTAATACACGATCTCCTAGAAATTCATACTGTTCGTTATGTTCTGATAACCCTGTACTTTTATGTGTAAGAGCTCTTTTTATGATATTTTTATTTTCAAATATATATGAAATTTTTTTTTCTAAGAATTCAATTTTCATAATTATTTAATGATTTTAAATATTCTATTAAGCTGAATATCAAATGGCCATTTCCAAAATTCTAATATAGTAGAACCACCTTCGGTTGCAAAAAATATTATTTGTGCTTTACCAACTAAATTATCCTTAGGGACTGAGCCTATAAATCTACTGTCTTTTGAATTGTCTCTATTATCACCCATAAAAAAATACATTTCATCTGGAACTATAAAAATTTTTGTGTTGTCTGCCCTAGTATTACCCATATCATATGTTTCATAAGAAACTCCATTGGGTAAAGTTTCTTTATAAACTGAAGCTCTAACTATCTGGCCTTTGTTAATTATCTTAGTTTCATCGCGTATTTTTTCTCTAATTACAGCAATATCGTTTAAATATAATATTCCATTTACCATCTGCAGCTTATCGCCAGGTAATCCCACAAGCCTTTTTATATAATCTATCTTTAAATTCTCAGGAGTTTTAAAAACTACTGTATCTCCACGTTCAGGCTCTGAAAATAAAACTCTATTTGGAATTAATGGTATACTAAATGGTAAAGAATGCTTGCTGTATCCATATGTAAATTTTGACACAAATATTCTATCTCCAACCAATAGTGATGGCTCCATAGAAGATGAAGGTATAAAAAATGCTTGGAAAAGAAAAGTTCTTATTACTAAAGCTATTAATACTGCATATATTAGTGATAACGCATTTGATTTTATCCATTCGCTAGATGATGATTTATCTACCATTTTAATTACTTTCAATAACTACAATTGCATGAGCGTAAGGATACTCATCAGTAATAGTAAGGTTGACAGATGCTTCTTTCTTCTTTGACATAAGAGACTCTAAATGATTTTTAGCATTGCCATGAAAAATTATTGTTGGTTGTCCCGAAATAAGATTAATCACTTCTAAGTCTTTCCAAAAAATACCTTTTCTAAAACCAGTACCTAAAGCTTTAGACGCTGCTTCTTTTGCTGCAAATCGTTTAGCATAACAATTGATAGATAATTTTCTTGATTCACACTTTTTAATTTCACTCTCAGTAAAAATTCTTTTTTTAAATCTATTGCCAAAACGGCTAATAGTCTTTTCTATTCTTCGAATATCTAGTATATCAGTTCCAATACCTATCATTAATTAACTTTCTAGTATTAAAGACTTAATATCTTTAATAGCTTTTTCTAAGCCTATAAATATTGACTCGCCAATAATAAAATGGCCTATGTTAAATTCTTTAATGATGTCAATTTTTGCAAGGGCTTTTATTGATCTATTCGTGATACCATGGCCAGCATGAACTTCTAAATTAATACTATCTGCATAATTAGCCATTTTAATAATTCTATCTAATTCTTCATTGGCGTTTGAACTATCTGTTTCAATCAATTGACAATATTTCCCAGTATGAATCTCAATAATATCAGCGCCGATTTTTTTACTATTATCTATATGAGTCTGATCAGCATCAACAAATAAGGAAACTCGAGAGCCATTATTCTTTATTTTAGATGTATATTCTTTTAAAATTTCAAAATTTCTTATTGTATCTATACCCCCTTCAGTTGTAATTTCTTCTCTTTTTTCTGGAACAATGCAGCATGAATTAGGTTTACAATTTAATGCTAAGGAAAGCATTTCCACAGTTGCAGCCATTTCTAAATTTAGTGGGATCTTTAAGTTATTAATTAAATCATCAATATCTTTATCTTGTATGTGTCTTCTATCTTCTCTTAGATGTGCTGTAATACCATCTGCACCATACATCTCTGCATCTAATGCTGCACGTAATGGACTAGGGTATATTTCTCCACGTGCATTTCTTACAGTTGCAACGTGGTCAATATTAACACCTAATCTTGCATTGGACATAATACTATATAACTCTACTACCTGGCTTAATTGGATCAATCACCCTAAGTTCATCTGGTAAAGAATTTTCATCATAAATAGGGATATCTAACTCATATATAGATATAGGTTTTTTAATTGCACTTTCTGAATTGGTTCTATCAATTAAACAAGCAACTGCCAAAAGATTAACACCGATCTTGTTTAATTCATGAATACACTCATTAGCAGATTTGCCTGTAGTAATAACATCTTCAACTAATAAGACGTTGGCACCAGCCTGGATTTCAAAGCCTCTTCTTAGCTTAAAAACTTTATCTACTCTTTCATAAAAAATAGATTTTGCTTTTAGTTGCCTTGCTAATTCATATCCAACCAATATTCCACCCATTGCTGGAGCTACTATGTAATCAATCTTACGATCAATTGCATTTAGAACTTTATTAGCAAGCTCTATGCAAATTTTTTCTGCAATTTCAGGCAGTATAAATAATTTAGCACACTGACAGTAAGTAGCTGATCTCTTTCCCGATGAAAGAATAAAATGACCATGCTGAATTGCTCCCGTCTCTTCAAGTGTACTGATTATTTCATTTTTTTTCATATTCAATTTATAAATAGTCTTTTGACCATGCTAACTCTATTAAGTTCCTTTAGATTGTTTATAATTTTATTTAAATGGTCTAAATTTTTTAAATTCATTTCAAATATCATATCAAAATAATCATTACTTTTCTCAGAAATATTTAAATTTATAATATTACCGCCTTGTTCACCGATATGAGTAGCTAGCATACCAAGTGAACCTGGTTCATTTACAACAGAAACTTTTATTCTGGATGTAAATAATTGTTTTTCACTAATATCTTTCCAAGTAGCAGAAAGCCATGAGTCCTCTGTAAAATCTTCATTAAGTTTTTTACAGTTAGAGTTGTGGATAATGATGCCAACATCGATCTCTGATACACCAATAATATTTTCATTTGGTAATGGTAAACAACATTCTGCAAAATGAACTGCTAAACCTGATTGTAATCCCTTAATTTCTAAAGGGAGCTCTTGATTAGGGTTTTTTCTATATCGCGTAAAAAAAGACAGTCTTTTTCTTGGTTTAAATTTTACTATTTCTTTATTCTTTATGTGACCTCTTCCAACAGAAATCATTAGTTCATTTAGAGATTTTTTCTTAAATTTATTCATCATTTCATTAGAGATGTCTTCAGGTAAATCTTTTGTGAATCCAAGTGAATTTAATAAAATTCTTTTTCCTAAATCTAAAAAATCGCTATTCTCTTGTTTCCTAAAATATCGTTTAATCGATGTTTGAGCTTTTGCTGTAGTAGCAATATTTTCCCAAACCTCCGATGGCTCTTGACCTTTAGAGATTAGAATTTCTACCTCATCACCATTTT
This sequence comes from Candidatus Pelagibacterales bacterium, assembly GCA_028412835.1. GTDB lineage: Bacteria > Pseudomonadota > Alphaproteobacteria > Pelagibacterales > AG-422-B15 > CACCCN01. Next base: position 36,260 of record JAONQW010000005.1, read on the forward strand.
GTAGCTTAGTAAATAAGGGTTGAGATTTTCCATTAACTTTGCACCCGACACACATATTGCCTATTTCTGAATGCAGGGCATAGGCAAAATCAATAGGATTAGAATTAATTGGTAGATGTATTAAATCACCTTTAGGAGTAAAACAAAAAACTTGTTGTTGAAACATTTCAAGTTTGGTTGCTTCGAGTAATTCTTCAGATGTAGCTCCAGAATCTAGTATGTCTACTAAATCTCTTAACCAAGTCACGTTAATTGGGTCTGAAGATGAGTCGTCTACTAAATTATAATTATCTTTATATTGCCAATGTGCAGCAATACCTCGGTCAGCTATTTCACTCATTTCTTTAGTTCTAATCTGAAGCTCTACTCTTTGTCTTTGTGGTCCGACAATTGTTGTATGTAATGAACTATAATTATTTATTTTTGGTGTAGAAATATAATCCTTAAACGAACCTGGTACTACTGACCACTTGGAATGAATTAAACCTAGTGCTTTATAGCATTCACTTTTATCTGAAGTAATTATTCTATAAGCAAAAATATCAGATAACTGTCTAAAGGCAATTTCCTTACGCTGCATTTTGTTCCAAATTGAATAAATTCTTTTCTCTCTACCAACAACCTCACATATAATATCTTCATCAATTAATAAGTTAATTATTTGAATCTTAATTTTTTCTGTAAGGTTGCTACTGCTATTTTTAAGATAATCAACTCTATTTTTTATTGAGTTATAAGCGGCTTCATTTAAAATCTGAAAAGACAAATCTTCAAGTTCATCTCTAAATGACTGCATCCCAAGCCTACCAGCTAGAGGCGCGTAGATTTCCATTGTTTCCAGAGCTATTCTTTTACGTTTTTCTTCATTCGGCACAAAACTAATTGTTCTCATATTGTGTAGTCTGTCAGCTAGCTTTACTAACAAAACTCTAATATCCTTTGATACAGCAAGTATTAATTTTCTAAAGTTTTCAGCTTGGTTTTTAATATCTGAATGCGTTTTCATTTTTGATATCTTAGTCACACCATCGACTAAAGATGCTATTTCATCTCCAAATTTTATTTTTAATTCTTCCATTGATGCAGGAGTATCTTCTACAGTATCGTGCAATAGACCTGTAATAATTGTAGCTGTATCTAATTTTAAATTAGTAAGTATTTCAGCAACTTTAACTGGGTGAGAAATATATGGGTCTCCTGAGTACCTTTTTTGTGATTTGTGCGCCTCTAAAGCAAAAAAATAAGCTTTTTCAATTAAAGATTGATTACCATCACTATCTTTAGACTTAATGCTTTTTATAAAGTCTGGTTGCTGCATAAAGTACTTTTAACCATGAATTTGAATATAAAGGAATAGCTAAAAATAGCCTAAATATTACAATATATTTCTATAAATCCTTATTTTTTCTAGAGATTCTGAAGAAGAGATTATTTTTTTGATATTAACATCTAGTATTGGGTGATTCCATTGTGGGCATATATCCATTAAGGGTTTTAATACAAACATTCGTTTATGTAATTCTTTATGGGGAATAGTAATATTATATTTGTTTTGTTTATTATTTAAGATTGTATTTTGATTAGTTAATAGAATATCTAGATCACACGGTCTTGCAGTATTTGGCCTATACACATTTCTCCCCATCTCATTCTCAATTCTCTTTAAACCCAGTAAAAGATTGTCTGGGTTAAGTTGAGTTAAGACTAAAATAGCAGCATTTAGAAACCAATTATTGCCTTTCATACCTACTGGTTGAGTAATATAAACTCTTGATGTTTTTAAAACTTGAATATTTTTTTTCTTAATAAAGTTAATAGTTTTTTTCAAAGTCTGATATTGAGTTCCATATCTAGAGTTTAAATTTGATCCTAAGCCGATTGCATAAATCATTTGTAACGCTTCTTTTCTCTTTCCCATGTTCTTTTTTTATTAACTTCACGTTTATCATGGTCTTTTTTTCCTTTAGCTAGAGCAATTTCAATCTTTGCAAAACCTTTTTTATTAAAGAAAATCTTTGTAGGAACTAAAGTTAAAGACTCTTTGTTAAGCTTTCCAATAATTTTTCGTATCTCTTTTTTATTAAGTAGTAGTTTCCTTGGTCTTGTTTCCTCATGATTCATATAAGAGGAATTAGAGTATTTTGAAAAATGAGAATTAATTAAAAATAATTCACTGCCTTCTTCTCTTGCATAAGACTCGCTTATATTGACCCTTCCTAGTCTTAAGGATTTTACTTCACTACCTTTTAACTCTATTCCAGATTCAAAAAGCTCTAAAAATAGATAGTTGTATCGAGCTTTTCTATTTTGGGCTACAGTAGTCAAGTTCAATTAATTAATTGCGCATGCCTCATTGCTACATCGATAATTTTTTTAGTACTATCACTAATAGAAGTTACCGGTAATCTTACCTCTGATGAGCATAAACTTAATTTGGATGCTGCATATTTTACAGGTCCCGGGCTCGACTCAAGAAATAATGCTCTGTGTAACGGCATCAATTTATCATTAATTGTTGAAGCTTCATGAAATTTTTTATCCATACATAAACTATGAAACTCAGAACATAGTTTGGGTGCAATATTTGATGTAACTGAAATAGCACCATGGCCTCCATAAGCCATAAAAGCCAGAGTGGTTGCATCATCTCCACTCAACATATTGTATTCACTGCCAACATCATTTTTTGTAAAATAAACACGAGGAATATCACCAGTCGCATCTTTTACACCAACAATATTATTAATTTTAAATAATTTAGACATTGTTTCATTAGACATATCTACAATTGATCTTCCAGGAATATTATAAATAACAATTGGAATTTCTACGCTGTTAGCTATTTTTGTGAAGTGTTGCAATAACCCTTCTTGTGATGGCTTATTATAATAAGGTGTAACTACTAGAGCTGCGTCAGCTCCTGCTTTTTCAGCATGCTTTGTTAAATAGACAGCTTCTTCAGTTGAATTAGAGCCTGTGCCAGCAATGACTGGGGCCTTTTTATTTGCTTGCTCGATACATATTTCAACTATCTTGATATGCTCTTCATGACTTAAAGTTGGAGATTCGCCGGTAGTTCCAGTTGGGACTAATCCGTGAGTCCCAGAAACTAATTGAAAATCAATAAGTGATCTAAAAGATGCTTCATCAAAATTCCCATTTTTGAATGGAGTAATTAATGCTGTAAAAGAGCCTTTAAACATATATGTTAAATTCTATCATTTTTAATTATTTAAAAAATATAAATCATAAATATACTTTCAAAACCATAATTTTTATTCATTTTGTGAAACAATCTATAATTATATTACTGTCATTTCTTATTTTAAGCACTTTTAAGGTGTCAGCTAAAGAAATTATTGTTGATACTATACTATTAGATATAGATGCCAATAGAGTGTTGGCATCAAATTTTCCTTTAAAAAAACCAAGTAAACCATTCTTATTATCACCAATTAAAAAACCTATAGCCCCACTCTCATCAAAGACTTTATCAAATAAGGAATTTGACATTTTAAGCCTAGCTATTGAGCAATCAAAAAAATGGAAGTGGGATAGAGTATCTGATATTAAAAAAAACCTAAAAGATGAAACTGCAATAAATTTAATTGAGTGGATAAGGTATTATAATGGTGCATCAGATTTAACATTTACTGATTATATAGAATATTTAAACACTAATGATAATTGGCCTGAAATTGAAAAAATTAAATATAAAGCGGAAACAAAGATAAGATTTTCTGACTCTCCAGCTAAGATTATTAATTTTTTTGAGAATAATGAAATTCAAACCGGTATTGGAAAAATCTATCTTGGGAACGCATTTGTTGTAACAGGAAGAAAAGAAGATGGTGTTGAGCTAATTAGAGAAGGTTATGTAGAAGGCTCATTTGGAAGAGCTGATCAAAAACAAATAATAATTAAATACAAATCATTTCTTGATATTGAGCATCATAAGAAGAGGATATCAAATTTACTCTGGAACAAGCAATATCGAACCGCACAAAGACTTATAAAGTATGTAGATAAAGATCATCAAAAACTTTACGAAGCAAGAATTGGCTTAATTTCATTTGCTGGTGGGGTAGATCAGCTTATATCAAATGTTCCAACTGAATTAAAAAATAATGTTGGTTTGGTTCACGATAGAATTAATTGGAGAATAAAGAAAAGAAAGTTTTCTTCCGCATTAGACTTATTGCAAACGATTAATAAGAATAATTCATCAGAACTAGAGAGGCCTGATAAGTTTTGGAAATTAAAAAGTTATTCAATTAGAAAACTAATTGATGAACATCGTTATGATGAGGCTTATAGACTATCAATAAATCATGGCTTAAAAGCTAGTGCTGATATTGCTGCTGCAGAATGGCTTGCAGGATGGTTAAGTTTTTCATTTTTGAATGACCCTGCTACCGCTTCACTTCATTTTAAAAATATTTATGATATATCATCAAGACCAATATCTAAAGCTAGAGGTTCTTTCTGGTTAGCACGTGCATATCAAAATTTAGGTAAGGATAATCTTGCACAAGAATGGTTTATAGAATCTTCAAAGTATAACTTAACATTCTATGGCCAACTTGCTCATCAATATTTAAAAGAAAAGAAATTATTTGCTATAAATAAATACTCTGAATCAATTGATATTGATAATCCAAAATCTGAAATGATTGAAATTTATAAATCACTATATCTTCTTAATGAGCTCAAAGAATTTAAGATCATGAAAAAATTTATATGGAGTATTGCTAAGTCAGAAGATACCTCAGAAAGATTAAGAATTACTAAATTGGCAAAAAAATTTAATAGAAATGATTTTGCAGTTCAAGCTGGAAAATTTATTTACTACGACACACTTTTGCTGGCTCCTGAAAGTTTCCCTTCAGTGAATAGACCAGAATTTGGTAAGATTATATTCCCACCTCAGCCATTTATTCATTCTGTAATCAGGCAAGAGAGTCAATTCGATCCTAAGGCTGGGAGTTATGCTGGAGCTAAAGGCTTAATGCAACTAATGCCATACACAGCAAAGAAATTATCAAGTGGTTTAAATCTAAAATATTCAAAATCAAGACTTACAAATGATCCAGTATACAATGTAATACTCGGTAGCGCCTATCTTGATCAGTTGCTATCAATGTATGATGGCTCATATATTTTAAGTCTTGCAGCTTATAATGCAGGTTCCTCAAGAGTTAAAAGATGGATAGCAAGGTATGGAGATCCAAGAACTAATGATATTGATCCTGTTGATTGGATAGAGCTAATACCATTTAAAGAAACACGCAATTATGTTCAACGAGTAATGGAAAACTTACAGGTTTATGAGTTTATTCAAAATGACTATACTCAAAATAATATTACCCTACCCAACAACTTAATTAGGGGTAAGAAGGATCGAAATAAAATAGTAGAGCCAATTTTAAAACCATAGCTTTTAAATGTGGCGGAGTGAGAGGGATTCGAACCCTCGTAACGGGTATAAGCCCGTTAAATTCCTTAGCAGGGAACCGGTTTCAGCCACTCACCCATCACTCCACATCTAGTATTAATTAGTCTTTTTATCTCTAATTATCTAGTTTTTTCTTTACTAATTGATTTAAAAGGCCTGGATTTGCTTTTCCTTTAGTTACTTTCATCACTTCTCCAATAAAAAAACCAAGAAGTTTTGTTTTTCCATCTTTGTATTTTTGAACATTGTCTGGGTTGTCAATTAAAACTTGATTGATAAATTTTTCAATTTCAGTAGTATCACTAATTTGTACAAGACCTTTATCATTGATTATATCTTTTACAGATTTTTCAGAAGTAACCATTTCCTCAAATACTTCTTTTGCTGCTCGGTTTGAAATTGTACCATTCTCTATTTCGTCAATTAAACTTCCAAGTTGCTTGGAATTTATTGGCGACTTATCAATGGTTAAATTCAATTTATTAAGAACTGCAAATAATTCACTTGCAACCCAGGATACAGATAGTTTTGTGCTCCTATTTGTTGCCACATCTTCAAAATATTCACTTATAGATTTATCCTGAGTTAAAACATCAGCATCGTATTCTGAAATTTTATAATCATTTATAAATCTAATTTTTTTTGTATCGGGTAATTCTGGTAAAGTTTTTTTTATTTCATCTATCCAATTTTGGTTCAAATTTAAAGGAAGTAAATCTGGGTCAGGAAAATACCTATAATCATGCGCATCTTCTTTTGATCGCATTGATCTAGTTTTATCTGTAGAAACATCATATAAACGTGTTTCTTGATTCACTTTGTCACCGTTTTCGATAAGCTTAATTTGTCTATCAACCTCAAAGTTGATTGCAAGGCCTATATGTTTAAATGAATTTAAATTTTTAATTTCACACCTAGTACCTAATTCATCGCCTTCTTTTCTTACAGAAATATTTACATCTGCTCTTAGCGAACCCTGCTCCATATTGCCATCACAGGTATCTAAATACCTCAGTATTGTTCTAACTTTTCTTACATAGGCAATTGCCTCTTCTGGGGAGGCCATATCCGGTTTCGATACAATTTCCATTAATGCAATTCCTGATCTATTTAAATCTACAAAAGTCATATTTGGATCTTGATCATGTAAACTTTTTCCTGCATCTTGTTCGAGGTGTAGCCTCTCAATTCCAATAATTTTTTTCTTACCATCAATATCAATTTCTACAGTACCCTCACCAACAATTGGATCTTTAAATTGTGAAATTTGATATCCTTGAGGAAGGTCTTGATAAAAATAATTTTTACGATCAAAGATAGATTTATTATTAATCGTAGCATTTAAGCCTAAGCCTGATTTTATTGCCTGTTCAATACAGAATTTATTAATAACAGGAAGCATTCCCGGCATCGCAGCATCAACCAAACTAACCTGAGTATTTGGTGCAGATCCAAATTCAGTAGAAGAGCTCGAAAAAAGTTTTGATTTTGAATTTACTTGAGCATGTATTTCAATTCCAATTACTGTTTGCCAGTTGTTATTCATTACTTTATTTCCACCATTGTGTCGGCTGTACGTTAAAATTTAAAGTGTCTTGAAGATTCTTTGCAATATTTAGAAGCATCTGTTCCTCAAAGGAGTTTGTAATAAGTTGCATTCCAATAGGCAATCCAGAATTATCTAATCCAAATGGAATTGAAATTGCTGGTAATCCAGCAAGATTAGCTGGAACTGTAAAAATATCGTTTAAATAATTTTGAACTGGATCAACTTCTTCTCTATTTATTGGAAAAGCTGTATTTGGTGTTGCTGGAGTAAATATGGCATCTACATTTTTAAAAGCACTATCAAAATCATTTTTTATGATAGACCTTATTTTTTGTGCTTTAATATAGTATGCATCATAATATCCTGAAGAAAGAACATAGGTTCCAATCATAATACGTCTTTTTACTTCATTACCAAAACCTTCAGACCTAGTTGATTCATACATATCAATAAGATTTTTCTCTTGAACTCTTAATCCATACTTAACACCGTCATATCTTGAAAGATTAGAAGATGCTTCTGCTGGAGCAATAATATAATATGCCGGCAAAGCAGTGCTAGTTGATGGTAGGCTTATTTCAACAATTTCTGCACCATTTTTAGCTAGAATTTTTTTTCCATCATTCCAAAAGTTTTGTATTTCTTCAGGCAAGTCATCACTCATATATTCTTTTGGCACACCTATCTTTAAGCCTTTTACAGAGCTGTTCAAGTTGGCATAAAATTGTTCATTTGCCTTTAATGAGCTTGTTGAATCTTTGTTATCATGACCTGAAATAGCCTCTAACAATATTGCGGCATCTTCAACAGTTTTAGAGATAGGTCCTGCTTGATCTAATGATGAGGCAAAGGCTACTGTACCCCACCTTGAAACTCTGCCATAGGTTGGCTTAAGACCAACTAACCCCGTAAAAGATGCAGGTTGTCGAATTGATCCACCAGTATCAGTCCCTAGAGATGCTACACATAAATCTGCTGCCACTGCTGCTGCTGATCCACCTGAAGATCCACCAGGTACTAGCTCATCATCTTTATCAGATGATTTCCAAGGATTTATAACTGGACCATAAAAACTTGTTTTATTAGTTGAGCCCATTGCAAATTCATCACAGTTTAATTTGCCGAGAACTACTGCACCTTGACTCTTACAATTTGCAGTTACTGTTGATTCATAAGTAGGTGTAAAATTAGATAAAATTTTACTTGAAGCTGTAGTAAGAATATTATTCGTACAGAATAAATCTTTATAAGCAAGTGGAACACCGTCTAATAATCCAATTTTTTTATTTTCAGATATTCGAGCATCAGTTTTTTTGGCGGCATCAAAAGCCACTTCTTCTGAAATAGTAATAAAACAATTTAATTTTTTTGATTCTTTAATTTCTTTAATATAACTATTAGCTATTTCAAATGCTGAGATTTTTTTATCCTTGAGAAGTTTTGCAGTTCCTTCAATAGTTAAGTTTTTAAGCATCTTTATTCTATAACTTTTGGCACTACAAAAAATCCTAATTCGGAGTCAGGAACATTTCTGAGTAAATCTTCATTAGATAGTTTATTTTCAGCAATATCATCTCTTAAAATTAAGTCTTGATTAAGTGAGTTTGAGGTTGGGTCAATTTTTTCTGTATTAATTTCTTTCAATTGATCAATGAAAGATACAATAGATGTTAAATCTTTTTCCAAACTGTCTAGCTGTTCATCATTTAAAGATAAACGAGCAAGTTTTGCTAGCTTTAAGGTACTGTTTTTATCAAATTCCATTGTAATACTTAGATTATCTAGTTAATAACACGAATATTTATGATATACCTTTAAATCATGGTCAATGAAACAAAAAAAATTGAAGATTTAAAGGAATTCAAAGATATTTTATTTAATAAACAGCGCTTAATGGGATTAGATTTAGGGTCTAAAAGAATAGGAATATCTGTGTCTGACCCTGAGCTAAAAGTTGCAATATCTATTAAAACTATTGAGAGAAATAAGTTGCAAATATTAACAGCAGAATTGAATGAAATAATTAATAAGTTTGAAATAGGAGGGTTAATTTTTGGCATGCCTCTAAACATGGATGGCACTGAAGGTAAAAGTGCACAATCAGCTAAAGATACTGCCTACCTTCTTTCTAATAATTTAAATATATCTTATGGTTTTTGGGACGAAAGACTCTCTAGTGCGGCAGTTGAAAGGTTTTACGAAAAACCAAAAAAAAGTCGTAAAAAGAAGATGATTAATAAAAAAGAAATTGATAACTTAGCATCAGCATTTATTCTAGAGGGAGCTCTTCAATATATAAGTAATTAGAAAAATGATAGAAAAAAATAAAATTTCAAAACTCTCAATTAAAAATCTTCAATCAATTAAAGATCTAACGGTTCAAGACATAGAGAATATTATAAATACTGCAAAACTTTTTAAAAATAATAATAAGGAGCAAAATAAATCAATTCCGATTTTAAGCGGAAGAACAATTATAAATTTATTTTTTGAGCCTTCAACTAGAACACTCATATCTTTTGAAATTGCAGCTAAAAGACTTGGTGCTGATATTATAAATATGAATATTGAAGGTTCTTCACTAAGAAAAGGGGAAACATTAAGTGATACTGCTGATACTCTTAATTCAATGAACCCTGACTTGGTGATTATAAGACATTCAATTTCTGGAGCAATTAATGAAATATCTTCTCGACTTAAATGTCCAATTATAAGTGCTGGCGAAGGATCTATAGAGCACCCTACACAAGCTTTATTAGATGCATTTACTATTCAAGACAAAGGTAAAAATTTTAAAGATATTGTCGTATCAATATGTGGTGATATTGAACATAGTCGAGTAGCAAGATCAAATTATTATCTTTTAAAAAAAATGGGGGCAAAAATTAGATTTGTTGCACCAGAATATTTTATGCCAAAAAATATTCAAGATTTTGATGTTGAATACTTTGATAACTTGGAAAAAGGGATTGGTGCATCTGACGTGGTAATGATGTTACGTATTCAAAAAGAAAGAATTGATAACACTGAATTGCCATCAGTTGATGACTATTATCAATCATTTGGATTAACTTATGAAAAGCTTAAAAAAGCAAAAAACAATGTAATTGTAATGCATCCTGGCCCAATAAATAGAAATATAGAAATTGAAAGCTCTTTAGCTGATGACTTAAGTAAATCTGTAATTAATGAGCAAGTAGAAAATGGTGTGTCTGTTAGAATGGCTTGTTTGGCAATGATGGTTGAATAGCTAAATGTTAATCACACTTATTGGCATATTGATATCATATTTACTTGGTTCCATTCCGAGCGGTATAATTGTTGCGAGGTTATTTAATTTAGGGGAAATAAGAGATATTGGCTCTGGTAGCACTGGCGCAACTAATGTTTTTAGAACTGGAAACTATTTTGCATCTAGTATTACTTTTATTGCTGATGCGCTAAAGGCAATAATTGCTATTAAAATATGTCAATCTTATTATCCAGATATATTTGTACTTTGTGTAATATTTATATTAATAGGACATATTTTTCCCATTTGGCTAAAGAACTTTAGCGGTGGTAAAGGGTATGCCTCATTTTTAGGAATTCTATTGGCATCTAGTTATGTTCTTTTTTTTATTATCATAACTAGTTGGATTGTTGTTTTTACAATTGCTAGAATTTCTTCTATGTCAGCCTTGTTAAGTATTATTATACTTTTTGTTACAGTTACTTTTTTACCAGATATTAAATATGTCGAGGCATATTATATTGCTGGATTAATTATACTCATTTCTCACGCGAAAAATATTTTAAGATTAATTACAGGAAAAGAAGAATTACTTAAATAGTAAAAAACTCCCTTAATTCCTATCATTTATAATTTATCTAATGTCTTAATTTGACAAAATGAATTATTTTAGCTTAATAAGTTCGAAATGAATTTAGTAATTGTTGAAAGTCCAGCTAAGGCGAAAACTATTAATGCATACTTAGGCAGTGATTTTAAAGTTTTAGCAAGCTATGGGCACGTAAGAGATTTGCCGTCCAAAAATGGATCGGTCGATCCTGAAAATAATTTTGCTTTTGAATGGGAAACATCAGATAAATCAAAAAAGAACTTATCTGAAATTTATAAGGCTGCTGAGCAATCAGATACACTATTTTTAGCCACAGACCCTGATAGAGAGGGAGAAGCAATTGCTTGGCACATAGTTGAGCTTTTAAAAAAGAAAAAAATATTAAAAAATAAAACTATTAAAAGAGTTGTATTTAGTGAAATTACTAAGTCAGCAGTTACTAAAGGAATTGAAAACCCTAGGGATATAGATGACTCTTTAGTATCGGCCTACTTAGCTAGAAGAGCTTTAGACTACTTGGTTGGTTTTAATTTGTCTCCGGTGTTGTGGAGAAAGCTTCCTGGAGCTAAATCAGCAGGAAGAGTTCAATCAGTTGCGCTAAGATTAATATGTGAGAGAGAGTTAGAAATAGAATCTTTTAATCCAGAAGAGTATTGGAAAATAAAATGTAAATTTATTACAAGTAAAAATGAAGAATTTGATGCAAACCTAACTCATTTTAAAAATGATAAAGTTGAAAAGCACAGCTTTAAAAATAATGAACAAGCCGATGGGGTTATTAATGCCTTTAAAGATAAAAATTTCAAAATATCAAATATTTCAAAAAAGCCAGCACTGAGAAATTCAAATGCACCATTTTCAACTTCAACACTTCAACAAGAAGCTTCGGGCGTGTTTGGGTTCGGAGCATCAAGAACAATGCAAATTGCCCAAAAACTCTTTCAAGGCATTGAAATAGATGGAGAAACTGTTGGTTTAATTACTTATATGAGAACCGATAGTACTGAGCTATCAAAAGAAGCAATAGATTCTTATAGAAATTATCTTAGAGAAAATTTTGTTACTGCATATTTACCAAGTGAAATTAAAACATATAAAAGTAAAAAGGCAAAAAATGCACAGGAAGCACATGAAGGCATTAGACCAACAGACATAAAAATTACCCCAGAAAAAGTTAAAAAATACTTAGATGAAGATGGTAATAAGCTATATCGCTTGATTTGGAAACGTTCTTTGGCAAGCCAGATGAGTTCAGCTCAATATGAAAGAACATCAATAGATATAATATCAGATGATTCAAATTTAGTGTTAAGAGCTAATGGATCAATTCAAAAATTTGATGGCTTCTTAAATGTTTATGGGGAATTTAGGGAAAAGGAATCTTTAGCAAGTGAAGAGTCTTCAGATGGCCCTGAAAATAAGGAAAAACTACTACCTGACCTATCTATGGAATCTGAATTAGCAAAACACATTCCGGAGTCTAGTCAGCACTTTACACTTCCTCCACCAAGATACTCTGAAGCAAGTCTAGTTAAAAAGCTTGAAGAATTAGGTATTGGAAGACCCTCAACTTATGCAAGCATAATTTCTGTTTTGAAGATGCGAGCATACGTAGATGTAGAAAAAAATAGATTTGTTCCTGTTGATAGAGCAATATTGATTACGGCATTTTTAAAAGGCTTCTTTGATAAATACGTGGATTATGATTTTACAGCTGATATGGAAGATAAGCTTGATGATATAACTACTGGTAAGATTAGCTGGACTGAATTTCTCTCTTTATTCTGGAAAGATTTCTCAAAAAATATAAGTGAAGTAACCGAGCTTAGAATTACAAATATTTTAGATAATTTAAATGAAAGTTTAAAATCGCATATTTTTGCAACTAACGAAGAGAAAAATGAAATTACACGAGTATGTCCAAACGGTTGTGGAGGTGATTTAAGTTTAAAAGTTAGCAGATTCGGTGCTTTTGTTGGCTGTACAAATTATCCTGATTGTAAATTTACCAGACCCATATCGCATAAAAAAGTTAAGGAAGTTTTTGATGATATTGTTCTAGGTGTTGATGAAGTGACAGCAAAAGAAATTAAGCTTCTCAGTGGAAGATTTGGTCCTTATATTCAACTTGGTGAAATGGAAGGAAAAGAAAAACCTAAGCGAGCAACTATACCAAAAGATATTTCTCCTAAAGATATTGATTTAGAGAAAGCAAAACTATTATTAAGTTTACCAAGAAAAGTTGGTGACCATCCAGAATCAGGTCATGAAATTTTAGTCAATTATGGAAGATATGGTGGATATTTAACATGCGATAGTAAAAATGCAACTCTTGAAGATAGCTCTGAGGTTTTTGATATTGGAATTAATAGGGCTGTTACACTTCTTGCTAATGCAAAACCTGGAAGGCTAAAGAGCTCTTCAGAACTCAAAACATTAGGTGATCATCCCAGTGATGGGAAACCTATAAAAGTTATGAAAGGTAAGTTTGGGCCGTATGTTAAGTATAAAACTATTAATGCTACTATTCCTGACTCATTTGACCCAGAAACAATTGATCTTGACGAAGCAATTGAGTTAATTGATAAAAAAATGGATAAAAAGCCCAAAAAGAAAAAAAAGAAAACAGCAAAAAAAGCCTCTTCAAAGAAAAAATAGCTTCGTTTTAGTTAAAAATAAATTAAAGTTACCTCTTTAATCAAGGATATATTATGACTCTCAACTACGAAGAAGTTATTAAAGTAAAAAACTCATTAAGTTTTAAAAACCAAGCGTTTATAAATGGAAAATACGTAAATTCAATATCAGGAAAAGTATTTGAAAACTATTCTCCAGTTGATGGGGCGCTAGTAACTTCAGTTGCTGAATGTGATATTGAAGATATTAATAATGCTGTAAAAGCAGCAAGATCTGTTTTTGAAAAAGGTTCTTGGTCTAGAATGGCTCCTAACAAAAGAAAGAAAATTCTGTTTAAGCTAGCCGATCTAATGAAAAAAAATATTCTTGAATTAGGTCTTCTTGAAACATTAGACATGGGTAAACCAATATCTGCAGCTACTGGAGATATTGCCGCCTGTATAAGTTGTCTAAATTGGTATGCAGAAGCCATAGATAAAATTTACGACGATGTTGCTCCAACAAGAGACAATATTATAGCAATGATAACTAAAGAACCTCTGGGTGTAGTTGGTGCAGTTACTCCTTGGAATTATCCATTGCTTATGGCTTTCTGGAAAATTGCTCCTGCATTAGCAACTGGAAATAGTTTTATTCTTAAGCCAGCAGAGCAATCTCCACTGTCTGCCCTTAGAGTTTCAGAACTTGCTATGGAAGCTGGTGTGCCTGAAGGTGTTTTCAACGTTGTACCAGGTTTTGGGCCAACAGCAGGTAAGGCTTTGGGTATGCACATGGATGTAGATAAATTAGGATTTACTGGTTCTACAGAAGTTGGCAAATTATTTTTAAAGTATTCAGGTGACTCTAATATGAAAAGAGTGTCTCTTGAATGTGGTGGAAAATCTCCAAATATAATATTTGCCGATGCACCTGATTTAGATTTAGCAGCTAAACAGGCAGCAGATGGTATGTTTTTTAATAGTGGACAAGTTTGTGATGCACCATCAAGACTTCTAATTGAAAAATCAGTAAAAAATGAATTTCTTGAAAAGCTAGTTGAATACAGCAAACCTTGGATGCCTAATGATCCCTTTCAACCAGATACCTCTATGGGTTCAATGGTTGATGAAAATCAAACATCAAGAGTTTTAGATTATATTGAAACTGGTAAGTCAGAGGGAGCAAAAATTATCACTGGTGGAGAGCAAGTAAGAAAAAAATCTGGTGGATACTATATTGCACCAACTATTTTTGAAGGCGTAAAAAATAATATGAAAATTGCTAAAGAGGAAATCTTTGGACCAGTGCTTTGTGCTATTGATTTTGAAGGTGAAGATGAAGCTTTAGATATAGCAAATGATACTGACTATGGATTAAACGCAATTATTTGGTCAAATGATTTAAATAAAGTTCATAAGATTGCCAAGCGTATTAGAAGTGGTAAAGTTTTAGTTAATAGTATGAGTGATGGTGATATGTCTGTACCTCATGGAGGTTATAAGCAATCAGGTTTTGGAAGAGATAAATCTTTAGAGGCAATGGGTCAATACACTCAAACTAAATTGACTTGGATTGAGTTGAAGTAAGTAAATTTATGTCGTCAAATACTGCTGAAGTTAAAGTAGGCTTACAACAATTACATGAAGATGTTATACCTCAGTTAAGTGAGATATCGTTAGATTCTAAAAAACCACTTTTAATTTCAGATGCAGATGAAGTAATTTTAGATTTTCTTGGGGCTTTTGAAAAATATCTTTTATTTCATAACTTAAGATTTGATCTAAGCACCTACTCACTGTTTGGAAATATTTTAGAAATTAAAAATAATAATCCTATTTCTAAGGAAAAGGTAATAAGTCACTTAGATAACTTTTTTGATATACACACTAAAGATATAAGTATTGTGAATGGTGCTTTCGAAAATTTGAAAAAAATTGAGGATGAGTTAAATTGTCAGATTATTATTCTTACTAATATCCCTTTAAAAAGACGCCAAGATAGAATCCATTGTTTCCAAACTAATAATTTAAATTATCCAATCATAACTAATGTAAATTCTAAAGGTCCTACCATTAGAGAAATAATCAATAATTTTAACAATAAGGTATTTTTTGTTGATGATATGATATTCAATTTAATTTCAGCCAATGAAGAGGTTCCAAAAGTTAAATTGATACATTATGTTTCTGATAAGAGACTAGCAAAGCTAATTAAAACACCCGAAGATATTGCTTATAAAGCTGACTCATGGGATACAATCTATACTTATATCAAAAATGAATTGGCTTAATAAACATCCTATTGCGCATAGAGGACTTCATTATGATGATATACATGAAAATACTAAAGAATCATTTCAGGCTGCAATAAAACAAAATTACGCAATTGAATGTGATGTAGTTTTAACAAAAGACCATGAAGTAGCAGTGTTTCATGATGAAAACTTAAAAAGATTATGTCAAATCAATACTAATATTTCAGATATCACTATGAATGAACTGAGAAAACAAAAAATTTATAATAGTAATTGTAATATAATTTCATTAGATGAAATGTTGCATGTAGTTAGCGAGAGTGTGCCAATTATTATTGAAATAAAAGGTGATTACACTCCATTCATAGAAGAAAGAATTCAGGAAATAATTAGGTCTTATAAAGGACCGATAGCTTTAAAATCATTTAGTCTTAAGTCTTTAAATTGGATAATAGAGTTTTTACCATTTGTTTTCAAAGGTTTAGTTGTAGATGAACATACTAATAATTCTGAAATTATTTTTGATATAGATTTAGATTTCATTTCATGTGATATAAATTACGTCGACTCAGATCTAATTATTAAAGCCAGAAAAAATGGTTTAAGTATAATTACTTGGACGATTGATAATGCAGAAAAAAAAGATAAAGCTAATCTTTTTGCAGATAATATAATTTTTGAAAAAATTACTCCATAAATGATCATTAAAAAAACAATTAACTCAATTCAAAAATTATTAGAGATAGAAAAAGTTAATCTAAAAAAAAAGGTAGCCTTTATTCCAACCATGGGTGCATTACATGATGGCCATCTATCACTAATCAAAAGTGCAAAAGCAAAGAAACAGTTTATAATTGTAAGCATATACGTAAATCCATCACAATTTGGTCCAAATGAAGATTTTATAAAGTATCCTAGATCTTTAAAGTCAGACCTTAAAAAATTAAAAAAAAGTAATGTTGATTTAGTATTTACACCAAATAGCAAAGATTTATCTAGATATAAATATAAAAATTATAACTTTAAAACACTGGGTTTAGAAAGAAAACTTTGTGGCAGTACGCGTCCATATCATTTTATGGGAGTAGCAGAAATTGTTTTAAAATTTTTCACTTTATTAAAACCAGACATTGCCTACTTTGGTGAAAAAGACTACCAACAATTTATTTTTATAAAAAAAATAGTCGATCAAACAAATCTAAAAACAAAAATAATGATGGGTAAAACAATAAGAGAAAAGAATGGACTTGCTCTCTCATCAAGAAATAAATACCTAAAACCAGAAGAAGTAATTATTGCAAAAAATATTTTTAAGATATTAAAGGAAACTCGTATTTTAATTAAAAAAAATAAAAAACAGTTATCAATATTAAAAGAGCAAAAAAGAAAATTAATTGCATGTGGATTTTCCAATGTTGAGTATTTTCAAATTCTAACTAACGATTTAAAACATGCAAAATCACCTTATATAAAATCAAGAATATTTGTTGCAGCAAGGATTGGTAGTGTTAGATTGATAGATAATATTTTAATTTAAATATGAGGTGGAAAATATCTAATAAACAAGAAGACTATAATGCTTCTATTAGATTTATGGAAACAGAAGTGCAAAATATTTCTGACAAAAAATTAGAAAATCTTATATGGATATTAGAATATCCATCACTATACACAGCAGGACTATCAGCAAAACCAATTGACTTATTAAATAAAAATAAATTTCCTATATTTAATTCTAATCGAGGAGGTAAATATACCTACCATGGCCCAGGACAGAGAGTAATTTATACGTTAATTAACCTAAATAACGATAAAGATATTGGTAAATTCGTCTCTAATTTGGAAAATATTATTATAGGCACCTTAAGTGATTTTGGAATAAAGGGACAAAGAAACGATAATCATCACGGAATATTTGTTAAAAAAAATGACAATCAAAATTATAAAATAGCCAGTATTGGATGTAGATTTAAAAATTGGATTAGTTATCACGGCTTTAGTATCAATCATAATCCAGCATTGGAACACTATAGTGGAATTAATCCATGTGGTTTAAACAATAAGAATGTTACAAGTATAGAAGACTTGGGGAAAAAAATATCAAAAGAAGAGTTAAATGTTGCAATTAAAGAAAATATATTAAGAATGTTTAAAATATGAAGTGTTCAATTATAAATACAAAAAAAAATAATTATTTAAAACTAGAGTTTAAAGATAAATTATATAAATTTTCACCCACATGGTTAATTGAAAATAGTAAAGATTTATCAATCAGAGATAAGCAAACAAATCAGCTATTAATTGAAGCTGCTGAGTTAAAATTAAGCTTAAGAATAGATGCTTTTAATATTAAGAATAATAATTTAATAATAAGTTTTAATAATAATACTGTTCATAATTTTAATATAAAAGATCTTCTTGCTCCAAAAAAACACCCTAATAAAAAATTGTGGAATGGATCATTGAAAAAAATTCCTTCATTTAATTTTAAAAAATTTAATAATAAAATGCTAAAAAATATTTTAAGTACTGTTGATGAATATGGATTCTGCCTAATAAAAAATATGCCGACAACCAAAAACGGAATACATGCTCTAACTAAACATATTGGTCCGATTAAAGAAACGAATTGGGGAAGTATAGCGGATATTAAGAATATTAAGAAAGCTTACGATCTTACTATGACTGAAAGAGCATTAGAAAATCACACTGATAATCCATATAGATTTCCTACACAAGGATATATATGCCTTCATTGTATAAAAAATAGTGATATAGGTGGAGAAAATACTCTGGTTGATGGTTTTAATATAGCAAAACAGATAAAGATAAAAAGCATTGAAACGTTTAATGTGCTGAAAAATTTTAAAACTTTCTTTCAATACAAAGATAAAGATACATTGTTAGAAAATTACTGCTCTTTGATTGAAACTGATTATGAAGATAATGTTGTCCAAATTAGGTATAATAATCGTACAGAAATTATTCCCTATGATGATTTAAAAAAGATCACTGAATATACAGAGGCAAGGCAATGCTTTTGGAATTTAATCAAGAAAAAGTCTAATAATATTACAATAAAACAGACATCTGGAGATATGATTATAATGGATAATTATAGAATTTTACATGGTCGCGCAAAATATAAAGATCTAAATAATCAAAGATATTTTAGGCAGGGTTATATTGATAGAGATATCTTGCAAAGTAAATTGAAAATAATGCAAGCATAGGTTATTTAAAGGTTATTAGGACTTCGTCAGTACTTACACTTGAGCCTTCTTTAATTAAGACATCTTCCACTAAACAGTCTTTTTCACTTTTTAATATGTTTTCCATTTTCATGGCCTCAATTATAACAAGCTCTTCACCTTGTTTAATCAATTGACCTTTTTTAATGTTAATTGATTTAATAAGGCCTGGCATAGGAGAAATTAATTTCTTAGAAAGATCTTCAAGTTTAATTTCTGGCATATAATCAAATAATACCTTGTTCTTATTTGGTGCAACAATTAAATCTAGGCTACAGTCCTCAATTGTAATTGAAAATTGATTAAAGTTATTAATTTTATTGATTTTCACAAAACATTTCTCATCACCGATATTAAGTTCCATTATTTTTTGATTAATTTTCCATAATGAGTGAAGTACAATTTCTTTATTCTTATGCGTAACAACCATAGATAAATTTTTATCTATTAATTTGTGACTTTTTATCTCGAAATCAGATGTTATCTTTTTAGAAATAACTGAGAGGCCTAGATTTGTAATATTTATATTTAATTTCTTATAAATGAAAATTGCAGCATAATTAAATTTTTCAATCAAGGATTTGCTTAAACCATAATTAAAATAGTAACCTTTGGGATAATTTTCTTTAATAAAATTTGTACTTATACTGCCACTTCTAAAGTCTTTATTTTTTAAAGTAGATATTAAAAATGCAATATTATGGTCGACACCTGTAATATAGTATTGTTGTAATGCATTAATCATTAGATCAATTGCTTTTGTTCTAGTTTTTTCATGGACCGCTAACTTAGAAATCATTGGATCATAAAAAATACTTATATCTGAGCCTCCAGATACACCTGTGTCATTTCTTATTATTTCAGTTTTATTTTTTTGTTGAGGCTCATGATATTCAATTAATCTTCCTATCGAAGGTAAAAAATCTTTTAAAGGATCTTCAGCATATATTCTTGATTCAATAGACCAACCATTAAGATTAATATCATTTTGTTTTAAATTTAATTTTTTGCCATCAGCACAGTTAATCATTTGTTCAACAAGGTCAATACCCGTAACAAGTTCAGTAACAGGATGCTCTACTTGTAAACGTGTATTCATTTCTAAAAAATAAAAATTTCTGTCATTGTCTACAACAAATTCTACTGTCCCCGCAGAATCATATTTAACTTCTTTGGCAAGTCTTAAGGCTTGTTCTGCCATCGCCTCTCTTAATTCTTTATCTACAAATGATGAGGGGCATTCCTCTATGACTTTTTGGTACCTTCTTTGAATTGAGCATTCGCGTTCACCTAGATGAATCTGATTACCATGTTTATCACATAATATCTGTATTTCTATATGTCTAGGATTAGTAATATATTTCTCAATAAAGACTCTATCATCACCAAAACTATTTAATGCCTCACTTTGTGCTGCTTTGAGATTGGCCTCAAGATCCTTGCGAGACTCTACAATCCTCATTCCTTTGCCACCACCACCAGCAGATGCTTTAAGTAAAACTGGAAATCCAATTTTCTCTGATATTTTTATAGCTTTTTTTGGATCTTTAATAGCTTCAGTGTGACCAGGTATAATATTTAATTTTAATTTATTGGCTAAATTTTTTGATTCAATCTTGTCGCCCATTTTTGTAATTGCGTTTTTATTGGGCCCAATAAACTTTATTTTTTCTTTTTCTAATGCCTTAACAAAATTATAATTTTCTGACAAAAAGCCATAACCAGGATGTATTGCATCACTCTTCGATTTTTTTGCGATTTCAATAATTTTTTTTATTACCAAGTAAGACTCATTGGGTGACGAAGGTCCTATTAAATAACTTTCATCTGCAAGTTTTACAAAATCAGCATGCTTATCTGCTTCAGAATAAACTGCAACAGTTTTTATGTTCATTTTATTTGCTGTTTTAATGATTCTACATGCAATTTCGCCTCTATTGGCAATTAGAATTTTTTTTATCATATTATAATGGTATGTTATCGTGTTTTTTGTAAGGTGAAGTTAGTTCTTTATTTTGAAGATTATCTAATGCTACAGCTATTCTTTTTCTAGTAGACTGTGGCTTAATAACATCATCAATAAATCCCCTACTTGAAGCAATAAATGGATTGGCAAATTGGTTAGTATATTCATCTGTTTTTTCAGCAATATCTTTTTCATTTTTAAGTTCGTTTCTATATAATATCTCAACTGCACCTTTTGCTCCCATAACTGCAATCTCAGCGGTTGGCCAAGCATAATTTATATCGCCCCTTAGATGTTTTGAGGCCATTACTACATAAGCACCTCCGTATGCCTTACGTGTTATAATTGTTACCTTAGGAACTGTAGCCTCTCCATATGCATATAATAACTTAGCGCCGTTCTTGATAATTCCATTATGTTCCTGAGATACTCCCGGTAAAAACCCTGGCACATCTACAAATGTTACAATTGGTATATTGAAGCAATCACAAAAACGCACAAATCTAGCGGCTTTTTTACTAGCATCAATATCTAAACATCCAGCTAAAACTAAAGGTTGATTTGCAACAAAACCAACTGTTCGACCCTCAACTCTTCCAAACCCTATAATCATATTTTTGGCAAATTCTGCCTGTATTTGAAAAAAATCACTGTTATCTACAACTTTATTAAGAAGCTCTAGCATATCATATGGTTTATTTGGATTATCAGGAACCAGGGTATCCAATGATGGGTCTGGACTCAAATCTTGATACTCAGATATTTGTTTAATTGATTTTTCTCTATTACTTGATGGTAGTAAATCAATTAATCTTTTAACTTCATAAAGTGTTTCAATATCGTTTTCGTAAGCACCATCAGCGACTGAAGATTTTGAAGTATGTGTTTTAGCCCCGCCAAGCTCTTCTTGTGTTACATTTTCTTGAGTCACTGTCTTAACTACATCGGGTCCAGTAACAAACATAAATGAAGTATCTTTAACCATAAAAATAAAATCAGTCATTGCTGGGGAATAAACTGCTCCACCAGCACATGGGCCCATGATGACTGATATTTGCGGTATTACCCCAGAAGCTAAAACATTTTTTTGAAATACATCTCCATAACCAGCTAAGGATGCAACACCTTCTTGTATACGAGCTCCACCTGAGTCATTTATACCTATTAGAGGAGCTCCTACTTTTAAAGCCATATCCATTATCTTACAAATTTTTTCAGCATGAGCTTCTGACAAAGAACCACCAAAAACTGTAAAATCTTGACTAAATACGTAAACGAGTTTTCCATTAATCTTGCCACTACCTGTTACAACACTATCACCTGGATACTTTTGCTTTGCCATTCCAAAATCATTAGTACGATGCTCCACATACATATCGTACTCTTCAAAAGTATCTTCATCTAACAACACATCAATTCTTTCACGAGCTGTAAGCTTACCTCTGGCGTGCTGAGCATCAACTCGTTTCTTTCCACCACCCTCTCTAGCTTGGCTTCTTTTTTTTTCTAATTCTTCAATAATTGATGTCATATCTCTTATAATAACTAATTAATCTTAATTAAACAATCATATGTAGTTAAAAAAATGATTAGGTAAATCTGCCTCAACATTGATCAGTTCACCTGTAAGATCATTAAATTTAATTTTTTTTGCATGTAAAAAAAGGTTATTTTCATTTTTATACACTTTTGATACTGGCAAGTAATATTTATTATCACCTAAAATTGGAAAACCATTTAATTTACAGTGAATTCTTAATTGATGTTTTCTTCCAGTAGAAGGTTTAAGCTCTATATGGGTTAAACCTTCTGACAATCTTCTAATAATTTTATATCTAGTTTCAGCTTTATAGGTATTTTCATCTTCTTGAATATCATTAGTTATAAGTCCTTCATTCTGATCTGGTTCACCTATAACAATTGCTTCATATGTTTTTTCTATTTTTCTATCTCTAAATAAATCTGAAAAGTGCTTAGCATATTTTCTATTAAGTGCAAAAATCAAGATACCACTAGTGTCTTTGTCTAATCGATGAACTAATAGGGGTCTACTCTCAAAAAGATTTGAATAATTCAAAATATCATCTAAATTTTTTTTAATACCACTCCCACCTTGAACAGCTATCCTGTTCCATTTATTAATAATAAAGAAATTATTATCTGAAAAAATTATTGATTTTTTAAGATCATCTATATCTTTCTTATTTGACTCAATTTTTGGAATGTTTCTATTTTCAGAATAATCTTTAAATAATTGAATGATATCTGTTTCTTGAACTCTGTAGTTAGCGGTTGATTTTTTATCATTAACTTTAATTAAACCTTTTCTTAAATCTTTTTGTATCAAGCTTTGGGGTACATTTAGTGAGTTAACCAGATAACGATCTAGTCTAGTATTTTCTTCGTCTGCCGTAATTATTATTGAATTGATATGTATAGCCATAAAATCTAAATTTTGGCCAAATATCTTATATATGAATTAATTGAGACTATTTAGCTTCTTGATCTAACAGTTGGATATAAGCCATAGGTGCCTTATCGCCAGTACGAAAGCCAGCTTTAACTATTCTACAATATCCACCTTGTCTTTTTTCAAATCTTTTAGATAGGTCGGAAAAAACTTTAGTAACAGCCTCACTGTCTCTTAAGCTACTAAATGCATTCATTCTTGATGCATTTGTATTTTTTTTACCTAAAGTAATTATTTTTTCTACAAAAGGTCTTAGCTCCTTAGCTTTAGGTAGAGTTGTCTTAATGGTTTCACTTTTGATCAAAGAAACAGCCATATTCTCTAACATAGATATTCTATGAGTAGATGTTCTATTTAATTTTCTTTTTGCTATTCCGTGTCTCATTTTTTCTTTTCTAAAGGTTTAATTGTATGGGTCTTCAATTTTTCTTGCCATCTCTTCAATATTTTCAGGTGGCCAGTTTGGTACTTCCATACCAAGATATAAAGACATGACACCTAATACTTCTTTTATCTCATTAAGTGATTTTCTTCCAAAATTTGGAGTGCGAAGCATTTCAGTTTCTGTTTTTTGAACTAAATCACCAATATAAATAATATTATCATTTCTTAAGCAATTCATTGATCTAACAGATAGCTCAAGTTCTTCAACTTTTCTAAGTAAGTTTTTATTGAATTTAGGCTCAAGAGCATCTGGCTCCGGTATTACTTCTTCTGGTTCATCAAAATTAATAAATGACTGAAGCTGATCTTGAATAATTCTTGCGGCAAAAGCAATTGAGTCTTCTGGTGATATTGAACCATCTGTTTCAATTGTCATTGTTAACTTATCATAATCTAAGACCTTGCCTTCACGTGTATTTTCAACACTATAAGCAACTTGTTTTACTGGACTAAAGATTGAGTCTATTGGAATTAACCCTATTGGGGCATCTTCAACTCTATTATGCTCAGCTGCAACATATCCCTTACCTTTTGCTACAGTAAGCTCCATATTAAGCTCTACATTTTCATCTAAATTACAAATAACTAACTCAGGATTAATAATATCTATTTCAGACGGGGCATTAATCATACCAGCAGTAATTTCTCCTGGTCCAGTTACATTAAGTGACATTTTTCTAACACCTTCAGAATGCATATTCAAAGATAGAGATTTAATATTTAATACAATGTCTGTTACATCTTCTCTAACACCATCAATTGAAGAAAATTCATGCAAAACATTTTCAACCTTAATTGCTGTAACTGCTGTTCCTTGCAATGACGACAATAAAACTCTTCTTAGCGCGTTACCTAATGTTAAGCCAAAGCCTCTTTCTAGTGGTTCGGCTGTTAATGTAGCTTGGAAACTTGAAGTATCTGATGGCACTAGGGATAGTTTTGATGGTTTGATTAGTGCCTGCCAATTATTTATGATGCTCATAATGTATTCCTTATATTATTAAATAGTTATACTCTTCTCTTTTTCGGGGGTCGACATCCATTATGTGGGATCGGTGTAGTATCCTTAATAGATGTTATATAAAATCCAACGGCTTGTAATGCGCGAAGAGCTGATTCTCTTCCTCCACCAGGGCCTTTTACAAATACTTGCAAATTTTTTAATCCGAATTCTTTAGCCTTATTACCTGCATCTTCAGCAGCCATTTGTGCAGCATAAGGAGTTGACTTCCTTGAGCCTTTAAAGCCTTTTACACCTGCTGATGACCATGCAACACTATTGCCTTGCTCATCGGTAATAGTTACCATGGTGTTGTTAAAGGTTGCACTAATATATGCCATTCCTGAAACTATGTTTTTTTTAGTTTTTTTCTTTTTAACAACTTTTTTATCAGCCATATTACTTAGTTACCTTTTTCTTTCCAGCAATTGCGATAGCTTTACCTTTTTTAGTTCTTGCGTTTGTATGAGTTCTTTGGCCACGGCAAGGTAAGTTTTTTCTGTGTCTTACACCTCTATATGCACCTAGGTCTTTTAATCTTTTGATATTTGCAGATATTTCTCTTCTTAAATCACCTTCAACTGTAAAATCTGCAGAAATAACATCAGTTATTTTTTTTATATCTACTTCAGATAAATCTTGAACTCTAATATTTTCATCAACATCTGCCTGCTTACATATATCAACCGAATATTTTCTACCCACTCCATATACGTAGGTAAGAGCAATGCCTAATTTTTTTTGACTTGGAATGTTTACACCAGCTATACGAGCCACAGATAAATCCTTTGATTATGGTTATTGAGAGATTGGCGGATTATATGATTATTAGTCAAATGGTCAAGCATATTAAATGGCCTCCATTATCATGTTAATATCTTGATTTACTTGAATAATTTCCTTAGTGCCATCAACTTTTTCTAATAACTTTAGCTTTGAGTAATAATCTATTAATGGTTGTGTTTGTGTGAAGTAAACATCTAGTCTTGACTTGAGTACATCTTCATTATCATCTTTTCTACCTTCTTCTTTTTTTCTCTTTATAATACGATTTAATAGTATTGATTGATCAACATCTAGTAATATAACCTTATTAATACTTACATTAATGTCATTAAGTATTGCATCTAACATATCTGCCTGCTCAGCTGATCTAGGAAACCCATCAAATAAAAACCCTTGGTATTTTGATAAATTTTCATTAATAAACTTTTTGATGATTTCTAAAATAATATTATTAGAGACTAACTCGCCCTTATCCATAATACTCTTAGCTTGTTTCCCAAGATCTGTTTGCTCCGTAACTTCATTTCTTAAAATGTCACCTGTAGATAAGTGACATAAATTAAATTTGTCACATAAAGATTTGGCTTGTGTTCCTTTGCCCGCTCCTGGAGGTCCAAGTAAAATTAAATTCACTTTCTTCTTCCTCTAATTCTTGATTTCTTTATTAAGCCTTCATACTGATATGCAAATAAATGGCTCTGTATTTGCCCTACTGTGTCCATTCCAACAACAACTACAATTAGAAGTGAAGTACCACCTAAATAGAATGGAATAGAATATTGTGCTATTAAAATTTCAGGAAGAATACAAACAAATGCTAAGTATAATGCTCCAATAGTTGTGATTCTTGATAATACAAAGTCAATATATTCAGCTGTCTTTTCGCCAGGTCTAATTCCAGGGATAAATCCACCATTTCTTTTTAGATTATCAGCTGTTTCAGTTGGATTAAAAACAATAGAAGTATAAAAAAATGCAAAAAATATAATAGCTGATGCATACAAAACCATGTATAGAGGTTGACCTCTTCCAAGTAGGGCTGCTATGTCACTGAACCATGATTGATCAGTAGACAAATTAAAATTAGCAATCGTGATTGGTAGCAAAAGAATAGATGAAGCAAAAATAGCGGGTATAACACCAGCGGTATTTAGTTTTAATGGTAAATGAGATGTATCGCCACCCATCATTTTATTTCCCATTTGCCTTTTTGGGTATTGCACTAGAAGCCTACGCTGTGCTCTTTCCATAAAAATAATAAAAATAACTACAGCGATTACCATGGCAAATAAAAGTAGCAGAGTAAGTGTAGATATTGTGCCTTGTCGCCCTAGTGTAAGGGTATTAATTAATGCACTTGGGATTTCTGCGACAATACCTGAAAAAATAATTAATGAAATACCATTACCAATACCTCTACTGGTAACTTGCTCTCCAAGCCACATTAGGAATACTGTTCCTCCAACAAGAGTAATAGTAGTAGATATTCTAAAAAACAGTCCTGGGTCTGTAACAATTTGTCCAGCAGACTCTAAGCCTACCGAAATTCCATAGCCCTGTAAGATTGCAAGAATTACTGTTCCATAACGAGTATATTGAGTGATTTTTTTTCTTCCTGGTTCACCTTCTTTTTTCAAATTAGCAAGAGTTGGTGATACGCTTGTCATTAGTTGTATAATAATAGAAGAAGAAATATATGGCATTATTCCTAGAGCAAAAATTGCCATACGACTAATTGCTCCACCAGCAAATACATCGAACATGCCAAGAATACCACTTTGATTTGTTTCAACTAACAAGGCAAGTTGATCAATATCTATCCCTGGAAGAGGAATATAGGTTCCAAATCGATAAACAATAAGAATACCTAATGTAAACCAAATACGGTTTTTAAGTTCCGTAGCTTTACGAAACATTCCAAAGTTAAAATTTGAAGCTAATTGTTCTGCTGCAGAAGCCATATAATTTTTAATTAATAGTTATACTATTGCCAGTTTTATTGGCCTTCTCTTGAGCAGATTTTGAAATCTTACCACACTCAATAGAATTCTTTGATGACATTTCGCCACGTCCTAGTACTTTTAGTTTTAGGTTATTTTTTTTCTTAATAATTGATAATTTTTTTAATAACTCAATATTAATAACTTGATCTTCAGTTATTTTATTTTTTTCTATGATCTTTTGAATATCTTCTAAATTTAGCTCTATATAATCTGTACGTCCAATATTTGTGAAACCAAATTTTGGCAGCCTTCTAAATAGTGGCATTTGGCCACCTTCAAATCCATTTACTGCTACTCCTGATCTAGCTTTCTGACCTTTATGTCCACTTCCTGATGTCTTGCCTTTACCAGAACCAATGCCTCTTCCAATTCTTTTGCTATTAAAAGTATGGCCTTTAGGTTTTTTTAGCTCATTTAATTTCATAATACTAAACTCTTTCAGTTTTTACTAAATGTTGAACTTTTTTAATCATTCCAAGCACCTCGGGTGTTTCCACTAATATAGAGGTGCTTTGCATTTTCTTTAAACCAAGCCCTTTTAAAGTACCTATAATTTTTTGAACAGAACCAATTGAACTCTTTACTAATGTAACCTTAATTTTTTGACTCATTTTTAATCTCTAACTGTATTAATCTCAGCAACTTTTTTACTTCTACGTGCCGCTACCATTTTAGGTGATTTTTGTTGTTTAAGGCCATTAACTGCTGCTCTTATAATATTATATGGATTAGCACTTCCAATGGATTTTGTAACAATATCTTTAATACCTAGTAACTCAAATACCGCTCTTACTGATCCACCAGCAATAATCCCAGTACCAGATGGTGCTGATCTCATTACAACTTTACTTGCGCCATGATTACCAACAATATCATGATGTAACGTTCTACCTTCACGTAATGGAATCTTAATCATACTTTTTCTCGCTGAATCATTTGCTTTCTTGATTGCCTCAGGAACCTCTTTGGCTTTTCCATGTCCAAATCCAACCCTTCCAGATTCGTCACCTGCTACTACGAGTGCTGCGAAACCAAATCTTCTACCACCTTTAACAACTTTAGTTACTCTATTGATGGCAACTAATTTATCTTTAATATCATCTTTAGGGGCTTTATTATCTCGATTATCTCGCATATTTATTCCTTAAATTGTTAATCCTGCAGATCTTGCTTCATCTGCTAATGATTTAATTACTCCATGATAAATGTTTGGACCTCTATCCAAATATACTTTATCAACACCTTTTTCTTTTGCTAACTTAGCTATCGTTGCACCTAATGTTTTTGCCGACTCCATATTGCAACCATTTTTTTTCTTGCTAATTGCTAATGAAGATGCACTACAGATTGTTTTACTAGCATTGTCATCGATGACTTGTACATAAAGATTTTTAGCTGACTTAAAAACAGACAATCTTAATCTATCTTTATTTCTTTTCTTTAGAGTATATCTAACTCTGCTAGATCTTTTTTGCTTTAATGAAGTTGACATTATTTTTTCTTACCTTCTTTTCTAACTATATGCTCATCAGAGTATTTTATACCTTTACCCTTATAAGGCTCTGGACCTCTAAAACTTCTTATTTCGGATGCTACTTGACCAACTAATTGTTTGCTGGCCCCAGATATCTCAATGTTATTTTGTTTATCTACTTTTATCTCAAGTTCTTGAGGAATTGGATATGAAATTGGGTGACTAAAACCAAGAAGCAATTCAAGATTTGTACCTTTAACTGCTGCTCTATAACCCACACCGTTCATTTCAAGTTTTTTAGTAAAACCCTCACCAACACCTATAACAATGTTGTTAACAAGATTTCTTTGTAAACCCCAGAATGCTAGAGATTGTCTGTCTTTCTGTCTTGGAACACAGACAATTTCTTTATCGTTAATATTTACATCAATACCTTCATTAATCATTGTTGAGAGCTTACCTTTTGGCCCCTCTGCAATTACTGAGCCGTTTTCAATAACAACTTTAACGTTATCTGGTACAGTTATAATTTTCGATCCTACTCTAGACATTAATATAATCCTTAAAATACCTTACAAATTATTTCGCCACCCAGCTTTTGGTCTCTTGCTTCAGTGTCAGACATTACTCCTCTAGACGTTGAAACAATAGAAATTCCCAAGCCATTGTGAACAAAGGGGATGCTTTTAACTCCTGAATATACTCTTCTTCCAGGTTTTGATATTCTAGTGATGTTCGATATTACTGGACCGTTACTGTCATATTTTAACTCTATATCTAATTCATTTTTACCAGAGGCGTGCTGCGTCATTGCATATCCTCTTATATAACCCTCTTTGGCTAAGACCTCTAATATACCAGCTCTCAACTTGGAAGCTGGAGAGGTAACAACTTTTTTGTTTCTCATTTGAGCATTTCTTATTCTGCTAAATAAATCTGCTAATGGATCTTGTAATGACATTCTATATAACCTTTCTACCAACTCGCCTTTGTCATACCAGGTATTTGGCCATGTGAGGCCATTTCCCTTAATGCAATTCTAGACATTTTAACTCTACTGTGAAAGCCACGAGGTCTTCCCGTAACTTCACATCTATTTCTAACTCTACTTTGCGCACCGTTTCTTCTCATTTTTGCTAATTTTAATTGTGCCTGAAATCTCTCATCTATTGGTGTTTGCTTATTCATGATAACCGCTTTTAAAGCTTTTCTTTTAGCTAGATCTAGATTTGACAATCTAATTCTAGTCTTATTTTTTTCGATCATGCTTTTTTTAGCCATAATTATTATCCTAGTTGGTTTGATTCCTTTATTGGAAAATTAAGAGACTGAAGAAGGCTTAAAGCTTCATCATCATTGCTAGCAGAGGTACATACTACAATATCGAGACCTCTAATTTTGTCTAATTTATCGACGTTTATTTCAGGAAAAACAGTGCATTCTTTTATTCCAAGTGCATAGTTTCCTTGCCCATCAAAACTATTTTTTTTCAGTCCTCTAAAGTCACGAATTCTAGGTAATGCAATAGTTACCAATCTATCAATAAATTCATACATAGTATTTCCCCTAAGTGTCACTTTAACACCTAAAGGCATTCCAGTTCTTGTTTTGTAGGTAGCAATAGATTTTTTTGCTGTTGTAGTAATTGGCAGTTGTCCAGTAATAACAGCCAGATCATCTTTTGCAGATTGAATTACTTTTGAATCTTGTGCTGCCTCACCTAGTCCCATATTAAGTACAACTTTAGTTAAACGAGGGACTTGTAAATTGTTTTTAAATCCAAGTTTTTCCTTTAGTTGTTGGGTAATTTGAGAAACATA
The DNA here is from genome assembly GCA_028412835.1 of Candidatus Pelagibacterales bacterium. Classification (GTDB taxonomy): domain Bacteria; phylum Pseudomonadota; class Alphaproteobacteria; order Pelagibacterales; family AG-422-B15; genus CACCCN01. The sequence goes on from JAONQW010000005.1 coordinate 67,190, forward strand.
CATTTCTTTCAATCTAGGCATATTAGTATTAGGCATCTATTTGATCTCCTGACAATGCAGATATACGTACTTTTTTCTTATCTTCAAGAATCTTAGTTCTTACTCTTGTAGGCTTATTATCTTTTTTATCTATAAGCATTAAATTATCTAATTTAATTGGCATTTCCTTATTCAAAATGCCACCTTCATTTTTTTGATCTTGTTTTTGGTGTTTTTTTGCAACATTAACACCTTTAACGATTGCAGATGTTCCTAACATTCTTAAAACTTCACCAGTTTTTCCAATATCTTTTCCACAATTCACAAAGACCATGTCTCCCTTTTTAATTCTTGCAGCCACTATAAAACCTCCGGTGCTAATGAAATAATTTTCATTTGTTTTTTAGCTCTTAATTCTCTGCATACTGGACCAAATATACGAGTACCAACTGGTTCACCTTGAGCATTAATTAAAACAGCTGCATTTGAGTCAAACTTAATAGTACTACCATCGTTTCTTAAAAGCTCTTTTGCTGTTCTAACTATAACTGCCTTATGAACAGTTCCTTTTTTTACTTTTCCCCTAGGTATTGCTTCTTTAACAGTCACAACAATTATGTCTCCAACAGATGCATATCTTCTTTTAGAGCCACCAAGCACCTTTATACAAAGAACCTCTTTGGCACCTGAATTGTCTGCAACACTCAATCTTGATTCTGGTTGTATCATTACTTAACTACCGTCCATCTTTTCATTTTTGAAATAGGTTTAGATTCCATAATTTTTATTTTATCACCAGCATTAAACTCATTGTTCTCATCATGAGCACTATATTTTTTTGATCTTTTAATAACTTTCCCTAAAAGAGGGTGTTTAAATTTTCTCTCAACTAAAACAGTTACTGTTTTATCTTGCTTATCACTCACTACCGTGCCCTGAAGGATTTTTTTTGGCATATTATTTACTCTCAGACCTTTCATTTAATACTGTTTTCATTCTAGCTATTAATTTACGTACTTTATTAATTCTTGAAGTATTTTCTAACTGACCTGATGATTTTTGAAATCTAAGGTTTAATGACTCCTTATAAAGATTCTCCATCTCGCTAGAAATTTGATCTATAGTTTTTTTTCTAATTTCTTCAGTTTTCATAAAAATCTATTTAATTAATTGTTCTACTACTTTTGTTTTAACAGGCAACTTAGCAGCAGCTCTACTAAATGCCGCTTTAGCAATTTCATGTGATACACCGTCTACTTCAAACATAATTTTTCCAGGCTTTACTCTTACTACCCAATATTCAGGAGAGCCTTTACCTTTACCCATTCTTACCTCAGTTGGTTTTTTTGAAACAGGTATATCTGGAAATATTCTCACCCATACACGACCAGCTCTCTTCATATATCGCGTCATAGCAACACGTGCGGCCTCTATTTGTCTTGCAGTAATTCTTTCTGCTTGAAGAGACTTAAGTCCAAATGTTCCAAAGTTTAATGTTGTGGCAGAAGTAGCCACTCCTTTAACTCGGCCTTTGTGTGCTTTTCTAAATTTTGTTTTCTTTGGTTGTAACATTTTTTACCCTAAACTATTTGGAGATTTTTCATGAGGAACATTCTCATCAATATCACCTTTATAAATCCATACTTTGATTCCACAAGCACCATATGTGGTTGCCGCTGTTGACTCTGCATAATCTACATTTGCTCTAAATGTATGAAGTGGAACTCGACCTTCACGATACCATTCAGTTCTTGCAATTTCAGTTCCACCAAGCCTACCGCCACAGTTTACTCTAATACCTTCAGCACCCAATCTCATAGCTGATTGAACTGATCTCTTCATTGCCCGTCTAAAAGATACTCTTCGTTCTAATTGTTCCGCAATATTATCTGCTATCAATTGCGCTTCAACTTCGGGTTTTCTAATTTCAACTAAATTAATCGACACATCTTGACCAGTAAAAGAAGATATTTTCTTTTTAAGTTTTTCAATATCACTCCCTTTTTTACCAATAATTAGACCTGGTCTAGCAGTAAAGATTGTAATTTGAGCTTTTTTAGCTGGTCTTTCAATTTCAATTTTAGCAACACCACACTTCTTTAAGCTAGTATTTAAAAAATTTCTAATCTTAATATCTTCTTGAAGATATTTACCAAAATCTTTTTTATTAGCAAACCATTTAGATTGCCATTTCTTATTTAAACTAAGTCTAAGACCAATTGGATTAACTTTTTGACCCATAATAACTATTTACTTTCCTCTTTATCATTCTGAACTTCTGCAACTTTAATCGTAATATTGCTAAGAAATTTTTCAATTTTTCCTGGACGTCCTTTTGCACGGGCTCTCCATCTTTTCATGACCATGCCTTTGCCACAATAAGCCTCAGAAACTTTTAAAATATCTAGATCTAACTGATGATTATTTTCAGCATTTGCAGCTGCACTGCTTAAAATTTTATAAATATCTTGTGCAATGGCTCTTTTAGAAAACTTGAGTATATTTTGAGCATCTTTGACTCTTTTCCCACGAATAGTATCCAAAACAATACTGGCTTTTCTAGGACTAACTCTTACGTTTTTTCCAATTGCAAATGCCTCGTTATCTTTTCTGTGTAAATTTTTCATACTTATTTTTTAGTTTTCTTATCCGCTGTATGGCCAAAAAATGTTCTCGTTGGTGAAAATTCTCCTAGCTTATGCCCAACCATGTCTTCCGTTACGTTAACTGGAATAAATTTTTTACCATTATGTACTGCAAAACTTAAACCGATAAATTCAGGCAATATTGTAGATCTTCGTGACCAAGTCTTTATGACTTCATTTCTTGAAGAGTCAGATGCCTTCTGAACTTTTTTTAATAAATGACCATCTACAAATGGTCCTTTCCATATTGATCTAGACATACCTTAGACTTCTATCCTTGCTTTCTTATCTGTTTTTCTTTTAATAATATATTTGTCAGTCCGTTTATTACTTCTTGTTTTTTTGCCCTTTGTAGGTTTTCCCCATGGAGTAACTGGATGTCTACCACCAGAAGTTTTACCTTCACCACCACCATGTGGATGGTCAATAGGATTCATTGCAACGCCACGAACAGAAGGTCTTTTTCCTAACCATCTATTTCTTCCAGCTTTACCAAGTTTCTGATTTTTTTTATCAACATTTGATAGAATACCAACTGTAGCTCTACAATCTTCTAAAACTTTTCTTAATTCTCCAGATGGAAGCTTAATGCTTACATATCCATCAGATTTTCCAACAACTTGTAGGGCAGCACCAGCAGATCTTGCTAAAATTCCACCGCCACCAGGATTTAATTCAAGATTATGAATATCTATTCCAACAGGTATATACTTAATAAGCATAGAGTTACCTGATTTAATCTCGACATCCTCACCTGAGATTATTTTTTCACCAGCTTTTACATCTTTTGGCGCAAGTATATAAGCCTGTTCACCATCTTCATATTTAATAAGAGCTATATATGCAGTTCTATTTGGATCGTATTCAATTCTTTCTACTGTTGCAGCGATATCAAGTTTATTTCTCTTAAAGTCGATTAACCTATATTTATTTTTATGGCCGCCTCCCTTATGTCTCATGGTAACTCGACCCTTATTGTTTCTTCCACCTGGCTTTGATAAACCAACAGTTAACTTCTTTAAAGGCTTGCCTTTCCAAAGACCTTTTCGATCAACTAATACTAGCTGTCTAGTTCCAGGCGTATTAGGTTTTGATTTAATTAATGCCACTTATTAAACTCCTGCACTCATATCAATACTTTGACCTTCTTGTAAGGTAACTATTGCTTTTTTAAAATTTGATCTTCTTCCAAGTGTACCTCTAAATGCTTTAAGTTTACCTTTGGTGGTTATAGTATTAACTTTTTTAACTTTAACTTTAAAAATATTCTCTACCGATTCTTTTATTTGTTTTTTGTTTGAATCAATTGCAACCTTAAAGGTAACTTGATTGTACTCTGAAATCATAGATGATTTCTCTGTAACAACAGGTTGAAGTAATGTTTTGTAGTTTTTAATTAGACTCATGACAGTACCTTTTTTTCAATACTCATTACTGCTTCTTTACTCATTACTAATTTTTCATACTTAATTATATCAAATACATTTACACCATCTGATGTTGAGTATTTAACTTCTTTTAAATTTCTAATTGAAAGAGCAAAGTTATTATCAGGAGTTTCGCCTTCAATAATAAATGCTGATTTAATATCTAATTTCTCAAGATGTTTTCTTAAAACACTTGTTTTTACTTCCTTAACCTTTAGGTCATCTATTAAAATAATATTATTATCTTTCATTTTTGAAGAAAGCGCATGCATAAGACCAAGCTTTTTAGCTTTTCTTGACAGATTTTTTACTGAACGATCACCTTTTAAGCTATGAGCCATTCCACCACTTCTAAAAATATTTGCTTTTTTAGATCCATGTCTTGCTCCACCGCCGCCTTTTTGATTACCTAATTTTTTTGTTGTACCTTTAACTTCAGATCTATTTAAAGTTTTGGCTCTAAAGGGATATTTTTGAGATGTACGCCATTGAACCACAGAAGCAATTAGCTCTGAATTTGGCTCTAAGTTAAATATTGCATCATTAAGCTCTAAAGTCTCAATCTTTTTACCATCTAAATTATGTACATCTACTAACATGATATTTTCTCTTTATTTCTTTTTCTTGCTATCGACTTCAAGTTTTATATCGACATCTTTATTTGGTTTATTCTTAATTGAATCTTCTAATACTAACCAAGCACCTCTAGCACCTGGAGTTGCACCTTTGATACAAACAATATTTTTTTTGGCATCAACTTTAACAACCTGAAGATTCTGTAAAGTCTTATGAACATCACCCATTTGACCTGCCATTTTTTTGCCTTTAAATACTCTACCTGGATCCTGGCACTGACCTGTTGATCCATGCGATCTATGAGATATTGAAACACCATGTGAAGCTCTTAAGCCACCAAAGTTATGTCTTTTCATTACCCCAGCAAAACCTTTACCTTTTGTAAAACCTGAGACATCAATAAACTGACCTTCTTCAAAATGATCTGCGTTAATTTCATCACCTGCCTTAAGTTCATTAGACTTATCTACTGAGAACTCTTTAGTAATTTTGAGGGGATTTATATTTTTTTTTTCAAAATAACTTTTAACTGACTTAGAAATTTTAGATGTTTTCTTAATTTCATTAGCACCAATAACTAGCTTATCTACATCAGAATTTTCATCCAAAATTCTTTCAACAACCTTACATGACTCAATATGCAATACAGTCACAGGTATATTAATACCATTTGGAGTATAGTAATTACTCATTCCAATTTTTTTTGCTATTAAACCTGTTCTCATAATTATAACTTAATTTCTACATCGACACCTGATGCTAAATCTAATTTCATTAATGCATCAACTGTTTGTGGTGTTGGATCAACTATTTCAATTAATCTTTTGTGAGTTCTAATTTCAAATTGCTCTCGACTTTTTTTGTTAACATGGGGTGATCTTAATACGGTAAAAACCTCATTATTTGTAGGAAGAGGTATTGGTCCTTTTACAAAAGCACCAGTTCGTTTAGCTGTATTAACAATCTCAATTGAGGATTGGTCTAAGATACCATGATCATAGGCTTTTAATCTAATTTTTATATTTTGATTATCCATAATTAATTTCTAAGCAAATTTTGCTTTAACCTCATCCTGTACATTTTGTGGAACTTGTTCGTAGTGATCAAAAAACATTGAGTACTGTGCACGACCCTGTGTCATTGATCTTAGGGTATTAACATAGCCAAACATGTTAGCTAATGGAACCATAGCACTAATACTTGCATCACTGCCTCTTGTTTCACTTCCACTTACTTGGCCTCTTCTACTGCTTAAATCTCCAATGACATCACCCATATAATCTTCTGGAGTTACAACTTCTACGCGCATTACTGGCTCTAATAATTTTGGACTTGCTTTTTGACACGCTTCTTTGAAACCCATTCTACCAGCTAATTCAAATGCTAAACTACTTGAGTCAACATCGTGATATTTTCCATCAATGAGTGTGACCTTATAATCGATTATAGGGAAACCAGCAATTACACCAGAATCAGCTACACCTTCAACACCTTTTTCAACTCCAGGAATATATTCCTTAGGAATATTTCCACCTTTAATTTTGTCTTCAAAAATTCTGCCACTACCAGGCTCACCACCCTCAACTATAATCTTCACTTCTGCAAATTGTCCAGCACCACCACTTTGTTTTTTATGTGTATAAGTAACTTCGACTTCTTTTGAAATTGTTTCTCTATAAGCAACCTGAGGAGCGCCGATATTTGCCTCAACATTAAATTCTCTTTTCATACGATCAACAATGATATCTAAGTGAAGCTCGCCCATTCCTTTAATAACAGTTTGTCCGGATTCATCATCAGAGGTAACTCTGAATGAAGGGTCTTCTTTAGCGAGTCTAGCTAATGCCTCCCCCATTTTTTCTTGGTCGGCTTTTGTTTTAGGTTCTACAGCAATTTCAATTACAGGTTCTGGGAAGTCCATAGATTCTAATTTAATTGGTTTTAATGGATCACATAAAGTTTCACCAGTTACAGTATTCTTTAATCCAGCGACGGCAACTATATCACCTGCATAAGCAACTTTGATATCTTCTCGATTATTTGCATGCATTAATAGCATTCTACCAATTTTTTCTTTGCTGTCTTTTACGGAATTCATAGTTGATGAGCCAGTTTCTAATTTTCCGGAATAAATCCTTACAAAGGTAAGAGTCCCAACAAAAGGATCTGTTGCAACTTTAAAAGCTAATGCAGAAAAAGGCTCACTATCTGAAGCTTCACGAGTTGCTTCTTCTTCACTATCCATAAGAGTACCAGTAGCTGGTTGCACTTGACTAGGATCGGGCATAAAATTAACAACAGCATCTAACAATGGTTGTACACCTTTATTTTTAAAGGCACTGCCAGTTAGAATTGGCACAAATTTAAATTCAATAGTGCCCTTTCTTATGCATCTTATTAAGGTCTCTTCATCTGGCTCCTCACCCTCTAAATATTTTTCGAGAACTGCTTCATCTTGTTCAACAGCCATTTCAACCATTTCCATTCTAAATTTCTCAGCTTCTACTTTTAGTTCATCTGGAATATCAACATAAGAAAAATTAGCACCAAGATCTTCATTATCCCATAAGATTGCTTTATTCTTAACTAGGTCTATTACACCCTTAAGATTTGACTCACTGCCCCATGGCAGTTGAATTACAAGAGCATTACATTGCAATCTATCTTTGATCATTGATAGGCATTTATGCCAGTCTGCTCCTGTTCTATCCATTTTATTTATAAAACACATTCTTGGAACATTGTACCTATTGGCTTGTCTCCAAACCGTTTCAGTCTGTGGCTCAACTCCAGCTACTCCATCAAATACAGCAACGGCACCATCTAATACTCTTAGAGATCTTTCAACTTCAATCGTAAAATCAACGTGGCCGGGAGTATCAATAATATTAATTCTATGATCATTCCAGAAACAAGTAGTTGCTGCAGAGGTTATAGTTATACCTCTTTCTTGCTCTTGCTCCATCCAATCCATAGTTGCCGCACCATCGTGGACTTCACCAATTTTATGGCTCTTGCCTGTGTAGTAAAGTATTCTCTCAGTAGTTGTAGTTTTACCAGCATCAATGTGTGCCATGATACCAATGTTTCTATATTTATTTAATGGATACTCTCTTGTCATTTACGTTACCACCTAAAGTGAGCAAACGCTTTGTTTGCTTCAGCCATTTTATGAGTATCTTCTCTTTTTTTAATTGCAGAACCTCTATTGTTTGCTGCATCAAGAAGTTCAGATGATAATTTTTCAATCATACTTCTTTCTTTTCTTCCTCTAGCAGCTTTTACTATCCACCTTATAGCAAGCGCTTGTCCTCTATTGGACTTTACTTCTTGAGGTACTTGATATGTTGCGCCACCTACACGTCTTGATCTTACTTCTAATGCTGGTTTAACATTTTCTATTGCCTTATTAAATACTTCAATTGCAGCATCTGAACCTTTACTTTGAATAGAGGTAAACGCTTGATCAATAATTTTTTCAGCAGTTGATTTTTCACCACCTATCATTATTGCATTTATAAATTTTGATAATACTAAGCTATTATAAACCGGGTCAGGTAAAACTTGTCTTATTTGTGCTTTTCTTCTACGTGACATAATAATATTTTATTTCTTTGGTTTCTTTGCGCCGTAATGCGATCTTCTTTGTTTTCTGTCAGAGACGCCTTGGGTATCAAGTACACCACGAACAGTGTGATATCTAACACCGGGTAAATCTTTAACACGACCTCCACGAATTAAAATTACTGAGTGTTCTTGAAGATTATGTCCTTCACCACCAATGTAACTTGTGACTTCAAAGCCATTGGTAAGTCTAACACGAGCAACTTTTCGTAGTGCTGAATTTGGTTTTTTTGGAGTAGTTGTATAAACACGTGTGCATACTCCACGTTTCTGTGGATTTGCTTTTAAAGCAGGCACCTTACTTTTTTTTAGAACTTTAGTTCTAGGTTTTCTAACTAGCTGACTAATAGTCGGCATACATATTTCTCCGCTCCAAGTTTTTTTAACTTGAAAAATAGTTAACAGTTTTTAAATTCTTCGTTTTAAAAGAAGCGTTTAGACTTAACTACGATACTTCTATTAAGGTGTGCGCATAATACTTATTGCGTGACCTAGGTCAACATAAATTATTCAGTATTTTGCTGTATTTCTGCCGTTTCCTGCTCTCTTTGAGCTCTCATCGCAGCCATTTCATCTTTTGCTATATTATCAAGGTTTTTAGCCCTTTTTTCTAACTGTTTAAAGGTTCTGCCAGTTCCAGCAGGTATTAATCTTCCAACAATCACGTTTTCTTTTAGACCCTCAAGTGTATCTGTTTTACCTTTTATAGATGCATCAGTAAGAATTCTTGTAGTTTCTTGGAAAGAAGCTGCAGAAATAAACGATCTGGTTGATAATGATGCTTTAGTAATACCTAATAATATTGGTTTTGCTTGAGCTAATTCTTTACCTTCAGCAGCTAATGCTTCATTAGCAAGTAGATAGTCATATCTTTCTATTTCTTCATTTGCAATAAAGCTACTATCCCCTGAACTAATTACTTTAACTTTTTTCAACATCTGTCTACATAAAACTTCAATGTGTTTATCGTTAATTTGAACACCTTGTAATCTGTAGACTTCTTGAACTTCGTTAATTAAGTAATTTGCTAAAGCTTCAATACCTAAGATTTCTAAAATATCGTGCGGGTCAGGATTACCATCTAGTAAATAATCACCTTTTTCAATTTTTTCACCTTCTTGATAGGCTACTTGTTTGCCTTTAGGTATTAAGTATTCTCTAGGTTCTTCATTTTCGTCTTCAGGCGTTATAATAACCTTTTGCTTACCACGCATGTCTTTTCCAAAAGATATGTATCCAGAATTTTCAGCAATTACTGCAAAGTCTTTTGGTTTTCTAGCTTCAAATAATTCAGCAACTCTAGGTAATCCTCCAGTAATATCTTTAGTTTTAGACGCCGCTTGAGGTGTTCTTGCCAAGATATCACCTGCGTGAACCTCTGCGCCATCAGATACAGATAAAAGAGATTCAGGGGGAAGGAAATATCTAGCTTCACTTCCATTGGCTAACATTATAACTTCGCCACTTTTATCTCTTAATGTAATTCTAGGTTTTAGGTCAACACCTTTAGGGTTAGCTTTCCAGTCTTTAACTTTCATGTTAGTTAGGCCTGTTTTTTCATCAGTTTCATCTGTTAAAGATATGCCTGACTGTAAATCAACATAATTAGCAGTTCCAGTTTTTTCAGAAATCACTGGATTTGTAAATGGATCCCATTCGCAAATCTTAGTTCCATGAGAAACATTAGAATCTTCTTTTACAAGAATTCTTGTGCCATAAGGAACTTTATAGTTTGCTAATTCTTTTCCAGATTTATCTTGAATTGCCAATTGACAGTTTCTACCCATAACAATTAAGTCGCCCTTGGAGTCTTCTACCGTATTTTTATTTAGTATTTTAAATATACCCTCACAATTTACTTCAACAAATGATTGATCATTTATTTGAGCAGTTCCACCAATATGGAAGGTTCTCATTGTTAATTGAGTTCCAGGTTCTCCAATTGACTGTGCAGCTATCATGCCTACAGTTTCTCCTAAATTTACTAGGAAGCCACGTGCAAGATCGCGTCCATAACATTTTACACAAAGTCCACGCTTAGATTCGCAAGTAAGTGCAGATCTTATATAAACATTTTGAATACCAGATTCTTCGATTTGATCTGCTATTACTTCTTCAATATAACTGCCTTTAGCAACAATCAATTCTTCTGTAATTGGGTGTTTAATGTCTTCTTGAGCAAATCTTCCAAGCACTCTTTCAGAGATAGAAACAATGACTTCTCCACCTTCAACTACGTCACTTACTCTAACACCAATATCGGTACCACAGTCTTCTTCTGTAATACTTGCGTCTTGAGCTACATCACAAAGTCTTCTAGTTAAATAACCAGAATTTGCAGTTTTTAATGCTGTGTCAGCAAGTCCTTTTCTCGCTCCATGTGTTGAATTAAAGTATTCAAGAACATTCAGACCTTCTTTAAAATTAGAAATAATTGGTGTTTCAATAATATCACCTGATGGTTTAGCCATTAAGCCACGCATACCAGCAAGCTGTTTCATTTGAGCTGCAGAACCACGCGCACCTGAACTTGCCATCATGTAGATTGAGTTAATAGGCAACTCTCTTTTAGTAACTGGATCAACTTTTACTGATGAAATTTCATTCATCATTTCTTGAGCGACTCTATCAGTGCATTTGGCCCAAGTATCAATAACTTTATTATATTTTTCTCTATTTGTAATTAGTCCATCATTGTATTGTTTTTCAAATTTGGAAATCTGCTCTGATGTCTCACTAATTAAGCTTTCTTTTGTATCAGGTATAATCATATCGTCCTTACCAAACGATATTCCTGCTTTATAAGCATGGTAAAAGCCTAATGCTTTTATTGCATCAGCAAATAAGACTGTATCTTTCTGACCACAGTACCTATAAACAACGTCAATTAATTCTGATAATTCTTTTTTGGCTAATATTCTATTCACTAGAGAAAATTTTAAATTTTTGTTCTTAGGAAGCAAGTTCCACATAATGAATCTTCCAGCAGTAGACTCCATTCTCTTAATTTCCTCTTGACCATCATCATTAGTGACAGTTATTCGAGATGTAATTTTAGAGTGCAGGGTTAGCACCTTATTTTCAAGTGCTTGCTCTATCTCATTAATATCTTTAAAGATTGAACCTTCACCAGGTTCATTGTTTTTTTCTTGGGTTAAATAATAGATACCTAAAACAATATCCTGACTAGGTACGATTACTGGCTTACCATTTGCTGGGTTCAATATATTATTCGTAGACATCATTAAGACTCTAGCCTCAAGTTGAGCCTCAAGACTTAAAGGAACATGAACTGCCATTTGGTCACCATCAAAGTCAGCATTAAAAGCAGTACAAACTAATGGATGTAATTGAATTGCTTTACCTTCAATTAGAAGTGGTTCAAATGCTTGTACGCCTAATCTGTGAAGCGTTGGAGCTCTGTTTAATATAATTGGATGCTCTCTGATTACTCTATCTAAAACATCCCAAACCTCAGGACGTTCATTTTCTACAAGTTTTTTTGCTTGCTTTAAAGTAGTTGCCAAACCTAATGACTCTAGTCTGGCATAGATAAATGGCTTAAATAACTCCAAAGCCATCTTTTTTGGAAGGCCACATTGATGTAATTTTAATTCAGGACCTACAACAATTACTGAACGACCTGAATAATCGACCCTTTTACCCAATAAATTCTGTCTAAATCTTCCCTGCTTACCTTTAAGCATTTCAGCAAGAGATTTTAAAGGTCTTTTGTTTGTACCAGTAATTACTCTACCTCTTCTTCCATTATCGAAGAGTGCATCAACTGATTCTTGAAGCATTCTTTTTTCATTTCTAATAATGATATCTGGAGCTCTAAGTTCAATCAATCGAGCAAGTCTATTGTTTCGATTAATAACTCTTCTGTATAAATCATTTAAATCAGATGATGCAAATCTTCCACCATCAAGAGGTACTAATGGTCTAAGTTCAGGTGGTATGACTGGAATTACAGTTAAAATCATCCATTCTGGCCTATTCCCAGAACCTATAAATGCTTCATATAATTTAATTCTTTTTAATAGCTTTTCTGAAAGAGCTACAGCTTTTGTATTTTCAAGTTTGGTTCTAAGCTGACCAAGAACTTCTTCTAATTCAATTTTTTCTAAAACTTTTCTTACTGCCTCAGCACCTATACCAGCTGTAAATGCATCTTCACCCCATTCTTCTTTTGCTTTTTCAAGCTCCTCTTCACTTAAAAGTTGATTTTGTTCAAGAGAAGTAAGGCCTGGTTCAGTAACCATGAATTGTTCGAAATAAAGAACTTTTTCTAGATCTTTTAATTTCATATCAATCATCAAAGCAATTCTACTAGGCAATGATTTTAGAAACCAAATATGTGCTACAGGAGCAGCTAATTGAATGTGACCCATTCTTTCACGTCTAACATCTTTTTTTGTAACTTCGACACCACATTTTTCACATATGATACCTTTAAATTTCATTCTCTTATATTTACCACATAGACATTCATAATCTTTAATTGGACCAAATATTCTTGAGCAAAATAAGCCATCTCTTTCTGGCTTAAAGGTTCTATAATTAATAGTTTCTGGTTTTTTTATTTCACCATAAGACCAAGATAGAATTCTTTCTGGACTAGCGATCGATATTCTTACCTGGTTAAAGTCACTACGTGACGCAGCAGGATTGAAGATATTCATTATTGATTGTGACATATTTTTTCTATCCTTAATTTGTATTTGATAATTCGATATTTAGTCCAAGAGCTCGAATTTCTTTAATTAAAACATTAAATGATTCAGGTGTTCCAGATTGGAACACGTCTTCACCCCTAATAATTGTCTCGTATACTTTTGTTCTTCCAGCCACATCATCTGATTTGACTGTTAAGATTTCTTGAAGAGTGTATGCAGCGCCATATGCCTCAAGTGCCCATACCTCCATTTCACCAAATCTTTGGCCACCAAATTGTGCCTTACCACCTAATGGTTGTTGAGTTACCAAACTATACGGTCCAATTGATCTTGCGTGAATTTTATCATCTACAAGGTGATGTAGTTTTAACATATAGATAATACCAACAGTTACTTGACGTTCAAATTTTTCTCCAGAAATACCGTCCCATAAATCAGACTGACCACTTTCATTGAAACCTGCCTCTTTGAGCATTAAGGAAATTTCTGACTCACTTGCACCATCAAAAACTGGAGTTTTTATTGGAACACCAGATGTTAAGTTTCCAGCTAATTCAATTTTTTCTGATTTATTTAGTGAGGATATATCCTCAGAAAATTGTTTTTCTCCGTAAACAATTTTTAAGCCATCTTCAATTAAACCCATGTCATTGTTTTGCTTATATTGTTTTAGGGAATTATTGATCATATCTCCAATTCCAGCACATGCCCAACCTAAGTGTGTTTCAAGTATCTGTCCTACATTCATACGACTTGGTACACCTAGAGGATTTAAAACAATATCAACAGTTCTTCCATCTGCTAAATAAGGCATGTCTTCAACAGGATTAATTTTACTAATAACTCCCTTATTTCCATGTCTTCCAGCCATTTTATCGCCAGGTTGTAATTTTCTTTTAACTGCAACAAAAACTTTAACCATTTTCATTACTCCTGGAAGTAGCTCATCGCCTCTTTGAACTTTATTTACTTTATTGTCAAAAACTTTTTGAATAGCTGCTCTGGCTGTATCATATTGTTTCTTTAAATTATCAACTTGTTCTTCATCACTCTTGTTAGATGGATCCATTTTCCAAAGATCGTCTAATTTGACTTCACCAGAATCATTAGTGGTAATATTTTTTTCGCCTAAAACACTTAATAACCTCTCTTTAGTATTTCTATTTAAAATACCAAGCTCGGCTTCCCTATCATTTGCTAGTTTTTCAATTTCATCTCTTTCAATTGCTAAAGCTCTATCGTCTTTTTCAATTCCATAGCGATTAAATACTTTTACATCTACAACTGTGCCACTGGATCCTGGTGGCAACCTTAAGGATGTATCTTTAACATCTGTTGCTTTTTCACCAAATATTGCTCTTAATAATTTTTCTTCAGGGGTAACAGGACTTTCTCCTTTAGGCGTAACTTTGCCAACTAATATGTCACCTGGATGGACTTCAGCACCAACATAAACTATTCCTGCTTCATCAAGATTACTAAGCATTTCATCTCCAACGTTTGGAATATCTCTTGTGATTTCTTCTGCACCAAGTTTTGTATCTCGAGACATAACTTCAAAATCATCAATGTGTATTGAGGTAAATTTATCTTCTTGAACAATTTTTTCTGAAATTAGTATTGAGTCCTCAAAATTATAACCACGCCAAGGCATAAATGCCACCACTACGTTTCTTCCGAGACCAAGCTCGCCAAGATGGGTTGATTGGCCATCAGCTATAATGTCGCCTGGTTTAACTTTATCTCCAACTTTTACTAAAGGACGCTGATTAATACATGTGCTTTGATTGGATCTTTGGAATTTTTGAAGTGTATAAATATCAACACCTGATTCTTCAGTACTTATATTTTCTGTAACTCTAACAACAATTCTTTTACCATCAATTTTATCTACTATACCTTCTCTTTTCGCAACAATAGTTACACCGGAGTCTATCGCGACGTTTTGCTCAACACCTGTTCCCACTAAGGGAGATTCAGCCTGAATAAGAGGTACTGCTTGTCGCATCATATTTGAGCCCATTAATGCTCTATTCGCATCATCATTTTCTAGGAATGGAATTAATGATGCTGCACAAGACACAACCTGTTTTGGTGAAACATCCATATAATCAATTTCACTAGGACCAGTCATAACAAAGTCACCATTTCTTCTTGAAGAAATTAATTTTGTTAAAAAATCGCCTTTGTCGTTTATTTCAGTATTAGCTTGCGCAATTGTAAACTGTATTTCTTCCATAGCTGATAGATAGTCAATCTGATTGCTCACTTTGCCATCTATTACTTTTCTATATGGACTTTCTATAAAGCCATATTTATTAACTTTTGCATGAGATGCTAAACTGTTTATAAGTCCAATATTCGGACCCTCAGGAGTTTCGATTGGACATATTCTACCGTAATGAGTTGGATGAACATCTCTTACTTCAAATCCAGCTCTTTCCCTACTTAGTCCACCTGGTCCCAAAGCTGACAATCTTCTTTTATGAGTGATTTCTGCTAATGGATTTGTTTGATCCATAAACTGAGAAAGTTGTGATGTTCCAAAAAACTCCTTGAGAGATGCCACTAGTGGTTTAGCATTAATAATATCCTGAGGAGTGACAGCATCAACTTCAAGAGAGTTCATGCGTTCCTTAATAGAACGCTCCATTCTAATAAGTCCCATACGGAATACATTTTCAGTAAGCTCACCAACTGATCTAACTCGCCTATTTCCTAAGTGATCAATATCATCTATTTCACCTTTACCAGTTCTTAAGTCTATTACGGTCTTAATAACTGCTATAACATCTTCACTTCTTAAAACTGTAACATCGTCAGGACAATCTAAATTCAATCTAAAATTCATTTTTACTCTTCCAACATCAGATAAATCGTATTTATCTGTTTTGAAAAACAATGAGTTAAAGACTTCAAATGCAGCTTCAATGTTTGGTGGCTCACCAGGTCGTAAAACCTTATAAATCTCAACAACAGCATCTTCTGGAGTTAAATTTTTATCTAAACGCAAAGTGTCTCTTATAAAGGCGCCAACGTTGATACCATCAACATTTAGTATTTGAATATTTTTTAGCTCTAACTCATTTATTTTTTCAAGAATTTCTGGAGTAATTTCATCAGAAGCTTCAAAGTAAACCTCTCCAGACTTACTATTGATAATGTCTTCAGCTAGGTACTTTCCAATAAGGTTATCAGTTGTTAATAATATATTTTTTAAACCATCTTTTGCCAGCTTAGTTGCGATGGTAGGATTAATTTTTGTACCTTGTTTAATTGTAACTTTATTAGTTGAAGCATCAATAAGATCTTCTTGAAGTTTTGATACTTTAATATTTTTAGGATCAAATGGTATCTCCCAATTTTCAGATTTAGAAGACTTTTTACAGTTTATAATTTCATAAAACATTTCTAGGATATCGTCACGTTCAATACCCATTGCCATCAAAAATGTTGTAATGTGAATTTTCTTTTTTCTATCAATTCTTGTATAGAGAATATCTTTATGATCAAATTCAATATCAAGCCAAGAACCACGATAAGGTATTACTCTAGCACCAAATAATAATTTTCCACTTGAATGTGTTTTACCTTTATCATGGTCAAAAAATACACCTGGACTTCTATGCATTTGGCTAACTATTACACGTTCAGTTCCATTGGTAATAAATGTACCCCTATCTGTCATAAGCGGCAGATCACAAAGATATATTTCTTGTTCTTTTATATCTTTTACTGTTCTTGATTCTGTTTCTTCATCTATATCAAATACAATTAGTCTTAATTTTATTTTTAGAGGTGCTGCATAAGACTTGTCTCTTTGTCTACATTCATCTACATCAAACTTTGGTTGATCAAAATCATATTCAATAAATTCTACATGAGCTGATCCAGAGAAGTCTTCTAATGGAAATACACTTTTAAAAACTTTTTGAAGGCCTTTATCAGGTCTTTCAGAAGGTTTAAAATCCTCAAGCAAAAAACTTGCATAAGAATCTTTTTGTATTTCAATTAAATTTGGAAATTTAGTAACTTCTTTAAGAGTCCCAAAGTTCTTTCTGACTCGTTTACGTTCAGTAAAAGATAATGAATTAACCATCAATAAATACTCGTATCCAATCACTGCTAATCATATAAGATTAGTAGTTATAAAAATTTTTTTAAATTACTTAAGTTCTACAGTTGCACCAGCTGCTTCAAGCTGAGTTTTCATTGCATCTGCTTCATCTTTAGAGATACCTGCTTTTAGTTCTTTAGGAGCACCTTCAACTAAATCTTTTGCTTCTTTAAGTCCTAGTCCGGTAATTGTTCTAACTTCTTTAATTACATTAATTTTTTTATCTCCAGCTGCAGCTAACACTACAGTGAATTCTGACTTCTCTTCACCTGCTGCTTCGCCGCCTGCTGCCGGTGCTGCTGCAACTGCTACCGGTGCTGCTGCTGATACACCCCATTTTTCTTCTAATAATTTTGATAGTTCTGCTGCTTCAATTACAGTTAATCCTGAAAGTTGATCAACAATTTGTTCTAGGTCGGCCATTTTTTAGTTCCCTTTCTTAAGATCTAATTACTTTTACTAAATGCATTTATAACGTTTGCTACTTTTCCAGCAGGAGCAGCAACCAATCCTGTAATTCTTTGTGCTGGCGTGTTTAATAATCCAATCAATTTTGCCCTTGTCTCGTCGAGTGATGGCAATTTAGATAATTCTAGGATTTTTTCAACAGTTAATATCTCTTTATTCATTATACCGCCAACAATAGTAAGTTTCTCATTTGTCTTTGAGAAATTGGCTAATAACTTGGTTAATTCAACTGGATCATTAGAATATGCTATTGCTGTAGGACCTTCAAAAAACTCGGACATTGCCGACTTTTCAGATCCATCGAGAGCAATTTTGATTAATCTATTATTTGTTACTTTTATATTCGCACCAGTTTCAAATGATTTAACTCTTAGATCACTAATTTCATTCACAGACATACCTCTATAATGAAAAACTAAAATAAGATTATATTCTGTAATAATAGATTTAATATTTTCTACGAAATTTTGTTTTTGCTGCCTATTCATAATATTATATGCCAAGACTTCCTAAATCTAATTTTATGCCTGGACCCATAGTTGGACTAATAGAAACCGCTTTTATAAATTCACCCTTTACTCCAGCAGGTCTGTCTTTAGAAATAGTTTCAACAAAAAACTTAATGTTTGAAACAAGTTCTTCTTTATTAAATTTTGATTTACCTACACCAGAATGTATTACTATACCACTAGTCTTATATTCAAGTTCGCCAGCTTTTGCATCTTCAACAGCTTTCTTAACATTTGTTGTTACTGTTCCTAATTTTGGATTTGGCATTAAACCACGAGGTCCAAGTACCTGACCAAGCTTACCAACTTTAGCCATCATATCAGGTGTTGCGATACATCTATCAAAATCTGTAAATCCACCCTGTACTTTTTCAACTAATTCATCGCCACCGATAATATCTGCTCCAGCATCTTTAGCTTCATCTTGTTTATCAGCATTAGCAAATACACAGACTTTAACAACTTTACCTAAGCTTTTAGGCAATTGTATTTTACCTCTAACATTTTGCTCTCCTTTTTTAGGATCAACATTTACATTAATAGCTATATCGATTGTCTCATCAAATTTTGCTGTTGATGAGCTCATTGCAACATCTACCCCTTCTTCTAAAGGGTAAAGTTTAGTTTTATCAAACTCAGAATATATTTTTTTAATACGTTTTTTCATCAAATTAATCAGTTACTTCAATTCCCATTGATCTGGCAGAACCTATAATAATATTCATACCTTGGTCAACTGTATTAGCATTTAAATCTTTCAATTTTTTTTCAGCAATTTCCTTACATTTTGCCTTTGAAATTGTTCCAGCACTTTCTCTGCCAGGCTCTTTAGAGCCTTTCTTAATATTGAGGGCTTCTTTTATGAAATATGACGCTGGGGGCATCTTAATTTCCATTTCAAAACTCTTATCTTTAAAGTAAGTAACAACTACTGGGAGAACAACTCCTGGTTGTTCACTCTTAGATTTATCATTAAACATCTTACAAAAGTCCATAATATTTATACCACGCTGGCCTAGAGCAGGTCCTACAGGTGGTGCAGGGTTTGCCTGCCCTGCTGGAATTTGTAATTTTAATGATCCTTCTATTTCTTTAGCCATAATTTACTCTTTCTCTACTTGTGTATATTCAAGTTCTACTGGGGTTGATCTGCCAAATATAGACACTGAAACTTTAATTCGTGATCTTTCTTCATCAATTTCTTCTATTAAACCATTAAACGATGCAAAAGGTCCATCAGTTACTCTTACCTGCTCGCCAACATCAAACGTAATAGAAGGTTTTGGTTTAGCAATACCTTCTTCAATGTCTGATAAAATCTTATTAATTTCAGCTTCAGGAACTGGAGTTGGCTTTCCTTGTATATGTCCAAGAAAACCAGAAACTTTTGGTAGGCCTTTTACCAAATGATATGTTTCATCATTCATTATCATCTTTATTAATATGTACCCTGGGAAAAATTTTCTTTCTGCATTTCTCTTTTTACCTTTTTTTACTTCTACAACTTCTTCAGTTGGTACAACAATTTTGTCAAAAGAATCATCTAAATCTTTTAACTTTACTTTTTCCATAATCGAGGCTGCAACTTTTTTTTCGTAACCTGAATAAGCTTGAGCTATGTACCACTTATGTGTCATCTACAAACTCCACTCAATAATGCTGTTTAAGCCAAATGAAAAAATCTGATCTACTATTAAGAAAAAGACAGCGGCAAAAGCAGTAATAATTAATACCATGACAGCTCCTGTAAGAGTCTCTCTAGTAGTTGGCCAAGTAACCTTACTACCTTCCTTTCTTACTTCTTGTATAAACTTAATAGGGTTCATTTTATTAATTTATTTACTTTCCTGGCAGGAGTGAGAGGACTCGAACCTCCAACCCCCGGTTTTGGAGACCGGTGCTCTACCAATTGAGCTACACTCCTCCAATTTTATGCAATAATTTCGGTAACAACACCCGAACCAACAGTTCGGCCACCTTCTCTTATTGCAAAACGTACACCTTTATCCATAGCAATAGGTGCTATCATTTCAACTTCCATTGAAATATTATCACCTGGCATTACCATTTCTGTACCTTCAGGTAACGCACAAACACCAGTTACATCAGTAGTTCTGAAATAAAACTGTGGTCTGTAGTTAGTGAAGAATGGAGTGTGTCTTCCGCCTTCTTCTTTTTTAAGAACGTAAGCTTCACATTTAAATTTTGTGTGTGGTGTGATTGTACCTGGATGAGCAAGAACTTGTCCTCTTTCAACTTGGTCACGCTCTACACCTCTTAAAAGTGCTCCAATATTATCACCTGCTTGACCTTCATCAAGAAGTTTTCTAAACATTTCAACACCTGTACATGTAGTTTTAATAGTATCTTTAATACCAACGATTTCAATTTCTTCGCCGACTTTAACAATACCTGTTTCAACTCTACCAGTGCAAACTGTACCTCTACCAGAAATTGAGAATACATCCTCAACCGGCATTAGGAATGGCTTATCAGTATCTCTTGGAGGTTGTGGAATAAAAGAATCAACTGCTTCCATAAGAGCCATGATTGAATCTTTTCCAAGTGCAGCATCACCATCTTCAATAGCAGCTAAGGCAGAACCTTTAACAATTGGAGTATCATCACCAGGAAAGCCATATTCATTTAACATTTCTCTAATCTCAACTTCAACCAGCTCAACTAACTCAGCATCAGCTTGGTCCATTTTATTTAAATAAACAACAATAGCTGGAACACCAACTTGTCTTGCAAGAAGAATATGCTCTCTTGTTTGAGGCATAGGTCCATCAGCACCATTCACAACTAAAATTGCTCCATCCATTTGAGCGGCACCCGTAATCATGTTCTTCACATAATCGGCGTGTCCTGGACAGTCAACGTGCGCGTAGTGTCTATTTGCTGTTTCATATTCAACGTGTGCAGTTGAAATAGTAATTCCCCTAGCTCTTTCTTCGGGCGCTTTATCGATTTCATCGTATGCTGTGAATTCAGCACCACCCGCTTCAGCTAGTACTTTTGTAATTGCTGCTGTTAAAGTAGTTTTACCATGGTCAACGTGTCCAATAGTTCCAACGTTACAATGGGGTTTACTACGATCAAATTTTTCTTTAGCCATTTTTTTGTTCCTCTCAAATTAAAACAAAGTTTATTTTTATAATATTTTTCTTTTATTCTTTTTACTTTCTTGGAGCGGGTGAAGAGAATCGAACTCTCGTAATCAGATTGGAAATCTGGAGCTTTACCACTAAGCTACACCCGCACATTCCATCTACTTACCTTCAAAGGCACCAAATGGTGGAGGGGATTGGATTCGAACCAATGTAAGCATAGCTAACGGGTTTACAGCCCGTCCCCTTTAACCACTCGGGCACCCCTCCCGAGGTAATTCCTTATATTTTTAAAAAAATTTGAAAACAAATTGTTCTCTTAGTCTTTAAAAATATCCCAAGATAAGGTCTAATAGTTATCTGAACTATTAGTCCTTAAGTGGTGTCTTATATGGAAAAAAAACTGGTTTATCAATAACTATTACACAGAAATGAAAAACTAATTTATAACAATCTAAGAAATGAAAAATAGATCAAAAAACAAGTCAAAATCAAGGAAAAACCAAGATCAATGGATCTATGGTTACCATGCAGTCATTGCGGCTTTAAAAAATGAATATAGAATTAAATATCGCCTTATTGTAGATGAAGGAGCTAAAAAGAAATTAGATAAAGAGCCAAATTTTCAACTTCCGAAAGAATTGACCCCTGCAGTCAAAGAAAAAAATGAAATTGAAAAACTATTTGATCATAAGGTAAATCATCAAGGAATTGCTCTAAATGTTGAAAAGTTACCTCAATTAAAGCTCCAGGATTTTATTAAAGACTTTTTAGGTTCTGAAAAATCAACTATAGCAATTTTAGACCAATTGGAAGATTCACAAAATGTTGGAGCTATATTTAGATCGGCTTATGGATTAGGTATTGATGCTATAGTTCTTACTGACAGCCAATCTGTTTCAGAAAATAATTTTATTGCTAAAACAGCAGCGGGTGGTTTAGATAAAATTCCTTTTACGACTGTAACAAATATATCATCTGCTATTAAAATTTTGCAAGAAAATCAATTCTGGGTGTATGGACTCGATGGAAGTGCAAATAAAATGATTAATGAAATAGAATTTCCAAAAAAAACTGCTTTAGTGCTTGGATCAGAAGCGGCTGGTATGAGAAATATTACTAAAAACTTATGTGATGAAGTATTTAAAATTGGGATTAATAAAAATTTAGAAAGTTTAAATGTTTCTAATGCGGCTGCTATTACGTTTTTTTATCTAAATAACAGATAATTTAAATTCTTATAACTTTAGTTGTGATATTTGAAAAAAATGTTAATTTCGTTTTATGCCCCTATAGCTCAGTTGGTAGAGCAATTGATTTGTAATCAATAGGTCAGCTGTTCGAGTCAGCTTGGGGGCACCACTTAGTCTGTATAGCCCGCAATAGATTTTGCTGTTCTACTCTTTTCGATCGATCTATTGTTTTTTAAAGTTCCAAAAATATAATCACCAGTCATATTAGTTATACCCCAATTATAATTTTCATTATGAAAGTGATGACTCATATGGGATTCTTTTAATTTTTTTCCAATAGTAGTCATTGGTTTGTAAGTTTTGCTATGATGAGCTAGATGTATCCATTCATACCAAAGATGATAAAGCAAATGGCCTGTTATTGGAACGATTGCTCCAGCAAAACTCCACATTACTAATGAATAAAGAAGATAAGTTTGTCCATAAATGTAAATTAAGTATCTCCAAGGTGCAAATTGCAATTTTATATTATCTGGATCTCTATGATGGCCATGATGCAATAGTATTTGGTATCTACGATACCATCCATCTTTTTTAGTTAACTCTGCGTGTAGTTGATATTTGTGAACATACCATTCGTAAAATGGTGCAAGAATTATCGGAACAAAAAACCAATAAAAATTATCAATTAGTAATGAGCTTGAAGTTATAAAGTAAAGTCCTGCAATTAAAAAAAGGAAGAAGCCAATTACAGTGGAGTGTGAAAAATAATTTTTTAATACCGTTAACATACACAAATAATATAGGACGAAATTTTCATTCGTCCTATAAAATTTTATGAGTTATTTCTTATACTTAGCAGCCTCTTCTGAGCCACCAGTGGCATTTCCTTTACTATATGAGTGTTTACCCATACCAGCAAGTTCGCCATTTTGTACAATTAAGTAAGGATCTCTAATTGGAGAGCCATCAAAGAAACACTCAAGTATTTCTCTAACACCATCAGCGTATCTTGTTTGAGCAGATAAAGATGTACCTGAAGTATGTGGTGTCATTCCATGATTTGGCATTGATCTCCATACATGATCATTAGGAGCTGGTTGCGGGAACCAAACGTCTCCTGCATAACCACTTAACTGACCTGATTCTAAAGCTCTTGCGATTGCATCTTTATCACAGATTTTTCCCCTAGCAGTGTTTACGATGTAAGCACCACGTTTCATTTTCCCAATTAGATCATCGTTAAACATATGTTCAGTTTCTGGATGAAGTGGACAATTAATTGTTACAACATCACAAACAGTAACCATAGATTCTACTGATTCATGAAAAGTAAGGTTTAATTCTTTTTCAACTTCCTCAGGTAGTCTGTGTCTATCAAAGTAATGCATATGAACATCAAAATGTTTTAATTTTCTCAAAGCATCAAGTCCAATTCTTCCAGCAGCAACAGTACCTACATGCATGCCTTCAAGATCGTATGAACGATGAACAGCATCAGCAATATTCCAGCCACCTTCATTGATAATTCTATGTTGATTATGATAATCTCTAACCAAAGATAGAACCATCATTACAATGTGTTCTGCAACTGATCTTGAATTACAAAAAGTAACTTCAACAACATCCACTTTATGTTCCATAGCACCCTGTAAATCAACGTGATCCGATCCAATACCAGCTGTGATTGCCATTTTTAAATTAGGAGCAGTCGCCATTTTTTCTTTTGTTAAATAATAAGGAAAGAAAGGTTGTGAAATTACTACATCAGCATCAACTAATTCTTTGTCAGCCTGACACCCATCACCATCTTTATCAGAAGTAACCACTAGAGTATGACCTGCATCTTCTAAAAATTTTCTTAGTCCCAACTCACCAGACACACATCCAAGAAGTTCTCCAGGAGTAAAGTCTCTTCCTTTAGGAGATGGTAAACTCATACCATCTGGATATTTTTCAATTTTTGGAAGATCATCCCGCGCGTACTTGCTCGGCATTCCACCTTTTGGGTCATCGTATAATATTGCTAATACTTTCATTATTGTTATCTCCTGTTCGTATAATATTTGTTATTAATTTCAGCTGACACTATATTAATTCTTTATGGTGTCTATAAAATTAGTTCATAAAAGAAGGGTCTAATTTCTCCATTTTTCTTCTTACCGCTGGCCATAAAAGTGCCCCTGCCATTCCTTGTGAAGCTTCACCTTGTTGTTTGGTTGTTTCAATTGCTTCTGTTGATGGAGCATTTAATTCTAACTTTCCAGCCATAGCTCTGACTTGATAAGTACAAGCTTTTTCTAAAAAGTAAATATATGTAAATGCATCAGCAACATTTTTGCCAGCTGCTAATGTTCCATGATTGCGGAGAATCATAAGATTTTTTTCACCTAAGTCAGCCACTAAGCGTTTTTTTTCATCTTCAAGAAGGGCTACACCTTCATAATCATGATAAGCTATTTGATTTCGAACTAACATTCCCGTCTGAGCTAGAGGCAATAGTCCATCTTTTAAAGACGCAACTGCTACACCATCATTTGAATGTAAATGAACAATACAATGAGCGTCACTTCGTGCTTCGTGAATTGCACTATGAATAATAAAGCCTGCAGGATTAACAAAGTTATTAGTTTCACTTATAATTTTACCATTGAGGTCTACCTTTACAAGATTAGATGCGGTAATTTCATCAAACAAGTATCCATATGGATTAATTAAAAAGTGGTCTTCGGTTCCTGGTACTCGTGCAGAGATATGTGTAAAAATTAAATCATCCCAACCAAAGTAAGGAATAGTTCGATAAAATGCTGCAAGATCCACTCTTATATCCCACTCTTCTTTTGAAACTGTATTTTTTACATCAACCATATTTTATAATCCTATTAAATTATTAACTATTTTTTTCCAATTTGAATACATTGCATGGCGTTCTTCTTCATCCATGTTTGGAATAAAAATCCTATCAGATTTCCATAGATCTTCAATATCTCTAAGGTTACTAAAAAATCCAACTTTTAAGCCAGCTAAATAAGCAGCACCCATAACTGTAGTCTCGTGATTAGTTGGTCTTTCAACTTTAATATTTAAAATATCTGCTAAAAACTGCATCATCCAATTGTTATTAGACATACCTCCATCAACTCGCATAGTCATATCTTCTTGTATCTCATCTCCAAGATCGAGCTTTAATGACTCCAATAAATCTTTGGTTTGAAAACATATTGATTTAAGAGCTGCTTTTACAATATCACCTTTGGAGGTATCTCTGGTAATGCCATAAATTGTTCCTCGTGTATCTGATTTCCAATATGGTGCACCTAATCCAGTAAAGGCTGGTATGAATGTAATGTTATTTTTACTATTCTGAATCAAAGACTCAATTTCAGAAACATCTTTGAATAATTTCATTTCATCACGTAACCATTGTACTACTGTTCCTGCATTAAAAATACTGCCTTCAACAGCATATTGTTTTTTATCATCAACTTTTGAAGCAATGGTTGTTAGTAATTTATTTTTTGATTTAGTTTTGTTATCATCTGTATTTATTAAGACAAAACAACCGGTACCATAGGTTGCTTTAATCATTCCTTTTTTCACACAAAGTTGTCCTAAAGAAGCTGACTGTTGATCCCCTATTACACCTCCTATAGGTATCTCAATTCCAAAATGATCTGCATGAATTGTTCCAAAGTCATCTTTATTAGATTGTACAGTTGGTAAAATAGATTCTCTTATATTAAATAAATCTAAAATTTCGTGATCCCATACTTCATCAGCAATATTGTATAGCATTGTTCTTGAGGCATTGGTGATGTCAGTCAAATGTTTAGTCTTATTAGATAGATTCCAAATAATCCATGTATCAATTGTCCCAACGATTAAATTATTTTGATCTTTAATATTTTCTAATAGCCACTGTATTTTTGAAGCAGAGAAATATGGATCAATGATTAGTCCTGTTTTTTCTTGAATAAGATTTGTGTAATCTTTATCTACAAGATCTTGGCAAATGTTTTGAGTACGTCTGTCTTGCCAAACAATTGCATTGTATAAAGGTTTGCCGGTTACTTTGTCCCAAGCAACTATAGTTTCTCTTTGGTTAGTTATACCACAACTTAAAATGTC
Organism: Candidatus Pelagibacterales bacterium; assembly: GCA_028412835.1. Lineage (GTDB taxonomy): Bacteria > Pseudomonadota > Alphaproteobacteria > Pelagibacterales > AG-422-B15 > CACCCN01. The sequence continues at coordinate 93,645 of JAONQW010000005.1, forward strand.
ATTCTGAATAATCTTATTTCTTTCAAACATAGTTGTGATTGTTGATTTAACAGTTTGCATAATCTCAAGTGGATCATGCTCAACCCAACCGTTAGCTGGATAAATTTGTTTAAACTCGACACTCTCTTGATCAATAATAAATCCATTTTTGTCGATAAGTGCAGCTCTGGTGCTTGAGGTGCCTTGATCAATGGCTAAAATATAGGGGCTTTTCGACATTTGTAATTAAGCTCAGTAATTGTTATATAATTATGTGATATTTTAAGCTAAAGGCATAACTATTAATACTAAGAAATAACTATGAATTTACAAAAACCTTATTTTGTTAGCTCTGCATCAAAAGAAGCAATGCAATATAAGACTGAATTAGAGAAGCAATATGGATCATTCACTGCCGATGAATGTGATGTAATTATTGCTCTTGGGGGTGATGGCTTCATGTTGGAGGCAATCAAAGATGATCTTAATCTTAATTTACCTATTTTTGGATTAAATTTTGGTAGCGTTGGTTTTTTAATGAATACTGTAAATGATGAACATTTACTGGAGCGTGTTAATGCCTCACAATCAATTGATATTGCTCCACTAAAAATGACTGCTACTACTTCTGATAATAAAGTTCATACTGGTATAGCAATTAACGAAGTTTCATTGCTAAGAGAAACGCGGCAAGCAGCAAAATTAAAGATAACAATCGATAACAATTCACGACTAGAAGAATTAATCTGTGATGGCATTTTGCTATCTACTCCATCTGGAAGTACAGCTTATAATCTTTCTGCTCATGGTCCAATCTTGCCTATTAATGCTGACGTTCTAGCATTAACTCCAATTAGTGCATTTAGACCTAGAAGATGGCGTGGTGCTATTATTGAAAGTTCATCACAAGTTGAGTTTGAAATTTTAGAAGCTGAAAAAAGACCTGTGAGTGCAGTAGCTGATAATGTTGAAGTTCGTAATGTTATAAAAGTAGCTGTAGCTCAAGACCAAGAGCACAAAATAAAAATCTTATTCGATGCTAAGCATTCATTTGAAGAACGAATTTTAAACGAACAATTTAAATTTTAATTAGCTGTAAAAAGTATATCAACTGGGTCAGCACCATGTTTAGTGATCATCAAGAATTCGTCTGATCCATCTAATGTGGTAAAATCAACACTTACTGATCCTGACAGCCCAAAGCCAATATTAAATTGAGTAGTATTTTCTGTAATAATCAGTGGATTGGTTAAGCCTACGGCATATAGCATCACTACACCGTTTTCCATATTTGTAGCAACTGTTTCTAAATCTGATTGTAATAATATTGCAGCTTTATTTCCACCGCCTACTGATGAGGCTGCGTATGGCCACCTAGCTACCACACTAGTAGCGTTCCAGTTTCCATTTGCTTCGCCAAAAGTTTCTATAATTTCTGTAGCATAATCAAATGTGCCATCCGTTGCAGAACCGCACTTAGTGCTTGATTCCGCTGCTGTTCCATCGCCAGTTCTAAGGTCAACTTCACCATGACTAGATCCAGTTGTTCCATCTAAATTTGAAAAAGTAGATGTTCTATCAATTGTCCAACATGTAGTTCCTGTTGTAATACTGTCACCTCCACCTCTCATTGCTGAAGCGGTTGACGTGGCACTAAAATCAAAGACTTGATCATGCTTAACTTGTAGATGATTGCTCATTAGCATAAAAGCATGCGTATATGTTTTTATCCCAAGATTAATGCCATTTTCAACTAGTGACGGGCTAGCAGTTGCTGTGCCGTCACCCTGATTAGTCAAAGTAATAACTTTTCCAGACACGTCAGTAAAAAATAGGTCACAATTAGTAGTATAATCAACGGTTGTTCCAGATGCTGAATAAGGATCAGCTGTACATAAGCCACCTTTGTAGAGTGTTACCCTATATTGATCAGGTATCATGTTGCAACTGTCTCTATAAGCCGCAGAAGTATCTGCATCGTATGGCATCCCATTACTAGCAAGAAGAATTGCACCTGAAGCATTAGTAGCGCATGCACCACTGCAGGCATCTGAATCCTCACCATAAGTCTTGCCTTCACCACAAGTCTTTAAGTTTTCAACACTATCACTTAATACAGCAAAAGCTAATGATGAGAAAATAATTATAAATAGTGCTGATAGAAGAATTACAGCTGCATTTAATTTTTTTGTATTCATAATATTAAATCCTATTAAAATCCACTTACTACAATATTGGCTGCACTAATCTTTATGACTCTAATTTTATTTTCACGTTTTACAGGAGTATACAGCTGATCTCTTACGCTAACATACTCAAAAGCACCATTAGTCTTTGTTAATTGCTTTGGTTCACCTAAATCAAAAACCATAGTGAAATTCGCATAAGCACCATCTCCTGTTTTATTGTCATCTATATATCCAAATTCAAAGTTAGTCTTACCAACGCTGCCAGCTAATCCATATTTTTCACCATCAAGGGTGAAATTTCCTGCAGCATTTTCAAATTCAAATATGCCAGCAAAAACATTTACATCATAAGCAAGCGGCAGATGATAATCGAGACGGGCATCCCAGCCATCAAGGGCTTCTTCAGTTGAGCCGTCACCTAAAGATTGTATTCCACTGGTTGCATCATAATAATTTCCACGAATATCAAAGACACTTGATATTGCTTCAATACCTACACCATTACGTTGGTGCGCATCATCAAATGAATAATCAAAAAATAGATTGGCTCCGAGCATGACTTTATCATCTTGAATTAAGTTTCGGTACCCAAGACCAACGTTAACAGTTTGATCATCATTGTGAATCGATATTGTATTTTGATTGAAGAATGCACTAGTTGCATCCTCAGAAAGTTTATTAACATTAGTTAAACTAAATGTTGGTTTTAAGTTTTCTTGAACTTGTATATCTAACTCAAGATACTTCACTCGATCAGTATTAAGTAAGTTTTCAGTAAGGTTATTAGTTAGATCGCTTATAAAATTATTTGTTTTATTTAATGACTTATTAATTAATGTATCCTCAAGATCAGTAGAATATACAGCTGTAATCATTGCAAGAGATAAGGCTGGAACAGTAATAATACTCTTAAAACACATAAACATAATAGTACATTTATTGCTAAATATTAATAGTAATATTTATTTATTGGTGCCCTTGGCCGGACTTGAACCGGCAAGCCCGTGAAGGCCACGGATTTTAAGTCCGTTATGTTTACCAATTTCATCACAAGGGCAAATTGGAAATTACTTATACCTAGAATCTGGACTACATGCTAGGATTTTTACATATTCAAAATTAATAAAATGTTATTAATTTAAGTA
>JAONQW010000006.1 GCA_028412835.1 Candidatus Pelagibacterales bacterium
AGATAAGAGAGGAAGGCTTATTGGATTTCCAACAGCCAATATATCAACTGAAAAATATATCTATCCCAAGTTTGGTGTATATGCAGTAAAGGTAATATTCTTATCAGGAAAGAATAAAGGCAAGGAAAAAAATGGAATTGCTAACTTTGGACTGAGACCTACATTTGGTAAAAAAACTGCCATCTTGGAAGTACATTTATTTAGTTTTAAATTGAATATTTATAAAACTGCATTAAAAGTAAGTTTTATTGATTATGTTAGATCAGAAAAAAAATTTTCAGGAATTGACTCACTTAAAGATCAAATTAAAAGAGATATAGTCAAAGCAAAGAAAATCTTAAATAAAAGTTAGATTATGACAGCCAAAGAAGACAATACGGATTTTAGTGAAAGTCTGTTTTTACCTAAAACTGATTTTGCAATGCGTGCAGGTTTGCCTGAGCAGGAACCAAAAATTTTGGAACAGTGGACAAAAAAAGAAATCTATAAAAATTTAAGAATTAATTCTAAAGGAAAAGAGAAGTTCGTCCTTCATGATGGACCCCCTTATGCAAATGGACACCTTCATATTGGTCATGCCCTCAATAAAATCTTAAAAGACTTTGTGGTAAGATCACAACAAATGCTTGGTAAAGATTCTTCTTATGTACCTGGCTGGGATTGTCATGGATTACCTATTGAATGGAAAATTGAGGAGGAATACAGAAATAAAGGCCTTAATAAAGACGAAGTAGATATCGTTCAGTTTAGAAAAGAGTGCAGAGACTTTGCAGATAAGTGGATAAATATTCAACGTGAAGAATTTATAAGACTTGGAGTGACTGGTGAATGGTTTGAACCATATACAACGATGGCGCATAGATCTGAAGCAATCATTGTTAAAGAATTTTTTAAATTTTTAGAAAACAAAGGACTTTATAGAGGCTCTAAACCAGTTATGTGGTCTACAGTTGAAAAAACAGCACTGGCAGAGGCTGAACTAGAGTATCGTGAACACAAATCTATTACAATATTTACCAAATTTCCTATCAAAAAATCAGATGATAAAGACTTGGCAAACGCTTCAGTTGTAATTTGGACTACAACCCCTTGGACAATTCCAGGCAATAGGGCATTAGCTTTCAGTAAAGACATTTCTTATAGTCTTTTTAAAGTACTAGAAATTATTGAGGGATCACATAGCACAGTAGGCGATGAAGTTATAATTGCAGATGAATTAGCTGAACAGTTTAAAGAAAAGTGTAAGATAGAAAAATTAGAAAAAATTAAATCTTTAGAAGATATTTCTAATATTGTATGCAACCACCCTTTTCATAACTCAGGATATGAATTCGATGTTAATTTATATCATGCTGATTTTGTAACTCTTGAGCAAGGCACAGGATTTGTGCATATAGCTCCAGGCCATGGTCCAGATGATTATGAGCTTGGAAAAGCTAATGGAGTTGAAGTACCTGAAACAGTTGATAAAGATGGTATCTACTTTAATCACGTTCCATTATTTCATGGAAAAAAGATATTTAATGATGATGGATCAGACGCTGAAGCTAATGTTGCTGTTATTATTGAGCTAAGAAAGCATAATGCATTAAGTGGCAAAGGCTCCTTAAGACATAGTTATCCTCATTCCTGGCGCTCTAAGGCACCAGTAATATTTAGAAATACACCTCAGTGGTTTATTAGCATGGAAACTAATGATCTAAGAAAAAAAGCATTAGACGCCATAGAAAAAGTAAACTGGTATCCAGCTCAAGGAAAAAATAGAATTTTATCTATGATTGAAAATAGACCAGACTGGGTAGTTTCAAGACAAAGAGCTTGGGGTGTCCCTTTATCTATTTTTTATCATAAAGCGTCAGGTGAACCATTAGTTGACACAAAACTTAATGAAAAAATTATTAAGATGTATGAAGAGCATGGATGTGATGTTTGGTTTGAAAAAACAAAAGCAGAATTATTAGGAGATGAATATAATCCTGATGAGTATGAGAAAGTAGATGACATACTTGATGTTTGGTTTGACTCTGGTTGTACGCATGCCTTCGTCTTGGATGGTAAAGAGGATCAGATTTGGCCAGCATCTATATATCTAGAAGGTACAGATCAGCACAGAGGATGGTTTCATTCTTCACTTCTTGAATCTTGTGGTACAAGAGGGATTGCTCCTTATGAGTCAGTTTTAACTCATGGATTTGTTCTTCATGAAGATGGTAACAAAATGAGTAAATCTTCTTCAAATATTGTCCCCCCAGCAGAAATCATAGAAAAGTCTGGCGCTGATATTCTTCGCCTTTGGGTTGCTAGTAGTGACTATTCTGATGATCTAAAAATTGGACCAGAAATTATTAAAAGTAATGCCGATAGCTATAGAAGATTAAGAAACAGCTTAAGGTTTATTTTAGGAAATCTTGATAATTTTGAAGATAGTGAAAAAATTAATTTTTCTGACTTGCCTGAATTGGACCAATATATATTGGGACGATTGACTGTGCTTGAGGAGGAAGTTTTAAAAAATTATCAAATATTTGAATATCAAAAAGTATTTTCAGCTATATTTAATTTCTGTACTAATGAACTATCAGCATTCTATTTTGATATTAGAAAAGACAGCCTTTATTGTGATAGTAAATCTAGCCTTGTAAGAAAGGCTACTAGAACTGTTCTTGATATTCTTTTCAACCACTTATTAACTTTATTAGCTCCAATCCTGTGCTTTACTGCTGAGGAGGCATGGCAAAGTCGTTTAGGAAAAGATACCTCTGTACATAACCAAAATTTTCCAAAGGTTAATGACAGTTGGAAAAATTCAGAAATATTTTCTAAATGGGAACATTTGAAGTTAATAAGAAAGGCAGTTAATGGAGCAATTGAAATTGAAAGAAAAAATAAACTACTCGGCTCAAGCCTTGAAGCATCAGTAGAAATCTATTTTAAGGATAAAGATGGAATTAATAAAATTAATGTTAATGACTTAGAAAATATTTGCATTGTATCAAAATTATCTATTACTCAGGCTAATAATGTAGAAGACTATTTTCAATTAAATGAATTGTCAGATGTAGGTATTAAAATAAAGAAAGTATCTGGAGAAAAATGCAATCGTTGTTGGAAATATTTTGATAAATTGAATCAAAATATTTGTCAAAGATGTAATGATGCAATTAAGTAATTAATGAAAACTGAACTTAATTTTTTCTATTTATTTATTTTGTTTGCAGTCTTTGTAGACCAAGTAAGTAAATATTTTATAATTGAATATTTTAATATATATCCTGAATTTTTAATTAATGATTTTCTTTATGAGGTAAATCAATACTTAAATATTGTTATTGTCTGGAATAAAGGTTTTGCCTTTGGTCTATTTCAAAATAATATTTTTAGCGTTAATATATTATATATTTTTTTAATAGGTTCTGTAATTTTAGTATTAATAATTTATGCTAATAAATTAAATCAAAAGTACTATTTCCTGATATTTGGGTTGATAATAGGCGGTGCTTTGGGAAATTTAATTGATAGAATTTTATATGGTGCTGTAGTCGATTTTATTGATTTGCACTATATGAATTTACATTGGTATGTATTTAATATTGCTGATATATGTATCTCAATAGGTTGCATACTTTTAGTGTTGGCTGAAATAAGAAAAAAACCGAGTGATAAACTAAAATGAAAAAAATTACGATAATTCTAATCTCATTTTTATTAGTTTCTTGTGGAAGCAGCAATGTAATCAATGACATGCAGACACTAGAACAAAAAGCGCTTGAGATTCCACCTAATTTTGAATTAAAGCCACCTTCTGATAATGAAAATATACAAAATGAAGAAACCATTTCGGATGAAATTGGAAGTAGTGATCTTGATGAAATTTTAAGTTCAGAAAATGATATAATTGAAGATGTAAACAATAATTCTGATAATGATTTATTAGATATTCTTATTACAGATTCAGAGAGTTCAGCAGAATAAACTTTATTATAAACTATCTAAATGTTTAAATTTTTTATTAATAGAAACTGGGCTCTTTGGGCATATGTAGGATCATTTACAATTCTTATTTCAATATGGCTACAAGTTCAAATTGACGTAAAGATTAACTATTGGTTTGGGGAGTTTTACGACTTAATTCAAAAAGCGTTAGGCACCCCCAATGCAGTAACTTTAGACGAATATTTTAGTTCACTTTTAGTTTTTGGTAAATTTGCAGCTATGTGGATAGCATTATCACTTTTTTCAGCTTTTTTTACTTCCCATTTTTTATTTAGATGGAGAACTAGTATGGTTGAATATTATCATAGTGTATTTGATAAAGCCCGTCAGATAGAAGGAGCTTCACAGCGAGTTCAGGAAGATACTATAAAGTTTAGCAGAATTATGGAGACATTAGGAACAAGTTTTTTTGAAGCTATACTGGTACTTTTCGAATTTTTTCCAATACTGATGACAATATCAATTGGTCTTCCAATTTTATGGTTTGGCGACTGGCAATATGGCTTAGTTACAGGCGCCTTTATTTGGTCTGTTGGTGGTACACTTTTCATGATCTTGCTTGCTTGGATCCTAAGGTTAGTTGGTATTGAATATGACTTACAAAAAAAAGAAGCTGCCTATAGGAAAATATTAGTTATTGCTGAAGATGACGGCAGTGTAAGGCCAAAAACTTTAAATGAATTATTTGAAGGGGTGAGGCTTATACATTTTAGAAGTTATTTAAATTATTTTTATTTTAATATTGGACGATTAGCATACCTTCAGGCCAATGTACTATCTGCTTATATTCTTATTGCACCTGCAATAGTTGCTGGAGTTATGACTCTTGGTGTAATGCAACAGCTTGTTAGAGCTTTTGGACGAGTTGAGGCTTCAATGCAATATCTTTTTAATTCTTGGCCTACACTAATTGAGTTGGCAAGTGTCTATAAAAGATTAAGAGAATTTGAAAGAAAAATAGATACATTAGAAGAAGTAAGGACTTAAAATTGATAGATGCTTACCAAATAGTTAAAAAAAATTTAATTGATAAAAAATATCCTTTTCTAAATATCGAATATTTAAAAAGTAAATATCAAAATGAAAAAAATAATTTAGATTTTAAATTTGATAGCTATATAATAATTGGAATTGGTGGTTCATCTCAAGGCTCAAAAGCAATTGCAGGAATATTAAATAAAAAAAATATATTTTACTTCGATCATCTTAATTCAAAGGAAATCAAAAGAACTCTTGACTTAGTAAGCCCCAACAATACAGGTTTTATTTTTATATCAAAATCAGGAACAACCTCAGAAGTTCTGACTTTATTTGATCACTTGGTAGAAGAGTTAAAAGATAAGATTGATATTTGTAAAAATTTTTTGGTAATTACTGAAAAAAATACAGCTCCACTTTATATGCTTGCTGAACATGCTGGGATAAAAATAATAAAACACGAATCAGGTATTGGTGGAAGATTTTCAATTTTTTCTAACACTGGATTAATTCCTATTTCTTTGTTTCATGATGATGTTGAAAGTATTTTCAATGGTTTCCAAATAGCTTTGGATAATTTTATAAATGATAAATATTCTTTAGATTCCATTTCCCCAAAAGAACAAGCGATAAAAAAATTCGAACTCATTAAAGTTGGAAAAAATATTAATATAATGCTTCTTTATGGAGATGAACTCTATGAGTTGGGCAATTGGTTAAAACAGTTATTCGCTGAAAGCTTAGGAAAAAAAGCCTTTGGGTTCCTTCCAGTGGTATCTAAAATGACCCAAGATCAACATAGTCTTCTTCAGTTATATTTAGATGGTCCTAAAGATAAATTTTTTGAGATTCATGCGATAGATTCTAATGAAAGTAATGATTTTATAGATATTACTTTAGCTAATCATAAGGATGCCATGATAAAGACTTTAGAGAGTGAAAAATTACCCATAGTAAATATTACAAATTATACAGTTGAAAATATAAAGGAGATAAGTTTACAAATTGGCAATTTATTTGCTAATTCAATATTAGAAGTTTTAATTCTTGCAGAGCTTGGAAACGTAGATCCCTTTGGACAAGATGCCGTTGAAAAGCAAAAAAACTTTCTAAAATAATTATTTTACTTTAAAAAAGCTAAATCTAGTAATTCCTAACTCTTTTATTCTTAAAAGTTCAAGTTCATCATAAGTAATCTGAGTTTCTTTACTATATTGTTCAACCACAATTATTTTTTTTGGTTTTAATATTTTTTTTTTAAGTAAGTTTTTAATTGCTTTAAATTCTAATTTTTTTTCATAAGGTGGATCTAAAAATACTAAATCAATATTTTTCTCAATATCCTCAGGTTTTATACTAGTTGCATCTTTTGAAATTAGAGAAATATCTGTATGAAGTTTTAATTTTTCTACATTTTTGAATATGATATCAATCATATATTGATCATTTTCAACTAATATGGCTTCTTTCGCACCTCTTGAAACTGCTTCAAATGCAAATGCACCTGTCCCAGCAAATAAGTCCAGTACTGTAGCTTCATTTAAATTAAAATCACAATCAGCTAATTCTTTGCTATGAAGAATTATATTAAAAATAGTTTCACGATTCTTATCTGTCATTGGGCGAGCAATTTTACTGCGTGGTGCTATTAAATTATGCCCTTTTTTTGTGCCACTAATAATTCTCATATAATTTATTTTTCGATATATTTAAGTTTTTCAAATTCACTTTTATTCAACTTATTCAATTTATAAGGCCCATAAGAGACTCTAATAAGGCGCGTTACAATCATACCAAAAGCTTCAAATATATTTCTTATTTCTCTATTTTTTCCCTCAGTTAAAGTCATAGTAAGCCAAGTATAAGAATTTGAGGTATTATCAATATTAGCTAATATTGGCTTATAACGCATCCTATCAATTTTTAGACCTTTCTTAAATTTTAAAATTATATCATCTTCAACTCTTCCATGAACTCTTACACGGTAGGTTCTTTTCCAGTTATTATTTGGAAGTTCCATAGTTCTTTTTATATCTCCATTATTAGTAAGCAAAAGTAAACCTTCAGAATCATAATCTAACCTCCCAATAGAAATCATTTTTTCAAATTTTTTTGGTAAATCGTCAAAAATAGTTTTTCTATTTTCTGGATCATGATGGGTAACCAATACACCTCTTGGTTTATAATATTTATAGAGCTCTAATTCAGGTTTAAAATTTATAGATTTATTATCTAGTTTAATATTATTTGATGAAGTTACATTCACATTGGGCTGTAAAATGATTTGATTATCAATTTTAACTCTACCATCTGCTATAAGCTTCTCAGCATCTCTTCTTGAGAATTTAGATCCTCTTGCAATGACTTTTGCTATTCTCTCAGAAACTTGGATATTTTTCATAATTGATTGTATTTTCAATGTATTTATATCATATACTCTTGGATAATGACAAATTCACTTAGCATAATGCTAGAAGCAATTAAATGTGCTGAAGAAGGTAAATCTCTTGGTGAAGTTCCTGTTGGAGCAGTTATTTATTGCCCTGAAACTAGTCAAATTATCTCTAAAGCATACAATAAAACTATTAAAAACTGCGATCCTACTGCACATGCTGAAATAAATGTAATTAGAGATGCGTGTAAAAAACTTAAGAAAATTAGATTAACTGATTATGATCTATATGTAACTTTAGAACCGTGTATTATGTGTGCTGCAGCCATATCCCAAGCCAGAATAAGAAGATTGTACTTTGGCGCAGATGATCTAAAATATGGATCTATAAATGGTGGTATTAACTATTTTCAAAAAAACAATACCAATCATTTACCTGAAATTTATGATAATATTTGTAGCGATAGCTGTAATAGACTATTAACTAATTTTTTTAAGGAACGAAGATAAATATGAGTATTTCAAAAAAAGCCCAAGAAACAACAGATCGTTTAGAAAAGTTTATGGATAAGCATGTTTATCCTAACAACGATACATATCATAAACAGATTGAAGATTTTGGAGATAATCGCTGGCAAATTGTTCCAATTATTGAAGACCTTAAAAAAGAGGCAAAAAAAGAAGATCTGTGGAATCTCTTTTTACCAGATAGTAATCTTGGTCATGGTTTAACTAATGCAGAATATGCTCCTATGTGTGAAATTATGGGAAAAGCTATTTGGTCAGCGGAAGTTTTTAATTGTTCTGCACCTGATACAGGTAACATGGAAGTTTTAGTTCGATATGGCACAGATGAGCAAAAAGAAAAATATTTAAACCCTCTTTTAGAAGGCAAAACAAGATCTGCTTTCGCAATGACTGAGCCTGATGTCGCTTCATCGGACGCAACAAATATTACAAGTGAAATAAAAAAAGATGGCAACCAATATGTTTTAAATGGTACAAAATGGTGGACATCAGGAGCAATGGATCCAAGGTGTGCTTTTTATATATTTATGGGAAAAACAGATCCTGATAACACAGATAAACATAAGCAACAGTCCATGATCCTAGTTGATAAAGATACTCCAGGTATAAGAATTAAACGTCACCTTCCTGTTTTTGGATTTGATGATGCGCCACATGGTCATGCTGAAATTGAATTCAAAGATGTAAAAGTTCCACCAGAAAATATGTTGCTGGGTGAAGGTAGAGGTTTTGAAATAGCTCAAGGTAGATTGGGCCCTGGAAGAATTCACCACTGCATGAGAACTATAGGACTAGCTGAGGCAGCTCTTGAAGCAATGTGTAAAAGATTGATGGTAAGAAAAGCTTTTGGTAAAGAATTAGTAAGACACTCGGTGTGGCAAGAAAGAATTGCTGATGCAAGAATTAATATAGAAATGACTAGGCTGCTAACTTTGAAAGCTGCTAAAATGATGGATGATGTTGGCAATAAAGTTGCTAAAAATGAAATAGCAATGATTAAAGTTGCTGCACCAATAATGGCATTAAAAATAATTGATGATGCGATTCAAGCTTATGGAGGTGCGGGAGTAACAACTGATCCTAGATTAGCTCAAGCCTATGCTGGGATGAGAACTTTAAGATTAGCTGATGGTCCAGATGAAGTTCATAGATTAACAATTGCTAGAAACGAATTAAAAAAATATTTATAATTTATGAGTGATATTCCAAGCGATATTATAAAACTTTCATTTGAAAAAGCATTAGCTGAACTTGAAGAAATAGTTGATAATCTTGAAAATGGATCAATAGACCTTGAAAAATCTATTGAATTTTATACTAGAGGTTCGCATTTAAAAGCGCATTGTCAGCAAAAATTAAATGATGCAGTTTTAAAGCTTGAAGAAATCAAAGTATCTTCAGATGGCAAGGTTTCAAAAAAAGAAATTGAATAATGTCTAATGCTCAAACTACTATTGAGTTAAATAAATTTATAAAAAAATTTAATTCAGATTTAAAAAAATTTTTACCTAAAAGTACTAATACTTTAAATAAGTCAATAAACTATTCTATTTTAGCTGGGGGAAAAAGATTTCGTCCTTTTCTTATTTACACTTTTGCTAAGGTTTTAAAAGTTAGTCCTAGTAATTCTATTAAGATAGGTATTGCAGTGGAAATGTTACATAATTATTCATTAGTGCATGATGATCTTCCAGCAATGGATAATGATAAGTATAGACGTGGAAAAAAAACAACACACTATAAGTATAATGAATATACAGCAATTCTTGCGGGATGTGGTTTATTAACACTCTCTTACAAAATGTTATCTAGTTCAAAGCTAAAATTAGATAGCAAGATAAAAGCAGAATTAATTTTAGCCTTAACCAAAATTTCTGGTGAAGGTGGTTTGCTTCAAGGTCAGTTTGAAGATTTATCAAATAAGAAAAATACTTATAGTGAACGTATTCATATTAACAAATTAAAAACTGGCAAGCTCATGTCGTATTGTACAGAATCTGTTGGAATAGCAGCAAAGCTAAGTAATAAAAAAATAAATCTTCTTAAAAAGATAGGAATGAATATTGGAGAAATATTTCAAATTAATGATGATTTCAACGATGAACCAAAAATGTCGACTAAAGAAAAAAGATACTTAGAAAAGTATAGAGATATACTTTATGCACAAACACTAAAGTTACTTAAAGAAGCTAAAATAAAAAATTTATCAGTTAACAATCTATTAAATTATTTAATGATTTTAAAAGTCTAACCACACTGAGCGCGATTACGCATTAATTGATCGGCAAGGACTAATGCCATCATTGCTTCAGCAATAGGAACTGCTCTCAACCCAACACAAGGATCATGACGTCCTTTTGTTGATATGGTAGTATTTTTTAATTTTTCATTAATAGTTTTTTGCGGCTTTATGATTGAAGAAGTAGGCTTAACAGAAAGTGAAACATCTATATCTTGACTTGTAGAAATACCCCCTAAAATACCCCCAGCATTATTTGAAGAAAATATAATCTTTTTACCCTTAGCTCTTATCTCATCAGAATTTTCATCACCAGTAATACTTGCAGCCTCCATCCCAAGACCAATTTCAACTCCTTTGACGGCATTAATGCTCATCATCGCTGCAGCAAGCTCAGTATCAAGCTTACCATATATCGGTTCTCCAATACCCGCAGGTAGGCCTGAGGCATTTACTCGAATTGTTGCACCGACAGACAAACCTTTTTTTCTTATAAGCCCTAAATATTCTTCCCATACAGAAACAATTTTCTTATCTGGACAAAAAAATGAATTAGATCCAACTGAAGTCCAATTAAAATTTCTTGGATTAATACTTAAAGCTCCTACTTGAGTAACTGCACCCCTAATCTTTATATCTTTTTTAACAATATGTCTTATTACTTTGCGTGCAACAGCACCTGCAGCAACTCGGCTTGCAGTTTCACGAGCAGAGGATCTGCCACCACCACGGTAATCACGAATTCCATATTTTAAAAAATAAGTTAGATCAGCATGCCCTGGTCTAAACTTACTTTTAATATCGCCATAATCTTTTGAGCGCTGATCTTTATTATAAATAATTAGGGAAATTGGAGTTCCTGTTGTCTTACCCTTGAATACACCAGATAGTATTTCAACTTTATCATCTTCTTTGCGCTGAGTTACAAATTTTGAAGTTCCTGGTTTACGCAAATCTAAATATTTTTGAATATCTTTTTCAGTAAGACTTATCAATGGAGGACAGCCATCAATTACGCAGCCAATAGCGGTTCCATGGCTCTCTCCCCATGTTGTAACTTTAAAAAGCTTACCAAAAGAATTATGTGACATTAATGTTCTCTTATTAATAAATAGTTAATTAGATTATCAAGATACACCTTATCTGAATCTCTCTCAAATCTTTTAATGCTATTCTGAGCTTTTTTTAGGTATTTATTGGTGAATTTTATAGATTCTAATTTAGTATTAGATAATTCCATAATCTTTTGTACTTTTAAAAATTCTGCTTTATTTCGTTTTTTCTTTTTTAAGATTTTATTTAAGTAGGCTTGATTAGCTTTTGAAGAATTTTTAATGCAATGAATTAATGGATAAGTAATCTTACCTTCTAAAAAATCTTTACCAATGTTTTTACCCATTTTTTTTGAGTCTCCAAAATAATCTAAATAATCATCAGATAGCTGGAAAGCCATTCCAAAATTTTTACCAAATTCTCTTAATTCATTTTGTATCTTTAAACTTTTATTAGTTAATACTGCTGGTAAGTAACAGGACACACTAAAGAGTTCAGCAGTCTTTGCGAAAATTAAATCTAAGTAATCTTTTTCTGATAATTGTGCATTAGATATATTATTAGCATCTTGAATCTGGCCTCGAGCTAAAATCAATGAGGTATTAGATAAAATTTCTAAAATCTTTATCGATTTATCTTTTACCATTAGCTTAAAAGATTTACTTAGTAAGTAGTCGCCAACTAAGATACTTAATTTATTACCCCAAATTAAGTTAGCGGCTTTTTTACCACGCCTGATTTCTGCATAATCAATTACATCATCATGTAACAAAGTTGCGTTATGGATAAATTCGATACAAACTGCTAAATTAAAATGTGCATTGCCTTTATATTTTAGAATTTTTGCAAAAAGTAGCGTTAGTAAAGGTCTAATTTTTTTACTCTTACCCATGATTAGGTGCGAAGAAACATTAGTTACAATAACCTCCTTATCTTGAATATTTTTCTTAATTTCATTATCTAGTCTCTTGACAGCTGAGGACAAATGAATGGCAAGATTATCAATAGGATTTATCTGTATTTGAGACTTTTTATATGTTTCTTTCATAATGCAAATTAGTTATAATATATATCCTATAAAAAAATATTAATTTTTTGGAAATAGCCCTTTAAAAATATGACTTTAAGTAGATTTAATCCATTTAAGAAAAAAACCAACATCAATGTTGTTAGTTTAAGAGGTGTTATTGGAGATATGGGCCGCTTTAGTAAAGGCTTAACTATAGAAAATACTACTCCAATTTTAGAAAAAGCCTTTACTAGTAAGAAACCAAAAGTTGTAGTTATTCAGATTAATTCTCCTGGTGGATCACCTGTGCAGTCAGAACTTATTTACAATAAGATCAGGCTATTGGCTGAAAAAAATAAAGTGAAAGTTATTACTATAGCTGAAGATGTTGCTGCCAGTGGAGGCTATATGTTGATGTGCGCTGGGGACAAACTGTTAGCAAATAAAAGTTCAATTGTAGGGAGCATTGGAGTAATTAGTGCTTCTTTTGGCTTTAAAGATTTAATTGAAAAATTGGGTGTGAAAAGACGTATTTTTACTGCTGGCGAAAATAAATCTTTTCTTGATCCATTTGTAGATGTGCAGGATAAAGACGTTGAAAAATTAATTAAAGTTCAAGTTAGTATTTTTGAAAACTTTAAAGCCTTGGTTCTTAAAAACAGAAAAGAAAAAATTGATGCAGATAAAGTTTGTAATGGTGAATTTTGGACAGGAGAGCAAGGTATATCTTTAGGCTTAGTTGATTCTAATGAAACTTTAACAACTTACTTAGATAACAAATATGGCAAAAGTTGTCGAATTAGAAATATTGAGTCTAAAAAATCTTTTCTAAAAGGAATATTTTCATCAAGAATTCATTCAGCAGATGGTGTAAGTGGTTTAGTTGAAACTCTTTACGAAGAAGCGCACTGGAGCCGGTATGGCCGTTGAAAAAAGTGACGATTTAGTTGCTTTATGTAAACGACGTGGTTTTATTTTCCAATCAGATGAAATTTATGGTGGTCAAAAAGGCTTATACACTTTTGGACCAATGGGAGTTGAACTTAAAAATAATTTAAAACAAGCTTGGTGGAAGACTATGGTTTGGCAACGTGATGATGTGGAAGGTTTAGATGCGTCATTATTAACTTCACCAAACATATTAAGATATTCAGGTCACGAGGATACATTCACAGATCCACTTGTTGATTGCAAGGACTGCAAGAGTAGATGGCGTGAAGATCAATTGAATGACCAAGCCTGCCCAAGTTGTGGCTCAAAAAATCTTACTGAGCCAAGACCATTTAATCTAATGTTTAAAACGGCAATTGGTCCTGTTGATGATGGATCATCTTTTGTTTACCTAAGACCTGAAACTGCACAGCAAATTTTTACTAATTTTAAGAATGTTTTAGATTCAACAAGTAGATCTGTTCCTTTTGGAATTGGTCAAATGGGCAAAAGTTTTCGTAATGAAATTACACCTGGAAAATTTATTTTTCGAGTTCGAGAATTTGAACAAATGGAACTTGAGTTTTTTGTAAAGCCTGGCACTGATGAAGATTGGTTTAAGTATTGGGTTCAAGCTAGGATTGACTGGTGGATTGAACAAGGAATTAAAAAAGAAAATTTAGAGATTCTTGAGGCGCCAAATAATGATCTTTCACACTACTCTAAAGCTACTACAGATCTGCTATATAAATTCCCCCATGGTTTTGAGGAACTGGAAGGTATTGCCAATCGCCAAGATTTTGACTTAGGCTCACACACTAAGAATCAATCTGACTTTGAAATATCTGCTGAAGTCATGGAAAATAAGGATTCCACAACAAAACTAGCAGTTCAAGATTTAGAAACAAAAAAATGGTATATTCCATACTGTATTGAACCTAGTGCTGGAGTTGAACGGGGAGTATTTGCTTTACTAAATGAAGCATATAGAGAAGAAGAAGTTGAAGGTAAAACAAGAATTGTTCTTAGTCTCAAACCTCACCTGGCACCAATTAAGGCGGCTATAATTCCTTTAAAGAGAAATAATGAGGATCTTGTTAGTCATGCTAAAGAGATTAAAAACATTTTACAAAAACTAGGCATGGGTAGAGTTATGTTGGAAAATTCAGGTAATATCGGCAAAAGCTATCGGCGTCATGATGAGATAGGTACACCGATGTGTATAACTGTTGATTTTGAGTCATTAGAAGATAAGACGGTTACTGTTCGAGATCGTGATACTATGGAACAAAAAAGACTTAACACTGAAGAACTGATTAATTTCTATCAAAGATATTTTGATTAACTCGTAATTAGGTATGACGTCACTTATTAAACCTCTTCCCCAAGACCTTATTGATAGATATAAAAATTGGAAAAGTGATAGCTTTGCAAAAGATCAATCTCTATATGAAAATCTTGCTTTAGAAGGACAAAGTCCACCAGCAATGATCATATCTTGTTGTGATTCTAGGGTACATGCCACATCAATGTTTGGAGCAGAAACTGGAGAATTTTTTATTCATCGAAATATTGCTAACTTAATTCCACCCTATAACCCAGACGGCGATCATCATGGCACGTCTGCGGCAATTGAATTTGCTATATGCGCTTTAAAAGTTTCGTATATTATTATTTTAGGACACTCAAGCTGTGGAGGTATTAAAAATGGTTATCATATTTGTAAAGGTGACCAGGTTAATGAAGAGTTATTATTTGTAAACAAGTGGCTACATATCTTAAAACCAGCTTATGACATGTTGGAACAATCAGCCGATGAAAAAAAAATGATAAGTATGCTAGAAAAACAAAGCATTATAAATTCAATACAAAATTTATCAGAGTTCCCATTTATTCAAAAAGTATTAAGTTCAAATGAAATTTCAATTCATGGGTTATGGAATAATATTGGTACTGGTGAATTAGAAATGCTAAATCCAAAATCAATGCTCTTTGAAAGCCTCTAAGATAATGGCAGATATTTTAATGGCAGAAATTATGCGGGGAGGCGTCGTTGAGAGCACCCATTTTGGTTCTGGTGTTTTAGTTTCAGCAACTGGAGAATTACAAGCAGTGTGGGGTGATGCTGAGCGCCAAATGTTCCCACGATCAGCAATGAAATCATTGCAAACATTAACTATATTAACTCACGGTACTAAGCTTACAGATCAGCAAACGGCATTAGCGTGTGCCTCGCATCATGGTGAAACAATGCATGAAACTGCAGTCAAGCAGTGGTTGCTAGATATGAGTTTATCAGCTGAGCATCTATCTTGTGGATCTGATATGCCAAGGTATGCTGAAGACCGACAAAGACTTCGAGAACAAAATATTGATGCATCACGTATTTATCATAATTGTTCTGGTAAGCATTGTGGCCAGTTAGCTTTTTGTCAACATCAAGGTTGGAATGTATCAGATTATAATTTAGTTACTCATCCAGCCCAACAAGCCATGTTAGCTATGTTCACCGAACTTGCAGGAGAACCCATAGACATTGTTGGTGTTGATGGCTGTACACTTCCAGCACCACGTCTTAGTTTAACAGGGTTTGCCAGAGCTTTAGCAAAAATTGCTGCACCAGATTTACTTAAAGGAACAATGAGTAAAGCAGCAGAGCAAATCATGGCTTCAACTATGCAATTTCCATTTCTAACAGGGGGTACAAAATCACCAAACAGTATAATGACAGCAGCGTCGTCTAAAAAATTCTTTGCAAAAAATGGTGCCGAGGGTGTTTATGCAGTTATTTTACCAGAAGCACGAGCGGCAATAGTACTAAAAATCGCTGATGGCAGTATGCGCGCTGCTGATGTTGCTATTGCCGGTATGTTGGCACAAATGGCAGAACAATTAAACTTGGATAGAGATATGTTAAATAAATTTTCTGTTGAAGATATGCATAATTCTGCAAATGATAAAGTTGGTGTTTGTCAGTATGCAAATATTATGCCTATCCAAAATTAATTAAATCATTAAAATCTTATTAAATTTTTATTTTTATGCCAAGACACCCTTATCATTTGACTATTTGTTTTATACTGTTGATCACCGCAGGTTCATGGGGATTATTTTGGATACCACAGAGAGCCTTTGAAGCAAATGGATTAACTGGTGGCTGGGGAACGATTGCACAGATGTATGTGCCACTTTTAATGCTAGCACCAATAGCGATATGGCGCAAAATGCAAGGTAAGTCATTTGGTTTAGACTATCCACTAATTGGTTTATTAATGGGCGGTGGTATTGCCTGCTATGCCAATAGTTTTTTATTAACTGATGTTGTTCGGGCCTTAATTCTTTTTTATATGACGCCAGTCTGGGCAACACTATATGAATTATTATTTCGAAAACAAAAACCCCAGTGGCATCGAGCAGTAACTATTGCATTAGCGCTGTCTGGTGTCTGGATAGTTTTTAGTCAAGGCTTAACCTTTCCAGTACCACAAAATGCGGGTGATTGGGTAGCACTTGTAGGTGGTATGTTATTTGCTGGTGGTGCCGTTCGTACAGAAATGGTCCAACCCAAAGATATCTTTTCACTCCTAATTTCATTTTTTTTCTGTGGCGGGTTAGTAACATTAGTAATTGCATATTTTTTAGGTGATACGCTTGGACCAATGCCAGCTAATGATGCATGGATTGCGATGATGCCATGGCTATTGTTAATGAGTGCAGTTTTTTTAATTCCAACAAATATAGTTTTATTATGGACGCCAAGTGTTGTTGGTGGTGGACTGTATTCAATTATCATTCTCATTGAAATTGTAGTTGGTTCAGCTAGTGCTGCTGTACTCACTGATGAGTCTTTTGGCTGGCGAGAAATAGTTGGTAGTATGTTAATTATAACTGCAGGTTTAACAGAGATAGTATTAGCCCCAAAAGCTTCACAAAATAAAGAATAATTAATTATCGGTTAAGTCGATATATTATAGTTAAATACTTTATTGAAATATTTATAAAATGAGAATACTCTCAATTATAGAATATGACTTATAAAATTGATAAAGAAAGTAGAGAAAAAGGACTGCAAATCCTTAAAAAGATGGATTTGTTAGAAGGAAATGGTACACCTATTTCTAAAGATTTTATGGCACATATTGTTGATGCCTTATATGGAAATATATGGTCTCGTGATGAGATTATTAGCCTTCCAGAAAGAAGTTTAATCACTGTAGCTGTCTTAGTGGCACTTAATCGAGAGAATGAATTAAAAATACATATTAAAGGTGCTTTAAATCTTGGAGTATCTAAAGATAAAATTGAAGAGATGATTTTACACGTTGCACATTATAGTGGCTTCCCAACTGGTGTAAGTGCCAATCAAATTCTTAATGATATTTGTGCTGAGATTGACAACAAGTCAAAGTAAACATGCAAAAACCTACACTGTCTGGCCTTCAGGATTATAAAGTTTTAGATACAGAGGAAGAATGGATTTTATATCATAATAATTTTTCTGTTTGCTCAAGAAAAGCACGAGTATGTATAGATGAGCTTAATATAAAAGCTCAACTAAAGCATGTTCACATCATGGAAACAAAAGATTGTGAAAACTTAACAAAGAAATTTTTAAAGATAAACCCTTTAGCAACGGTACCAGTCCTACTTCATTTTGGGATGCCAATTTATGAGTCACATGAACAAATTACTTATCTTGAGAATTATAGTTCTAAAAAATTAAGTCAAAGTGAGACAGTGAGTCACTGGGTGAAAAAAGGATCTTTAATAGGAGAGCCAGATAAAAATCTAGAAAAGTATGCAGGTAATTGTATTTCGATATTTACTGTTCCATTATTCGTTTCAATGTTACAAAATATTTCAATTTTTAAATACATAAAGTACTTATTTAAGCATCCTGATAGATTTAGAGCATCAAAATTTCTTGCATTTAAAATACTTGCTTATCGAGTTTTTAAAAAAGGTTCACCTATATTTAAAATTATAAAATCAGCAAGCAACAATCTCAATAATCATTTTAAAGAATTAGATGATCACCTAGAAGGAAAAAGTTGGATTGATGGTGATAATTTTAGTTTAGCAGATGTTACATGGATGGTGTTATTTCATCGTTTAAGCGAGGTCTTTTTATTAGATCATTTCTTTGAAGATAAAAACAATTTAAAAAGTTATTTTGATAGATTGAAAAAAAGAGATAGTTATCAAACGGCATTATTGAATTATGAATCTGATGAAATTAGAATTGGAAAATTGAATCTTGAATTTGAACTTGATAATAATAAAAATTTAAATCAATACTATGAAGCCATAAAATCATAATAGTTTTTTATCTACTAGCATATTGATTATATTAGATATAATTTGATCTAGGCTATCTTCTTCGTTAAAATGTATGATATCAAAGACATACTTGTCAGGTCTTATCAAAACAGCGTTACACTCAAAATGACTAAAATAAGTGTCTAAGTCCTTACCATTAGACTGAAAGCAGTCAAATTTAGAATAATTACTTTTCATCGAGCTATCAGAACGATTAAGTATTCGAAAATCTATTGTATTTAATAGATTACAATTATTTTCTGAAATTGATGTGTCTTTATTAAAATTATTTAAGATTAATCCAAAGTTCTTTTGTAGGAGATCATCAGTTGTTTTATTTTTATCTTCACTCAGAGATATTGCTGGAAAATAATATCTAAATATATGACTTCGTTCTATAGGATGATTGTGCAACCCATTACCTAGCCGAATTCCAGAATAACCAGGATAAAAACTTTGTTTTCCTTTCTTCGTTAGAGATTTGATTTTAATTCCTATATCTCTAAAAAAAGCTTTTAGGGGGCTTGGTGTCATGATGATATTGCCCATTGCTATAGAAGCCTTAATAATTTTTTCTGCATGGTATTTTCTCTCATGTTCATAGCTATCAAGTATATTTGGATTGTATTTTTTTGAAATTACTCCACTTAATTTCCATAATAAATTTTCTACATCTCTCATTCCTGAGTTCATTCCCTGTCCCATAAATGGTGGCATTTGATGTGCAGCATCTCCCACTAAAAATACATTATTTTTTTTCCAACTATTTACTGAGGTTGAATGAAATGTATAGATCGCTTTCCTAGTAAAAGTAAATTTACGGTTTTTAAGATATTTAGCTATAAAGGGATAAAACACTTCTTCTTTTTGAATTTCGTTAAGATCATCTTCTGGCATAATCATAATTTCAAATCTAAATTTATTATTGACTGAATTAATTATAGTGAGAGATCTTTTAGGATTACAAATTTGGAAAGCATCAACATCTTTAAAACACTCTAAGTTTTGATCAGCAAAACCATCAACACACATCCATGGCTCATCGTACTTAAAGCTTTTATACTTAACTCCCATTTTTTTTCGAATAATACTATTAGCGCCATCAGCGCCAATAAGGTATTTAGTTGTCACATGTTCAATGGTATTCGTATCCAAATTTTTAATTTTAACCCTGATATATTCATCAATTTCTTCATATGATAAAACTTCAAAGCCTAGCTTGAAGTGATTAGTGTCGTATGTCTCAGCATTATCTCTGAATGCTTTTTCAAATTCTGGTTGATACATAAATGTTGGCCCAACCTGATAATCATATTTATCTTCTTCAGCCATACGAATTTTAAGGAAGCTTTCACCCTTACCATTAATATGATCGATGCCACGAATTTTTCTTATCTCTATTTTATCTGCAAAATTACAAGGTACTATTATACGTCTACATTCATCATCCCAGGTAATTGCTCTAGGTAAGGTGTATATTTCTTTTTCTTTATCAATAATAAGTGAATTAATATTGTAATAACCTAACAAGTTTGCTGCGCACGCACCTACAGGGCCATATCCTGCAACTATTACATTATAATCAGTCTGCATTTCTTATAACTTTAGTAGGATGCGGTACTATCAGGTTCGGCAATCACTTTATTTTCAATAAAGCCAAGCTTTTCGATAGTAATTTTTACAACATCGCCTACCTTTAGCCAGTTTTGTGATGTAGCAGCAACGCCAGCAGGGGTCCCAGTTGCAATTAAATCACCTGGCTCAAGAGTAAAAGCAGTGCTTAAATATTCTACAACAGTAAAGCAATCATGTATTAAATCGTTTGTATTTGCTGATTGTCTTAACTCACCATTGACATGAGTCTCTAATTGTAACTGATGTGGATCACCAACTTCATCGCTAGTTACTAAATATGGGCCAAACGGACAATGGGTATCCCATGATTTACCCATAGTCATAGTCATTGGTGGACCTCGCATTTGCCAGTCTCTAATTGTTGCATCATTTACGATTGTGTATCCATAAATAACACTAGAGGCTTTATCGTAGGGAACATGCCTACACCGTTTACCCATTACAAAGCCTAGTTCACCTTCATAGTCAAAAAAATCTGAGGCATTTGGTTTATGCATATCATCATATGGGCCTACGACAGACGAGTTCTGTTTATTAAATATAGTAGGATATTTTTCTTGTGGCTTACCTAAAAGAGCAGCAGCTGCCTTAGCCGCCTCTTCTTTATGTGCTTTATAATTTAATCCTACTCCAAGTATTTTATTTGGTCTTTGAATAGGAGCCATTAATTTAACATCATTAACTGAAATTTTATTTTCAGCTTGAGCAATTACTGCATTAGCTTGACTTAACCCATCATCTCCAAGCTCAATAAACTCAATCATTGTCTTGGGTAAACTAGACACTGAGAAATCAATAATTTCATTATCTATTATTGCCCCAATTTTTTCTGAAGATTGATGTAAAAATGTAACTAGTTTCATAATTTTTTCCTATTTTTTATATTTTAGTAATTGCATTATAGCACTTGTCGTCTTATCAACGATTTTATTGTCATATCCATTTTTTAATTGCTTTCGAATTGCGTGAAGTATAAGTACAATTATTTGTTCAACAACAAATACGTCATAGCTAACTTTAAATACTTTAATCTTAATACCTTTTTTTATATCCTGAACAAGATACTTTGAAACTTCATTTCTTATGACAGGCATATAATCATATGCTTCTAAAAATATAATACCCCAATCTGGAACTTGAACAGATCTCTCTATAAATTGTTTAGTTGAATTAATAATTTTTTGAGCTGGATCTTTTGTATTACTTTCGTCCTCTTCAATTGTTTTCGTAAGTTCAATGGCAATTAATTTTCCCACTTCGTCAAATATACTTTTTCTATCTTTATAATGATTATAGAAAGTGCCATTAGCTATACCTGCTTTTTCTGCCATCTCTTTAATTGAAGAATTTTGATATCCTTTTTTAGATAGGACATCTATGGCACCATCAATAATAGCCGCACGAGTGCGATCTTTTTTTGATAATAAATTAGGTTTAGACTGAAAAAAATTATTCATACTGTTTACAGTATATTAAAATGAGAGTAGTCTCAATTATTATTATTTGTTTTTAAGGTTTTTTTTAAATGGATTTATATGATGCCAATTCAATTTGTAGAGTAATTTTTACAATTATTTCTATTGCATTAACTGTGGGTCCAACTATTGCAGACTTTAATAAAACGCATGCAACTCACCCCGACTGGCCGGGACACGCTAGGTTTCATGTTGTTTGGCAAGTTCTAGGTTTTTATCCAATTGCAATAATGAACATAGTTATTTTGTGGCTTTATATTCCTGATTTTTATTATCCTTATCAACTATTTTTTTGGCTTTTTTGGTATTTTACCTTTCTTGGATCTTTTATTATTACAGCTTTGGCGATGCCAATGTACAATGGTACTCTATCTGATAAGGGTGGCAGAACTCCTTTCTTATATACTTTTGGGGAAAAATTAAGGATTGTTCCTGGAAAGCAAAAGCACTTACCCTTTAAAATAAATAATGAAGTTAAAACATACCGAATTGATGAAAACGCACATAATTTAATACTGCCAACTTTAATTGTAATATTAAGCGTGTATTTTTTTTTAGAAATATAAACTATGAGCAAAAAAATTTCACGTAGATCGTTTATTAAAAAGTCAATTGCTACAGCTGCAATGACAGGTATGTCCTCTATATTATTGACTCAACAAGCACCAGCCAATGTAACTTTAAATAAAAAACCAAATATTTTATTCATTCTTAATGACCAAGAGAGAGCATGGCCATATATACAAAAAAATGTGAATCTTCCTGCTAGACGCTATTTAGAGAGTATGTCTACTTACTTTAATCGCTCCTATACCTCTACGCCGATATGTTCACCAGCAAGAAGCTCAATTTATACTGGTCAGCATATACAATTTACGGGAGTTTATGATAATACAGTAGCTCCATGGGTCCCTGGTTTGTATGATAACGTTAATACAATAGGTCATCTTCTGTCAGACTTGGATTATGAAACTGGCTATTTTGGAAAATGGCATTTAACAAATATTACAGAAAACCAAGTTAATGAAAACTCACTTGGGTTCGATGGTATGAGAACTATGCTAAGCAAACATGGTTTCAAAAATTCCAATCAAGAAGGTGAAAAAGACCTAGGTCAGGGAGGTTATTTATTTGATGGTCCCACAGCAAGCATTACTTCAGAATTTATTAATAGTAAGAAAGATAAACAAAAGCCATGGGCAGCTTTTGTTAACTTTGTAAACCCACATGATATAATGTTTTATAGAGTTGACCCTTCAATAAGTGGAACAGGCTTTCTTGGTGATCATCAAAAATTTGCTCCAGATGATGAAATATATGATTTTCAACATGAAATAGAATTTCCAAAAAACTTTGCTCAATTAAGTGAAGAAGATTGGTCCCCAATAGATATGATGAATATTGTTTATGGAGAAATACCATTCGAACGAATTGATTTATGGAAAAAGTTTATAAACTACTATTATAATTGCCTTCGAGATGTTGATCGGCATATAAATACTTTAGTAGAAAATTTAAAATCATCTAATCAACTAGATAATACAATTATATTCATGGTTTCAGATCATGGTGAAATGCTTGGGCAACATGGGATTAGAGGTAAAATAGCTGCATGGGAAGAGTCGGTGCGTGTCCCAACACTTATCTATCATCCAGACCTTAAAAAACAGCAAACTTGTGAATCAATAGTTTCAAATATAGATTTTGTACCCACAATGCTTGAATTTGCTGGTTTAGATCAAACTCAAATTCAAGCAAAATACCCTGAGTTAAAAGGTAAAAGTTTTGCACCAATAACTGAAAATGTAGATTATAAAAATTATAGAGATGATGAGGGACATTTAGTTCAAGGATCACCAATCATAGGTGCAGCTTTTGAAGTAAATGAAAAAGTTAGACATATTGGTCTTGCAGATAATTATTTTGATAAGTTCAAAGCTTTTGCATCAAAAGGCAATTTTTTACCAGATTTTTCACCACCATTTTGTTATAAAGCCATTGTTACTAAGAAGTATAAATTTGTAAGAGGTTTTTCTCCACGTGAAAATAATACACCCACAAATTTGCAAGAATTATTTTCTAATAATTCAAATATTAGTCTTTATGATCTTGAAAAAGATCCTTATGAGTTAAATAATTTAGCAAAAGATCAATCTCAGAATGAACTATTGCTTAAAATGAACACAAAATTAAATGCTTTGATGGAAAAAGAAGTTGGCCTAGAAAATCATGTGGTTCACTTGCCAGGACCTGATTGGTTTTGGACAACTTAAATTTAGAAAGGAAGATATAAATGGAAAATAAGAAAGAAGTTTTATTAGATTTGGAGCTTTATAAAAATTTTAGATCTGAAGACGCCCCAGATTTATTTCATCATGTTTCTTTTAAAACAATGAATTACGATAAAATGGTTAGTTTTTATCAAAACTTATTCAGTTGTAAGCCCATGTATGCAAGTGAGGACATTACCTTTATGTCATTTGATGAAGAGCATCATAGAATAGCAATTGCAAATACTAGCCCAGTTTTTGATGGGTTAGGTTTTGTTCCCAAAACAGTTATAAAATTTAAAAATTGGATTAATCGAGTTACTCCATCAATTGTTGGCTTAGACCATATATCTTACAAATTAAATCCAATTGATAAATGGTTTGATTTCTACTTCAGAGCTAAGGATAGAGGCTTAGAGCCATATTGGACTATAAATCATGGTTGGATCAGTGGTATTTATTACAAAGATCCAGATGGAAATTTAGTAGAGATTTTTTATGAACATTGGAGAAACCAAGAAGAGTTTAAAACAGAAGTTTCTACTAGGGGCTTTCCAGAGGAACCAGTTGGTACCAATATGGATATAGAAACTCTTTATGCAATGTATAAAGATGGTACTCCATATGAGGACATCGTCAGAAAAGGCAATACAGTTCCTAAGGGTAAAAAACCAGTTTCAGGAATGGAAGCTGCTATGAATATGCGAAAGAAATTTAAATAATTATTCTAAAGCTGAGAAGCAACGTATTCCCAGTTAACTAGTTTATCTAAAAAGTTCATTATATAGACCGGTCTTTTATTTCTGAAGTCTATGTAATATGAGTGCTCCCACACATCGCAACCAAGTAATGTTTTTTGATTAAAGCAAAGAGGATTTACACCATTCTCAGTTTTAGTAATTTTCAATTGATCATCAGTATCTTTAACTAACCAACACCAACCACTTCCAAATTGACCAACACCAGCTGCAACAAAATCTTCTTTGAATTTATCAATGCTGCCAAAAGACTCAACTAATGCAGCCTCTAATTCACTTGGCATATTATGATTATTTGGTCCCATCATTTCCCAGAATTGATTGTGATTCCAATGTTGTGACACATTATTAAAGATACCATTTTGCGCTTTTGCATTGGCATCGTACGTACCAGTAATAATTTCTTCTATACTTTTTGATTCCCATTCAGAACCAGCTAGGAGTTTATTGCCATTATCAACATATGCCTTGTGGTGCAAATCATGATGAAATTCTAATGTTTCTTTACTCATTCCAGCTTCAGCTAGCGCGTCATGTGCATAAGGTAAGTTTGGTAATTCAAGGGCCATAGTGTCTCCTAATTATTAAATTTATTAACTTGATATTATTGGATCTATTAAATGTAATCAATATGAAATAAGATTAAAAGATAAGAAAACAAGGTTTCAAAAAAATGTTATTAAACTCGACAACATACAAGTACTTCTTATGGAGTTTAAAGCTTGGCGCAATTATCAATATATATTTTTTATTGCAAACAATAGAAACGAAAATCGCAGATGTTGACCCTTTTTTGTTAATACCAGCACAAATACTATTTTTTGTATCTGCTTATCGATGTTTATTTCCTGTAGGCTATGTAAAAAATATCGTATTGCACGATACAATATTTTCCTCAATATTTTTAACTAGGCTATTAGCTACTTTTGTAGAGATTACTTATATCTATATGTTTAGTTATGTTCTGCGAATAGTCAATGTAGGTGAATTTATCCTTTTAGATATGTTGTCGTGGATAATGGTTATTCAAGTAACAGTATCTCAAGGATTTGTCTGGGGTGCCATTCTATTTGAAAGAGAAAAATATTACTATTTTGAAGAATTTGGCTGGGCTATAATTTTTGCATTAAATACGTTTATTAGTTTGATTATATTTCTTTATGGAAATAGCTACGATCAATACAAAATTTTAATTCAACTTAATTTAATTTTTGGCGCACTGTACTTACCATGGCAATTTATTCATTTGCGATCAATCAGCTCGAGAGTTTCTAAAAACATACTTCTAGATAATAAAATAGAAGAAGTTTCATATAAATTATTTATTATAGGTTTGAAAAAATCTCTATTTTATAGAGAGCAAACTAGTAAGCCTGATGCATGGGGTGGGTTAGTTGGATTAACTTGGATGTTAAATTACTGGGCAACATTAATTCCAGTATGGTTATATTTTATTATTTATACTTTTGCGAGTAGCTAATTTTTAAATAAATTATAGCTCAAGGCCAAAATCTATATTTTCAATACTATGCGTAAGTTGCCCAGTAGAAATACGATCGACTTTTGTTTGAGCAATGCTTTTAAGATTATCCAAATTTATATTTCCAGATGCCTCACATTTAAATTTACCTTTTACAAGCTTTAAGCACTCTTTAATTTGTTTGGCATTCATATTATCTAAAAGTACGACATCAATTTTTTCATTAATGATTTCTTTAAGTTGTTTTATATTATCAACCTCAACTGTAATTTTCTTTTTTGGATAAAAAATCTTAGCTTGAGCAATACTATCAACAATACTAGTAGTATTAGCTATATGGTTATCCTTAATAAAAAAGAAGTCATCTAAAGTCATTCGATTGATATTAGCCCCACCTTTTGTCAAAGCATATTTTTGTAATTCTCTAATACCAGCAATGGTTTTACGAGTAGAAAATATTTTAACACCGTATGTTTTTGCAATCTTAGAGAACAAATTTGCTTTTGTAGCGATTCCTGACATCAATCCTAGAAAATTTAAAGCACTTCTTTCGGCCGCTAGAATACTTTGAGTCTTAGCTTTTAATTTAAGAATGACAGTACCTTTTTTAAGAAATTTTCCATCAATTTTATGGCTTAAAATCTTAGTTTTTTTATCCAATTGTTTAAATGCACTAATAGCAAAATCAATACCACATAAGACCGCATCTTGCTTTAGTACTATGGTAGCAATGGAACTTTGTTCAGGATCAATTATTGCTTGTGAAGTAATATCTCCAAAGATACCTAAGTCTTCATTTAAAGCATTGGCAACTTGTATCTTAATATAAGATTTATTTAGCAACTGATTTCTCTATAGTAAATTCTTTTTCAGATAAGATAAGTTTAAGATCTTCTTCTAAGCTTGCTTGTGATTGATCTATATGTTTTAAGAAATTTGGATCTTCATTTGGATAATCATATCTTAAATGACAACCGCGACTTTCAACACGTTTCATCGCACCTACAATAATAAATTTACTTACTAAAATCATATCATTTAGTTTAGCAGAAAGTCCTCTAGACTCTCTTTCAATACGAATTATTTCTGTGAGCCCTTTTAGTATGGAAGATTGATTTCTAACAATACCTAGATTACGCATCATTGTTGATCGCAATTGCCAAATAAATTTTTTAGCTCTTATTTTACTTCGAGTTTTTTCCTTATAAGTTTTTATAAAAGATGAACTAACAATATCACTTTGTTGTTTAAATGGCTCTTTGTTAATTTCTTGAGCAACAATTTTTCCAAATACCAAAGCTTCTAGTAATGAGTTGCTAGCCAATCTATTGGCACCATGCACCCCGGTTGCTGCAACTTCACCACAACACCATAGGCCGGCAACAGAAGTCCTTCCAGTAAGATCGGTTTTCACACCACCAATATGATAATGTGCTACTGGAATAATCGGCATTAAATCTTTTGCTGGATCAATCTCTGCCTTCACACAGTATGAATGAACTTGAGGGAATTGTAATTCAAAATTACCACCAATATTATTTCTACAATCTAAGAAAACAGAGTTACCACGATCAAGTTGCTGGAATATATTTTGAGCAATGATATCTCGTGGTGCCAATTCTACTTCAGGGTGAACTCCAAGCATAAATCGCTCATTATTTTGATTTACTAAATGTGCACCAGCTCCTCGAATTGCTTCAGTTGCAAGTGGAGTAGGGTCTAATCCAAAATCTAATCCTGTTGGATGAAATTGAACAAACTCCATGTCACTTAGTGTTGCACCTACCTGTGCTGCAAGTGCAATACCCTCACCATACGAGCTTCTTGGGTTTGTTGTGTTCGCAAAAATACCACCTAAACCTCCAGTAGCTAAAACAATATGGCTGCTTTGAATAACAACATGATTATTAGGTATATTTTGATTTGTAAATCTACCAATTACCCCATAAATTGTATTATCTTCATGCATAATACTATCTATTGAAACGTTTTCTAGAATAGTAACATGTTCAGACTGTTTTACTTCATTAATTAACCCACGCATTATTTCAATGCCTGAGCTATCTCCTTTAGAGCCAACAATACGTTTATGACTGTGAGCTCCTTCTAATCCCAAATTAAAAGAGCCATCTAGATTTTTATCAAATTGAACTCCAATGCTTTCAAGGTCTTTTATGACATTTGAAGATTCTGAAACAATTTTTTTAACGACAGTTTCATCCGCTAATCCTTTAGCTGTTTTAAGAGTATCATCTAAGTGTTGCTGATTACTATCATCCTTATCTATTGAAGCGGCGATACCGGCTTGACTCCAGCTACTGGAAGTATTTACACCAAGGCTACTTTTAGTAATCACACAAACTTTTCTAGGAGCAAGGT
The DNA here is from genome assembly GCA_028412835.1 of Candidatus Pelagibacterales bacterium. GTDB lineage: Bacteria > Pseudomonadota > Alphaproteobacteria > Pelagibacterales > AG-422-B15 > CACCCN01. The sequence goes on from JAONQW010000006.1 coordinate 28,439, forward strand.
TTAAAGCTACAGTTAGACCAGCAACACCACCACCAACTATTACCACATCAGGCGTATAAATTTTTTCTGTCATTGTAATTAGTTTCGGCCTATTTCCAACATTCTTTCGATTGATAGTCTAGCTTTATCTGCATACTGTGGATCGACTGTTACTTCATGTTGATTGTAGATTATAGAGTCGTATATTTTTTTTAAAGTTACACGCTTCATATGACCACATAAATTGCACGGTCTTATAAATTCAACATTTTTATTTGCAACACTTACATTATCAGACATGCTACACTCAGTGACCATTAAAACTTTTTGTGGTTGTTTCTCTTTTACATAGTCTGACATATTTGCAGTTGAGCCAGTAAAATCACAAACATCAACTACTTCTGGACTACACTCTGGATGAGCAATAACAACTAAACCTTCATGCTGTTCTTTATAAGATAATATTTCTTCAGGTGTAAATCTTTCATGCACCTCACATTTACCATGCCAATAGATTACCTCTACATTTGTTTGTTTAGCAATATTTTTTGCCAAGTATTCATCTGGTAAAAAAATTATACGTGGTACATTTAATGACTCTACAATATGTAAAGCATTACCACTTGTTACACATACATCTGTTTCGGATTTCACTTCAGCGGAAGTATTGACATAAGTAACTACTGGTACACCAGGATATTTTTGTTTCAGTAATCTAATATCAGCTGCAGTAATAGATTCTGCAAGTGAGCAGCCAGCGCGCATATCAGGAATAAGAATCTTTTTTTCAGGGCTTATTAATTTAGCACTTTCAGCCATAAAATGGACACCAGCAAGTATAATCGTTTCTGCGTCAACTTCTTTAGAGGCGTATGCTAACTTTAATGAGTCGCCAACTACGTCAGCTACACAGTGAAATATTTCTGGTGTTTGATAGTTGTGAGCTAATATCGCAATATTTCGTTCTTTTTTTAACTTATTAATTTCGTGAATAAGTGGTGCATGGAAAGGCCATTCAACTTCAGGAATTATATTTGCAACATTTGCATATAAAGCATCAGTTGAGTTGCGGACTTCTGAATTATATTCAGATGGATATGAAGTGTTTGATTGTAACATGCTATATTTATTAATTATTCTTTATTATAATTATAGTTAAATGTATATATTTCAAGAAAGCTTAATTTTATTCTAAAATTTGAGACTTTTTAGGCGGCCGTGGTGGAATTGGTAGACACGCAGGTATGAGGTATCTGTGCTTTACGGCTTGGAAGTTCGAGTCTTCTCGGCCGCACCAATGATTAAAAATTTAACCAATCTTGCTGATTAATCTTTAATTTTTGGTCCTTTAAACTAAATTGCATATCTAGTGACATATCTTTTGATAACTTTCTAAAAGTTATGTGACCAAATAGATATTCATTTTTTTGAAAAATTATTTCACCCACAACTGTATCATTTTCTAAAATTTCATTCTTAATATAGCTCTTATCATTTTCTAAATCTAAAATAAACGGAATTATAGTTCTAGGAATCTTATTTCTTAATTTCATTCTAGCTGTCAATTCTTGACCTACGTAACAGCCTTTTTTAAAATCAACTGAGTTAAGCATGTGTAGATTATTTTCTAGTGGATAAAACTTTGATAAATCTTCAATTAAGTACATACTTAAAAGTCCATGACTTAAATAATGTTCTAGGCAGTCATCCTTAACTAAATCTAATTTATTTTTCCCAATAGAATTATTGCTCGTAATTATATGAGCTCCTAAATTAGCAATTCTTGGATCTATAAAAGCATATGAAGAATTACTTATTGATGTATGACCAAGATTTAAAATACTCGTTTCAAATATTGTTTCTATCTCAGGATTTGGTATGAAACAATATTTATATAGATGGGAAATATCCTCAATGTTAATTTTAGATCTTAGTTTATAAAAATTTAATCCCTTTATTAAATCTTCTAAAAACTTTGAGTGTACTAATAAAAAGTATCCATCTTCAAAATTTGTAATAAAAAAATCTGCAAGAAATTTTCCTTGAGGAGTAAGCAAGCATGAATATATTGAAGTTTTAGTATTTATCTGTTCAACATTATTAGTAATGATATTATTTAGATAAACTTTTGCGTCATCTCCAGAAACCTTGACGATTTTAATATCTTTATTTAGATAGGCTTTGAGCATAATTTAAATAATCTAATATAATTATCAGATTTAATATATATATTACAATGTAATGAAAATTCTACTCATTAGTTATAATAGAATTGGTGATACTATATTATCTACTGGTTTAATTGATCACTTATTAAAAGAATATGAAAATGTATCATTATCTATTGTTACCAGTTCAATATCAGCTTGTATTTATCAAGACCTTCCAAAATTAGATAAATTAATAATTGCTGATAAGCAAAAATATTCTCTTCACTGGTTTAAAATATGGAATGAAGCCAGAAAAACTTCATGGGATTTTGTGATTGATCTTCGGTCATCATCATTGGCTTATTTTATTAGAACTAAAAAAAAGTTGATCTTTAAAGGCAATGAAAATGAACACAAACTAAAACAATTGCAATCATTTATAGATAGTAATCACGAGCTACAGCCTACTATTTGGGCTGATTACAATAATTATACAAATATTATGAATGAAAAAAAATTAGATGATAAGTATATTTGCATTGCGCCAATTTCTAATTTTTCATCAAAAGATTGGCCCATTGATAAATATTTAGAACTTCTTAATAACGATTTATTTAATGATTATCAAATTATACTACTTGGAGCAACTTCCGATAAGAATGAATTAATAGCTATAAGTCAACTTATCAATAAGTCAGAACAAAGAATAAATAATTTAATAAATAATGCAGACATGATAGAAACTTTTTTCATTTTAAAAAATGCTGATATTTTCATAGGCAGTGATAGTTCAAATATGCACTTGTCAGTTGCAGCTAATATTCCAACACTTGGACTATTTGGGCCAACAAATGAAAAAATATATGGTCCTTTGGGGAAAAACAATTCATCAATTCGAGGCGATAAATCTTATCTAGATATAATTAATCAAACAGATTATAAGTTAGGTGAAGTTAAAAGTTACTTAGAAGACTTGAAAGTTTCAAAAGTATACAGTGAGATTAAAAATATTTTAGGATAATGCAGGCATGATAGTAGATTTAATTATAAAAAATGGAACATGTGCAACGCACGAAAAAACTTTTAAAGCAGATATAGCTGTTAAAAAAGGTAAAATAGTTAAAGTTGGTAATCTTGAAAAACTTAAAACTAAGAAAACAATTAATGCTAAAGGTCTGCATATTTTACCAGGTGCATTTGATACACAGGTTCACTTTAGAGAGCCTGGTCAAGAATATAAAGAAGACTTAAATAGTGGTAGTCGATCAGCTGTTGCAGGTGGTATCACAACTGTGTTTGATATGCCTAATAATAATCCAAGCATTTCGACAAAAAAACTTTTCAAAAAAAAATTAAGCAATGCAAAAAATAGAATGTTTTGTAATTATGCATTCTATTTTGGGGCAGAAAAAGACAATAGAGTCGAAATCAAAAAAGTTGAAAAAGAAGATGGATGCTGTGGCATAAAAGTATTTGTCGGAATATCAACTGGGACACTTCTTGTAGAAAATTATGATGATATTAAAAAAATAATGAAAAGTACAAAAAAAATGATTTCTTTTCATTCCGAAGATCAAGGTGAATTAGATAAAAGAAAAAAATTCATTAAAAGAGGTGATCCTAAATCACACCCTATTTGGCGTAATGAGAGTGTTTGTCTTAAATGTACAAAACAATTGGTTAAATTAGCAAATGCAACAAAAAAAAATATACACATTTTACATATAACAACCGCGGAAGAAATAGAGCTTTTAAATAAAAATAAAAAGTTTATCTCTTATGAAGTAACTCCTCAGCATTTAGTTTTATCATCACCATCGTGCTATAACAAACTAGGAACATTAGCTCAAATGAATCCAGCAATTCGATCTAGCAGACATCAAAATAGACTCAGAAAAGCTCTCAAAAATAATGAAATAGATATTATTGGATCAGATCATGCCCCACACACACTCTCAGAAAAAAAACAGAGATATCCTGACAGTCCATCTGGAATGCCTGGGGTACAAACGTTAATGCCTTTACTTCTGAATGAAGTATCAAAAAAAACTATATCAATTAACAATGTTGTTGAGCTAACAAGCTTTAATCCCATAAAGAGGTTTAAAGTAAAAGACAAGGGATTAATCAAAGAAGGATACGATGCAGATTTTACTTTTGTTGATTTATCAAAGACAAAAAAAATAAGTAACAAACTAATTCAAAGTAAATGTGGTTGGACACCTTTTCATGGTATGAAGATCAAAGGTTGGCCTGTTGGCACTATGATTAACGGCAATAGGGTGTTTTGGAATGAAAAAATTATTGGAAAACCAACTGGGAAGCCAGTTAAATTTAACTAGCCTCTAGCAATAAAAGAAGGATTTTTAAATCCTTTTTTGCCATATTTTAAAACTTTACGATCCAATGTTTTAACTGATCCACCTGCTGCATTCAATATTGCATGTCCTGCTGCAGTATCCCATTCCATTGTAGTACCAGGACGTGGATAAGTATTTCCCACACCGTTAGCAATTAAACAAAATTTAATTGAACTTCCACTAAACTTAACTTTATTAGTTCTAAAGTGTTTTTTTGATAACTCCGTATTACGTGAATGAGATCTACTTAATAGCAAAACTTTATCTTTTAATTGTTTTCTTATTTTTACTTTAATTTTCTTCTTTGACTGGTACTGATTTTTTTTATTAATTTTACTGGAATAAGAAGATTTACCTAAAGTATAGAAAATTTCTCTTTTTGTTGGCAAATAAATTACTCCATAAATAGGCCGACCATTTTTCACTAATGCTATATTTACAGTAAACTCTCCGTTTTTTTTAATAAACTCTTTTGTACCATCTAATGGATCTACTAACCAAAAGATATTATTCCATTTATCTAATTTCTTATTACCCTCTTCAGAAATTATTTGTATTTTTGGATTCAGTTCATGAAGTTTTTTACAGATAAGATCATTAGCAACTAAATCAGCTTTAGTAACTGGGCTCCGATCTTGCTTCATTTTTGCTGTAAAAGGCTTATTATAGATTTTGATTATTTCGCGACCAGCATCTATAGCAATTTGATTAATAATATTTGATATTTTTAAGTCAATTTTCATGTTGAGTATGGTGTTTTTTATAAATAGACAATATACATTATATATTATAGTTAACTCAATATTAAGAAAATACCATGAAAACGTTAGAGATAAACCAAGATTTGACTCAAGTTGGCACTAAAAATGCCACTGTAGTTGCAATGTCAGGCGGTGTGGACTCGTCAGTAGCTGCGGCGATGATGTCTCAGGAACATAATAATGTTATAGGCATTACTCTTAAACTATATGATGAGAAGAAAGTAACTAAATCAAAAACTTGTTGTGCAGGTTCAGATATTATTGATGCTAAACGTATAGCTTCTACAATTAATATTCCCCATTATGTTTTAGATTATGAAGCAATTTTTAAAGCAAATGTAATTGATCCATTTATTGCTGAATATGAAGCAGGAAGAACTCCTATACCTTGTATTAACTGTAATGAAAAAGTTAAATTTCTAGATTTAATTGAATTTGCTAGAAAGATAGGTGCATCCTCATTAGTAACTGGCCATTATATAAGAAAAATGAAAACAGGTAATGAGTGGGGTTTATATATTCCTGCAGATGAAGATCGCGATCAGTCTTATTTTCTTTTTTCGCTAAAATATGAAGACCTCGATTATCTTGATTTTCCACTAGGTGACTTTAAAAAAGATGAAATCAGAAATTTTGCTAAAAATTTAGAATTACATTTATATGATAAAGTCGATAGCCAAGATATTTGTTTTATACCAGATGGAAAATATAAAGATTTTATTCAAAAAAAATCTCAGTCTTCAAGTAAAGGTAATATTGTAGATATGAATAACAATATTTTAGCAGAACATGATGGCATTTATAATTTTACTGTTGGACAAAGAAGAGGTATTGGGGTTTCAAAAAAAACCCCTGTATATGTAAAAGAAATTGATGCAACTAACAATAGAGTTATTGTGGCCGAAAAAGAATATGTAAAGTCATCTTCTATTATAGTTGAACGAGTCAATTTGCTCACTAAGCAAAATATAGATGACGCTTATGTTAGAGTCAGATCATCTGGTAAACTATTAAAGGCTAAGATTTCAAAAGTAGATAATTTTTATGAAGTTCAATTAGATGAACCTGAAATAGCTGTATCACCTGGACAAGCTTGTGTTTTTTATAAAAGTGATAGTAATGGAATTCGTTTATTAGGTGGCGGCTGGATTAAGTCTGCAAATTAAGCAATGTATCATTCAGATATTATTGGTGAGTGGAAAATAACTAGATACATTAAAGATAAATTTTGCCAAAAAAAATTTGAATTACTTGGAAGTGCAACTTTTAAGGATATAGACGGTTTATATCATTATAATGAATCAGGAATTTTAAAATCTGACTCTTTTCAGAGTAAAGCTCATCAAGACTATATATGGGTTATTAAGCCAGATGGGTGGAAAATTAATTTTTCAGATGGTAGTCATTTTCACGATCTATTACTGGAAAACAATGAACAACACGTGTATCATAAATGTATAAATGATATTTATAATGGTGAGTTTTTATTAAATTTGCCAAATGAATTTGAAGTAAAGTGGAAAGTTAGTGGGCCGCAAAAAGATTATGTATCTCACACATATTATAATAAAATATAAGGAAAATAATGATGTTTACAAAATCAAATAAATTTCTAATTGAAGCTATATGGACTCCAAATCAAGATATAATTTGGATACAAAGAATTGTGTTAATTACAATGGGAATTGTCTTTTTAATTGTTGCCGCAAAAATTAAGCTTGTGTTACCTTTCAGTCCAGTGCCAATTACTCTGGGAACATTTGCAGTCTTGACGATTGGTACAACTTATGGACAGCGTCTTGGACTTTTAACTATTTTTGGTTATTTGTTGATCGGTATGTTGGGCTTCGATGTTTTTGCTAATTCTTCTGCGGAAGCAAATGGTGTGAGTTATATGATGGGTGGAACTGGTGGATACTTGCTTGGTTATTGTTTTGCAATAACTGCATTAGGTTATTTTGCTAATTTAAATTGGGATAGAAATATTTTTAAATTAGGTGCAGCTCTACTTTTTGCTAACATTCTTATTTATGGACCAGGACTTTTATGGTTAGGCCAATTATATGGTTGGGATCAACCTATTTTAGCTTGGGGTTTAATTCCATTTATTTTTGGAGATTTAATGAAGCTTGCCTTAACAGCATCATTAATTCCATTGATATGGAAATTAGTTGATAAGTTTAAATAGTAATTAATATTTGCAAATTTAAAGTATTTAATTTACTTAACATCATATCTTTGGCGGAGTAGCTCAGTTGGTTAGAGCGGAGGAATCATAATCCTTAGGTCGGGGGTTCAAATCCCTCCTCCGCTACCAAAGATTTTACTTTTTTGACGCAGTTTTACTTACATCTTCTAAAAACTTTTTACGTTGTTTCTTGTCAACAAATGGAACCGCAAAATATCTTTTATAAATTATATTTCTGATGCCACAGATATAAAAAACACCTCTTTTCAATCTTCTTATTGGTAAGTTTAAAAAGAATGTAGTTATAGCAAGTCTAGGTGAACCATAGGTACAAAATATAATCGCCTTTTTATCTTTCAAATGTCCTTGAGGATATCCATAATTTCCAACTAATTGTTTAAAGCTAAAGGCCCATGGCGGAGCTAATACTTTATCAATCCAACCCTCTAAAATAGCAGGCATTCGAAAATTCCAAATAGGAGCAATTAATACGATTGTGTCACAACTTTCAATTCTACTTCTATGATCTAGTACATCATTACCGGGCTCTTCCCCTGCAAATACTGGGTTAAATTTATCTTTATACAAATCAACTAAATCAACTGTATGTCCTGCATTTAATGCACTAGAAATAAAAGTGTCTTTAATTGCAGCATTAAACGAGTTTTCATTATAGTGTCCATATACAATAAAAAATTTTTTCATATTTTATCCTTATTTAATTATTTAGATATTAGCTTCTTTAATGGGTTCATTGCTTAAAATCTTATTAATATTTTTTTCTAGTTTTTTTGATTGTTCAAAACTATTAAATTTCTCAATTAATATTTTTTGACCTGCATCAATTAATTTATTTCTATCGTGTAAACTAATATCTCTAACTTTAAGAATTTGCTTTGATAATGCTTCAGAGTCACATTCTTTAAAAATAAATCCAGTTTCTTCTGATTTTATTATTTCAGGAATCCCAGAGTGATTTGATGCTATAACTAGGCAACTATTACTAAACGCTTCCAATATTACAGTTGGCAAACCTTCGCAATCACCATTTGAAGCAACTTTACTTGGAACCACCACAGCCATTGAATTAGTCATATAATTGTCCATTTCTTCTTTTGATAACCAGCCTAAATATTTAATCTGAGGCATATCTTTAGTCATTTTTTTAAAATAATCTTCAAGAGGTCCCGTTCCAGCTAAATCTAAATTAATTAAATGACCTTTTGAATTTAAAATTTTAATTGCGTCAATTAATATATCTATTCCCTTTTTTTCTACAAATCTTCCAGCGAAAAAAAGTCTGTCATTAAAGCGATCACTTTTATTTGTTTTCTTTAGATTAATTCCTAAATAATGAGTTACTACTTTATCTGGAGAAAAACCATTATCTATAAGTTTTTGTGATATGAAATTAGATACTCCAAAAAAATTAGAAGCATATTTTTTTATTTTAGCTAATCTTCTCTGATAAACTTTTGGCAAAATTGTTTTTTTTAAGTGTGTTGATTTAGTAATATCCCCTCCATGATAAGTTATTATTAGAGGAATTTTAAGTTGTTGAGCAATAGGCAATGCTAAAGCTCCGCTTTTACCAAAGTGAGCATGTACTATGGATGGTTTTAATTGTTTAATCTGTTTTAAATTTTTAATAAATCCAAAATTTGTAAATAAAAATCTACTAACAACTCCATTTGATACGATAATTTTTTCATCTTTAATTTTATTATGTGACCAACCTAGTTTACTACAAGCATACACCACTCTATAGTCGCTGAATGCCTCATAGGATCTAGATATAAATGTTTCTGAATCTAGTAAAAGTTTATCTCTGTATACAAGAATAACTTTTTTTTGGTTCATAGTATTTTTATTGATTTTACTCGCTCCATTTTATCGAGCAGCCAATGCTTGGAATTTGCTCACTTGGTCCTTTGCCAGTTTTAGCCACCTGAAGCATTGCTTCAAGCAGCTCTTTTGGTGCGTTTGGAATTAGTTGTTGTTGCGATGCTTCAAGCCTACCTCTATATTGGAGTTCATTATCTTTATTAAAACCAAAAAAATCTGGAGTACAGACAGCCTCATAGCTTCTACCAACTTTTTGATCTACATCGTAAACATAGGGGAAGCTAAATTTGTTATTAGATGCAAATAATTTCATATTATCAAAAGAGTCTTCGTGACCATACTTTGGATCATTTACATCATTAGACATTACAGCAATAATACCGATACCGTTATCTTGCAACACCTTACAATCTTCAACAATTCTGTGAATTACCGATTTTACGTAAGGACAGTGGTTACAAATAAACATAACGAGTGAGCCATTTTGTCCTTTAATCTCAGAAAAACTATGGTTTATTTCGTCAATTCCTAATAGTTCAAAGTCAATAGCTTTCCATCCAAAATTACATATAGGTGTTGTTAGTGCAGGCATAATAAAACTTTTCTGAATTAATTTATTTGCTAGTATAACTTATCTAAATATTTAAATAAATAAAAACATATGATTTACAGCTTAGGTGAAAAAAAACTTATAACTAGCAATGATGATTTTTGGGTTGCACCAACTGCAGTAGTAATTGGTTCTGTAGTTCTAAAAACCAATGCTAGCGTCTGGTTTGGGGCAACCTTACGAGGTGACAACGATCCAATTACAATTGGAGAAAATTCAAATATTCAAGATGGTTGTGTCTGCCATACAGATGATAGTATGCCTTTAAATGTTGGCGATAATGTTACTGTAGGACATATGGTTATTTTACATAGCTGCTCAGTAGGTAATAATTCTTTAATTGGAATGGGTTCAACAGTATTAAATAATGCAAAAATAGGAAACAATTGTTTGGTTGGTGCTAACACTTTAATTACTGAAGGGAAGGAATTTCCAGATAATAGCATGATCATGGGTTCGCCAGGTAAAGTTGTTCGGGAACTTACCGAAATGGAAGTGAATCTTATTAATTTAAGTGCCTTGCATTATGTGGAAAATATGAAAAGATTTAAAAAAGAACTAGTGCAACAAATTTAACTATGACTCGGGGGAGTTTTGTCCAATACATTTGATTATATAATTGCTGGTGCAGGATCGGCAGGGTGTGTTCTAGCAAATCGTCTATCCAAAGATCCATCTATTAAAGTTTTGCTTATTGAAGCTGGTGGTAGCGATTGGCATCCTTTTGTTCGAATGCCAGCCGGAGTTTTAGAGTTAATGTCGGGTGAAGGTGCTGGTAAGAATTATAACTATGGATTTTGGACAGAAGGTCAGCCACATCTTAATAATCGAAAATTATTCACTCCACGTGGTAAAGGTGTTGGAGGCTCAAGTAATATAAATGGTATGCTTTATGTTCGAGGCCATGCTCGTGACTATGATATTTGGAGACAGTTAGGTAATGAGGGTTGGTCTTATGATGAAGTAATGCCTTATTTTAAAAGGGCAGAAAGAAATGAAAATGGCTCAAGCGATTTTCATGGGGGCGATGGAGAGCTTGGTGTATCAAATCCAGTATTTAGTAATAACCCATTACATAAAACCTTTATTAATGCCGGTATTGAGGCTGGCTATCCATACAATGATGATCTCAATGGAGCAACACAAGAAGGCTTTGGTCCTGCACAACAAACAATTTGGAATGGCAAAAGAGAAAGTACAGGCCAGTCTTTTATTAAGCCAGTATTAGATAGAAAAAATCTTACCATTTCAAAAATGTCTGTAACTAAGAAATTATTATTCAAAGGAAATAAGTGTATTGGATTAGAGTACATAAAGAATAAAACTATTCACAGTGTATTTGCTGAGCGCGAAGTTATGATATGTGGCGGTGCAATAAACTCACCACAATTATTACAACTTTCTGGAATTGGTAAAGGAGATTATATTAAAAAGTGGGGCTTGGATGTTGTATCCGATCTACCTGGTGTTGGTGAAAACTTACAAGATCATTTAGATATATTATCTCATTATGAATGTACTCAGCCAGTTACTGATGCAAGACATATGATGGGTCCATTTGGTTGGGGTTTTATAAAACAAGCACTAATATTAACACAATGGGGCCTTATGAAGTCAGGTCCAGGAAATGATATAGGCCTTGCAGCTTTATCATTTATGAAAACAGAAGAAAATTTAGACTTACCTGATATTCAAATGCATTTCATTGGTGCACTGTTAAAAGATCATGGAAAAACTAAACCAGACCAACATTGCTTTAGTAATCACGTGTGTGTTCTTAGACCAGAGAGTAGAGACTATATAGCCTTAAAATCACTTGACCCAAATGTGCAACCTTTAATCCAACCAAACTATCTTTCAGCGCAAAAAGATTTAGACGTGATGGTGAAAGGGGTAAAAATGTCAAGAGAGATCATTAATCAAAAAGCATTTGATCAATACAGAGGTGCAGAGTTAAACCCTGGGCCAGATGTTCAAACAGATAAAGAAATTGAAGAGTTTGTAAGAGCTAATGCTGAAACAATATATCACCCAGTAGGTACTTGCAAAATGGGTAGCGATGAATTTGCTGTAGTTGATGACAAATTAAGAGTTAGAGGTGTAGAAAACTTAAGGGTAGTTGATGCTTCTGTTATGCCAACTCTTATTGGTGGCAATACAAATGCACCAACAATTATGATTGCTGATAAAATATCAGATCATATTTTAGGTAAAGATTTTTTACCTGCAGAAAATTTTTAAAAGTTAAATCAAAAAAATTAATATGAAAAAAATTTACCCCATAATTTTTATTTTATTTATCTTATTTGCTATATTCTTTTTTTATAAAACTTATGAAGATAATAAAAATTTTGACTCAGAAAGTTTTATTAAAACTTCAAACGATTATAGCTATAATATAAATAGAGACAAATATGGTGTGCCGCATATTACTGGTATAAAAGATAAAGATACCGCTTTTGGGTTTGGTTTTGCTCAAACTGAAGATGATTATGAAAATATTGAATTTGTAATTAAGATGGCACGAGGTGAGCTATCAGACTTTAATGTATCACCTGACTCTCTCATTAGCTTGTTTAATTTAATATCGGGATCAGGAGATATTATGGAAAATATAAGCGCAATTGATGGAGTTGAACTTGATTTTTTAATTAAATTTCTAAATACGGAAGATACAGCTTTAAGGTTAAAAAAAACAGTAGACCCAAAGATTTTAATGTACCTTAAAGGATATGCTGATGGAATAAATTATTGGGCCGCCTTAAATTCTAATAAAATTGACAAGTCATTATTCCCTGTAACGGAGGATGATTTACTGACAGGTATGATATTTCGGATGCCTTTATTTTATGGTCTTGATTATCACATAGATCAACTTGTAAAACTAATGTCTGACAAAAATGAGCAGTTAGTTTTATACAATGAATTATCTAATAATAAACTAGTTGCAGCAATAAAATCACACTTCAAACCATCGGGATCAAATGCTTTTGCTATATCAAAAAAAAGATCAGCAGATAATGATACAATGTTAGTGATTAATTCACATCAGCCATTAACAGGGCCAGTTGCATGGTATGAAGCTCATATTAAAAGTGAAGAAGGATTAAATATAATGGGTGGAACCTTCCCAGGCTCTCCATTTATTCATGTTGGTTTTAATGAATATTTAGGATGGGGTGCAACAGTTAATCAACCAGACTTAGCTGATATTTATGAACTAACTATTAATCCTGAGAATGAAAATCAGTATTTACTTGATGGTGAATGGAAAAATTTAAAAGTTGTTAAACAAGAGTTCAAAGTCAAAATATTTGGTCCATTTAATATAACTTATCCATTAGATATGTATTTTTCAGATCATGGGCCTGTCATGAAAGATGGTTTAAAAGCCTATGCGCTAAGATACGTAGGTATGAATGATGCAAACCAAGCTTCTGCTTGGTTAAAAATGAACAAGGCAACAAATTTTAATGAATGGCAAGATTCTTTGAAAATGCAGCAAATAGCGAGTCTTAATTTAGTTTATGCAGATAAAGAAGATAATATTTTTTTTGTACATAATATGAAATCTCCTGTTAGAGATTTTGATTATGATTGGAAAAGTATTCTTCCTGGAGATAAAAGTAATTTAATATGGAATGAATTTTATCCTTATGAAGAAATTCCAAAAATTTTAAATCCAGATTCTGGTTATATATACAGTACTAATCAATCTCCATTTTTTGTCACAGATTTAAATGATAACCTTAAAGAAGAAAACTTTCCTGTTACTATGGGTTTTCAATCGAGAATAACTAATAGAGCCCATCGTGCTTATGAGTTATTAAATGCAGATAAAAAAATATCATGGGAAAACTTAGATCGTTATAAGCATGATAATAAATTTTCTGTTAATTCAAGGCAGTATAAATTTTTACAAAAAATATTTTCTTATGATTTCAGCGAAGATAGATTAATAGTCGCACAAAGTTTTTTAAAAAATTGGAATTTAGGAACTGATAATGAGAATATGCACGCTGCATTTGGGGTTTGTATTGTGGCCCCAGAATGGCTAGCAGAAATTAAAAAAGAATCACAGCCAGATCCAATAAAAATATTCAAAGACTGCGTCGATGAATTTGAAAAAAATTTCAATAAGCTGGATGTTATGTGGTCAGAAATTAGTTTTTTGGAGCGAGGCATGAGATTGTTGCCTGTTCAAGGTGGTCCAGATGTATTAAGAGCAATTTATTCACCGAGATCAGATGATGGGATTTTAAAAGCAGTAGCGGGTGATGGATTATACATATACGTAAACTGGGATAAATTAGGTCAACAGAGTTCTACTAGTGTCCACCAATTTGGAGCAAGCACTTCTGTCAAGGAATCACCTCACTATGATGATCAAATGGAGTTATTTGTTAACGAAGAATTAAAGAAAACTTTTTTTAATTAGAAAAGTCGTTGAGCGATAAGATTTTTATGATTAGAATATTTCAATAATTAATAAATATTTATAGGGGAAACTAATGTTATTACATGATTATCTTGAGGGCTATGCAAGTAAAGCGCCTGACACTTTATTCTCAGAATTTAATTCTAGAACACTGACATATAAACAAGCGAATGCTATAGCAAATCAATTTTCTGCAGCGTTAAAAAATGAAGGTTTAAGTAAAGGTGATCGTTTTACATTCTTATCAAAAAATTCAGATGAGTACGCACTAATGTATTATGCAGCCTCCAAAGTAGGTATTGTTCCTGTACCATTAAACTATCGATTAGCTGATGCTGAGTGGGAATATATTATAGATAATTCAGATTCTAAAATTGTTATTGTTCGAAGTGAAGAGTTTGTAAACCGAGTCCATGGATTTAAAGCCAATTTACCATCAGTGAATAAGTGCATTTGTATTGATGCAAAAGCGCCTGACAATAGTTGGACTGATTTTTATGATTGGACTAAATCTCAATCAGAAGAAAACCCTCAAGAAGATATTAAAGATGATGACGCAGTTTATCAAATGTATACAAGTGGTACCACCGGAAGACCTAAGGGAGTAATTATAGTTCAATCTAATGTTGTAGCTAACATTGGTCAGGTAGATAAATACATTCAAAGAATTCCAATGCCAAAAAATTTATTAGTTGCTCCAGTATATCATGCTGCTGCAGCTATTAACCACTTTGGAACTATTGCAAAAGGTGGTCAAAATGTAATTCATGAAGACTTTAACCCTGTTGAAGTTGCTAAAACATTATCTGGTGAAAAAATTACTAATACTGTGATGGTGCCTGCAATGATTCAAGCTTGTGTGTATATGGTACCTGATATCGATAAGATGGATTTTACAACTTTAGATCATATTACTTATGGAGGTTCACCAATATCACCTGAAGTTTTAACTAAAGCAATGAGTGTATTTAAGTGTGACTTTGGCCAAGGTTTTGGAATGACAGAAAATGTTGCTGTATTATGTTTCTTAAGTTTTGATGACCATAAAGAGGCATTAGCAAGCAAACCTAATCTTTTAAAGTCATGTGGCAAACCAGTTGAAGGAGCTGCAATAGAAATAAGAGATGATAATGACAAAGAGGTTCCTCGAGGGACGATAGGACAAGTTTGTGCCAAGGGTCCTCAAGTTATGAAAGGCTATTGGAAAAAGGAAGAGTCTTCAAAAGAAACACTTGCTGGTGGCTGGTTACATACAGGTGATGCGGGTCGTATGGATGAAGATGGATATGTTTATATAGAAGATCGTATTAAAGATATGATTGTTTCAGCTGGTGAAAATATTTATTCAATTGAAGTTGAAAGTGCTCTAATGGAGCATCCAGAAATAACCGACGCAGCCGTTATAGGAATTCCAGATGAAAAATTTGGTGAGGCAGTTAAAGCTTTTATTGTCACTAAGGATGGAAAAGAATTACCTCAAGAAGACGTTATAGAATTTTGTAAGAGTAAAATTGCGAGCTATAAGACACCAAAAACCGTTGATTTAATTGAGATTATTCCAAGAAATCCAAGTGGTAAAATACTTAAGAAAGTTTTAAGAGAACCTTTTTGGGCGGGTAAAGATCGTCAAGTTGGCTAATTAGGGCTATTTTCGTGATAAATAGAAGTTGATGGAAAAGCAAATCCTGCTTTTTCAGTTTCTACAATTTGCTTTATTTCATAGGCTAAATTTTCTTTTATCTCCAGCCATTCACCCCAGCTTTTTGTTGCAGCAAAGCAGTAAACTAGTATGTCAATCGAGCTATCTGAAAACTTATCAATTCTAACAAAGGTAGCTTCTTCTGAAGCTTTAGCAAAATTATTATTAGAGGTTATATAGTTTTCAATTTTATCTCTTATATTTTTTAATTGTTCATGTGAAGTTCGATATTCTAGACCGATTGTCCAATATATTCGTCTATTCCGCATATTAGTAAAATTGGTTACTGCATTTTCAGCAAAATTGAAATTTGGAACCATTATTGGAGACGAGTCAAATCTTCTGACCAGAGTAGATCTGAAGCCAATTCTTTCTACTGTGCCTTCAACAATATTATCAACATGAATCCAGTCACCATTTTTAAATCTTTTTTCAAGTAGTATTAAGATCCCTGAAATTAAATTTTTAAATAAATCTTGTGCCCCAAGTGCAATTGCAACACTTAACAAGCCTAATCCAGCTAAGATGGGTCCTACTTTAATGCCCCATGTTTCTAGTACGGCCGCAGCACCAATGAAGAAAATAAAGAATTTTAAAAGTTTGATTCCCCAGTCAACCAAGTCACTGGTCAGTAACTCTTCATATTTATTCATAAAAAATGATAGTGGATCAATCAATTTATATATGAACCAAAATATTTGAATGGTAATAAGAGATTTGTTTAAATTAGCGGCAAACAAATCTAATGACTGATTTAAGTCAATATAAGCGGTGCTAATATAAACACCTAAAACTATGGGTATAAAACGTATGGGATCTGAAAAAGCCTCAAGAACTTCATCGTCAATTTTTGTTTTAGATCGAGAAGCAACAGCTTTAAGTCTACTTACAACAATTTTAGAAAATAAAGATCTAAAAAACACAAACAAAAGAAGTATAAAAATGCCAATAACAATATTGTTAAAATTAATACCAAAGACTCCCTCGTTCCAAATAGAAGTTACAATATTTAAAAAGTTATCCATTAGGCATGACATTAACTTATTTGTTAAATATTTTGTAGATATTTATATTGATTATAAAAAGCTTAATATCTCATTGCCCACACCATCTATATCTTCAAGTGGCAGCATATGAGTGGTATTTTCAAGGGTTACGAACTCTATTTTTGCTATACTTTTCTTGAGTTTTTTTTGTGATTTTTCATTACATACAACACTGTTTGGCGTAAGAATTATCTTGGTTGGAACGTTAGATTTTTTTAAATTAAACCAATTACCGCCTGAGGTTAACTTAAAAGTAGCAGCCTCCCATTTGGGGCTACAGTTTAGTTCATAAAGATTTTCATTAATTTTTTTCATGCCACCATCAATATAATCATTAATTGCTTCAGGAATAACTTTTCTAAATAATTTTTTACCTGAAAAATATTGAAATGCCTCTTCTTTACTTTCCCAAGTTTTTTTTCTGACAAGCGCACCCTTCACCATTGGATGGACTTTTTCTATTAAGCCTATTGATTGAACGGCCTTAGTACCAAGCCAATATGTCAATGGAAGTAAAACAGGATCAATTAAGATTATTTTTGATACCAATTCAGGACGTTTAAATGCTACCAACAAACTAGTAGTTCCACCTAAGGAGTGACCAATTAAAGTTGAAGGTTCATTATTTTTTTCCAGTATACTTATTAAATCGTCTCGATATCGTTGCCATGACTTTAATTTTTCTGGTTCGGCGGGAACAGTCGACTTTCCATGACCTCTTAAGTCATAAGAAATAATTTTTTGATTAGGGGAAATCTTATTTAGCAACGTTTTATAAGTTAATCCATTAAAGCCATTTGCGTGAGAAAAATAAATCCCTGGTTGATTTAGTTCATGATTAATTCCGTAGGCATTAAAATAATTTTTTTTATGAGGAATTTGAAACTCAATCATTTAGTGGCAAGCCATACCATATTTTTTAAGACGCCAATAATTATATGGCCATGGAGTAACAAAACCAGCAGCTAACATTACAGGAATAACCCACCAAGTAATTACCCCCCCGGCCAAAATAAGGTCAGTTAGGTTCATAGATGTTTCCATTGCTACCATACTAATAAAGCTCATCCCTAAAGCGGTTTTTAAAGCATTATTAAATGTCATACTTTTTAGTAAAATAAATGTTTCTAATAAAACACTGGTCACAAGACCATTAAAAATTGCAATTAACATTACTACATAGATTGATAATGAATGGTCTATACTCTGAAAGTAAGAAATTGTACCAAAGTCACCTATGCTACAACCAATCAAGCACCATAGAGTATTGTAGGCGCTTTCCTTCCAAGTCTTAAAGCAACTCCATTCTATATCAGTCATATTTAATAAATTCTTTTCTTCGTTCCTCAATATCAATTAATGCATCTTCCTTTTCAGTCAATGTCATTTTCCCCCAGTTTGTTATCTCCGAGCGTTCTCTAAAACATCCAATACACACCATTTCATTCATAAAGTTTTGATCATATTTACAAATTTTGACACAAGGACTGAAGTTTTCTGATATTTTCTTTTTCATAATTTTGAGGTATATCAGTACTTAATATACGGATTCATTTCAATAAGATAGATTTGCTTGATTTTTTCCTATAAATCAATAAAAAACACATTCTAACTTCAATATATATAAAAAAAATTATGGCTCGAATAACTGTAGAAGATTGCATTGACGTTGTTAATAATCAGTATGATTTAGTAATATTAGCTAAAGAACGTGCAGTTCAACTTGGTCGCGGTGCAGCTCCTGCTGTAGATGCTGACAACGATAAAAAACCAGTAATAGCATTAAGAGAAATTGCTGAAAAAAAAATCACTGAAGAAGAATTAAGTGAGAGCATTGTCGATAAGCTGCGATTAATACCAGATTATGTTGAAGAAGAAATTGAAACAGATGAAACTTCAAACGATACGTTCAGACAAATGTATCAAGGGGGACTTTCTAAATCAGAAATGGAAAAACCTGCTTCAAGAAAA
>JAONQW010000007.1 GCA_028412835.1 Candidatus Pelagibacterales bacterium
ATAAATAAAATTTGTCGAATAAAAAAGAATGAGTATAAAAATTATATAAATTATCTACCTGGAAAGTATGGCCCTAAAGACCTTGAGAAAAAAGTTAAGAAAAATGAAGCTGATATAGCTTTTTTTGTTTGCCCAATGACAATGCATGAGATAATGTCGATCTCAAATAGAAAAGCTACAGTACCGCAAAAATCAACCTTTTTTGACCCTAAGCTTATCGATGGACTAGTAAATTTACAAATGAAGCTATAAAAATGACAGATAAACCTCAAGTTAAACCTCCTTACCCATATTTTTCATCAGGACCTTGTGCTAAGCCCCCTGGATGGTCATTAAAGAATCTTGAAAATGCAGTTGTCTCTAGATCTCACAGATCAAAGATTGGACTGGAGAGACTTCAAGAATTAATTAATAAGTCTAGAGAGATTCTACAAATACCAGATGATTATCATATTGGTATTGTTCCTGCATCAGATACTGGTGCAGTAGAGATGGCTATGTGGTCGATGTTGGGTCAACGCGGAGTTGAAGTATATTCATGGGAAAATTTTGGACACGATTGGTCGATTGATGTTGGTGATCAACTCCCTCTAGATAATAAGATTGTTCAAAAAACTGACTATGGAGTACTCCCAGATTTTTCAAATAGTAATCCTGAAAATGATATTATCTTTACATGGAATGGAACTACGGCTGGTGTAAGAATTAAAAATACTGAATGGATCAGCAACGATAGGAAGGGTCTTGTGATTTGTGATGCAACTTCAGCTGTGTTTTCAATGCATATGGATTGGCACAAACTAGATGTTGTAACTTACTCGTGGCAAAAAGTTTTAGGTAGTGAGGCAGCTCATGGAATGTTAATTTTATCTCCTAGAGCAGTTGAAAGACTTGAAACTTATACTCCACCATGGCCAATACCAAAAATATTTCGCCTTGCAAATAATCAAAAATTTGCAAAAGCTATATTTTCTGGCACAACAATAAATACCCCTTCAATGTTAAGTGTTGAAGATGCTCTAAATTCACTTAACTGGGCTTCATCAATTGGTGGTATAGACGCGCTTGTTGACATTTCTGAAAATAATTTAAAGATTGTGTCTGATTGGGTTGCAGCTAGCGATACATTTGAATTTCTTGCTAAAGATCCTGAAACCTTATCTTGTACTTCAATATGCTTGGTTCCAAAAGACCCTTGGTTTAAAAATTTAGATAGTGATAAGCAGTCTGATTTTATGAAGAAAGTTTGTAATGAACTAGAATCAAATGAAGCAGGCTACGACTTAAATTCCTATAAAACAGCACCATCTGGAATTAGAATTTGGGGAGGATCGACGGTAACAAATGAAAATGTTAAACTCGTACTGCCATGGATTGACTGGGCATATGATCACGTAAAATCAAATTACTCTTAATGAATAAAATTTTAATTGCAGATAATGTTTCCAAGGCTGTTTCGGAAGTATTCGATAAAAATGATATTTTATATGATACAAAAGTTGGCTTATCTGAAGAAGAGTTAGCCTTAGAAATAATAGATTATACAGGCTTAATTGTAAGATCTGCAGTTACAGTTACAGAAAAAATTATCAACAATGCAAAAAACCTTAGAGTAATAGGTAGACCTGGCGTTGGCGTAGACAATGTGGATCTTAATGCTGCAACAGCTAAGGGTATAGTTGTAATGAATACTCCATTAGGCAATGTACAGGCAACTGCAGAATTAACATTTGGTATTATTCACTCACTAATGAGAAAGCTAAATGTTGCAAACCATTCTATGCATGAAAATAAATGGGAAAAAAAGAAATTTATTGGCAATGAGATGCTTGGTAAGACTATTGGGATAATTGGATTTGGTAATATTGGTAAGAAAATAAGTGAAATATCCAAAGCCTATGGAATAAATGTGGTAGTTCACAGTTCATCACTGACTGAAACAGATGCAAATAATCTTGAAGTAGAAAATCTTTCAGTTGAAAATCTATTAGAGGTTTCTGATATAATCACATTTCATAATAAACTTTCTGAAAAATCAAAGTACCTGATTAACTCTGAAACTCTAAAGTTAGTTAAAAATGATGCTATCATTGTTAATTGTGCAAGAGGTGGATTGGTGAACGAAGAAGACATTAAGAAAGCTTTAGATTCAGGCATGCTTGGTGGTTATGGCTGTGATGTCTATGAAAATGAACCAGAGCAGAATAGTATTTTTGCAGGCTTAGAAAATGTAGTTATGACACCTCATATAGGTGCAAGTACTGTTGAGGCTCAAGAGAAAGTTGCATACCAAATTGCAGAACAAATTGTTGAATTTATAAAGAATAATAAAATTATAAATCAAGTAAATAAATAACATGAATAGACTTATACTTATCAGGCATGGTCAAAGTGTCTGGAATGCTCAAAATATATTTACAGGATGGGTTGATGTTGAGCTTACTTCTAAAGGTGAGGAAGAGGCTAAGTTATCTGGAGAATTACTAAAAGATATAGCCTTTAAACCTACAGTTTGTTTCACTTCATATCTAAAAAGAGCTAAAGATACCTTAGATATTATTCTTAAAGAAATTGATATTTCAGAAAGTGCAAGTATAAATTATAGCTGGCAATTGAATGAGCGACATTATGGAAGCCTTCAAGGATTAAATAAAAAAGAAACTTTAAATAAATATGGCGAAGAGCAATTTTTAAAGTGGAGAAGAAGCTATGAAACACCTCCACCAAAATTAGATGCTTTAAGTGAAATGAATCCTAAAAACGACCCTCTCTACTCAGAAGTAGTAAGCTCTGAATTACCATTATCTGAATGTTTGCAAGACACCTATAATAGAGTGATTCCCTACTGGAAAAAAAATATTATCCCATTACTAGAATTAGGAGATACTTTAATTGTAGCGCACGGAAATAGTCTTAGAGCATTATGCAAAGAATTATTTAATATTTCGGACCAGGAAATAGTAAAGTTAGAAATTCCGACAGGTAATCCGCTATTTTTAGAGTTAGATAATAGTTGCAAAATAAAGTCAGCTAGATATCTTAATTCATCCAGGGCTGAAAAAATCCCTGAAATTATATAAATTTTTTAGGATTTAATTATGACAGATGTATTTATCACAGCAGCCAATAGAACTGGCGTAGGTTCATTTAGTGGATCTTTAAGTAGCCTGCAAGCTCATGACTTAGGCAAAATAGTAATAGAGGACACACTGAAAAAATCTTCAGTACAACCAGATGAGGTTGATGAAGTTATACTTGGTCAAGTTCTTACAGCGGGTACAGGACAAAATCCTGCTAGACAAGCTTCAGTAAATGCAGGCATTGCAAAAGAAACACCCGCATGGATTGTTAACCAGGTATGTGGTTCTGGCCTAAGAACAGTTGCTTTGGGATTTCAAGCTATAAAAAATCAAGATGCAAATATTATTATAGCCGGGGGTCAAGAAAGTATGAGTCAATCTCCACATTGTATGCATTTGCGATCAGGCACTAAGATGGGTGATTCAAAAATGATTGATACGATGATAAAAGATGGTTTATGGGATGCATTTAATGGATATCATATGGGTACAACTGCAGAAAATGTTGCGGAAAAATTTCAAATAACAAGAGAGCAACAAGATGAATTTGCTTATAACTCTCAGCTTAAAGCAAGTAAAGCGAAAGCGGCAGGCTTATTTAAAGACGAAATTACTCCAGTTGAAATAGTATCAAGAAAAGAGACTACTATTTTTGATCAAGATGAATATATAAAAGATAATGTTCAATTGGAAAAACTTGCATCTTTAAGGCCAGCGTTTTCAAAAGAGGGTTCTGTTACAGCTGCAAATGCTAGTGGAATTAATGATGGGGCCGCGGCTCTCACTTTAATGAGTGAAAAAGAACTAACAAAAAGAAATATTGAGCCTATGGCAAAAATCGTATCTTGGGCAAGTGTTGGTGTAGACCCTTCTATTATGGGAACAGGACCAATTCCATCAGTAAGAAAAGCATTAGATAAAGCAGGGTGGTCTATAAATGACTTAGACTTAATCGAATCAAATGAGGCATTTGCTGCTCAAGGCTGTGCTGTAAATAAAGATTTAGGCTGGGATACAAGCAAGGTTAATGTTAATGGTGGCGCTATAGCTATTGGACATCCTATAGGAGCATCAGGCGCAAGAATCCTTGTTACATTACTTCATCAAATGAAAAGACAAGATGCAAAAAAAGGTCTAGCGACACTATGCATAGGTGGTGGTATGGGTATTGCACTTTGTGTAGAAAGATAATAATAGGAGAAAAAATATGACAAAAATAGCTTTAGTAACAGGTGGAACAAGAGGAATTGGTGGTGCAATATCAATTGCTTTGAAAAATCAAGGATGTAAAGTTGCTGCAACATATAATTCAAATTCAGAGAAAGCAGATGCTTTTGCCAAAGAACACGGAATTGATGTTTTTCAATGGAATGTTGCAGATGCAAATGCATGTGAAGCAGGCGTTAAAGAAGTTGCTGAAAAATTAGGTTCTATTGACATACTTATTAATAATGCTGGAATTTCTAAAGCAGCAATGTCACATAAGATGACTATTGAACAGTGGGATGACGTTATTAGAACTGATTTAGATTCAGTATTTTATATGACAAGGTGTGTACTAGAAGGCATGAGAGAAAAGGCGTTTGGTAGAATAATTTCAATCTCATCAATTAATGGTCAAAAAGGTGAGATGGGACTCGTGAACTATAGCGCTGCAAAAGCGGGAGTACTTGGCTTTACAAAGGCTTTAGCACAAGAAACTGCTAGAAAAAATATTACTGTTAACGCGATTGCGCCTGGTTATATAGACACTGAAATTTTAGCTGATGCATCAGAAGATTTTCTGAAAGGTTTGATAACCAAGATACCTGTAGGGCGCTTAGGCACAGTTGAGGAAATATCTAGAATTGTAACTTTTTTAGCAAGTGATGATGCTGGATTTGTAACTGGATCAACTATTACTGCTAATGGTGGCCAATACTTTATCTAAAAAACATCTTTAGCGGATCGTATTATTTTAAAAGCCTCTTCGTCAGTAAGAAAATCTTTAGATAGGAGGCTTTTGATATTATCTTGGTCAGCTTGAAAAAATATATTTAATTCTTTTTCATCACCAACAGTTGTTGGAATTGTAGGAATATCTTTCGCTCTTAAATCTTCAATTTCATTTATTTTAAGTTTTATTTGAGTATTATTATTAATGGATTGAATAAACTTAGCATTACTCATTGTATATTCATGTCCACAATAGATTTTTGTATTATTTGGTAATCTTTTTATTTTACAAATTGAATTCCACATTTGTTGAGGTGAACCTTCAAACAATCTTCCACACCCAAGTGAAAATATAGAGTCACCTGTGAATATTATATTTTCATTCTTTATATAAAATGCAATACATTCTGATGTGTGACCAGGTACATTAATAATTTCAATACTATTCATATTAAAATTAAATTTTTCATTTTCATTTAATAAAATATCAATCCCAGGTATCCGTTCTTTGTCATTAGCATTACCAGCAATTAATATGTTATATTTATTTTTAAGCTCTAAATTGCCTCCAACATGATCAAAATGATGATGAGTGTTTAATACAAATTTAAGCTCTAAATTATTTTTTTCTAAAAAATTAATTATAGGCTTAGATTCAGATGGATCAATAACGAGCGCCTGATTTCCATCTGAAACTATATAAGAATAATTGTCACTTAAGCATGGTATGATATCTACTTTTAAATTACCCATTTATTTTTTTGAAATTAAAAACATACCTGATTCAGAAAAGCAATTATCTACCCAACTTTTTTGTTTATAATCTTGAATTAAGTGTCTTTTCAGATTTACTTTATTTTCAATTTTTATATTCGTTTTTTCGCATAAATCAATGAAATCAAATATTGTACAGAAATGTAGATTTGGCGTTTCATACCAAGAATAACTTAATTCATTACTTATAGGCATAGTACCATTTATCAACAAATGCATTCTAATTTTCCAATAACCAAAATTTGGAAACGATACAATAGCCTTATTTGAAATTCGAACTAATTCTTCTAATACTTTTTTTGGCCTTTTTGTTGCCTGAAGTGTATAAGTCAAAATTGAATAATCAAAAGATTTATCTGGATAGTCAGCCAAATCTATATCTGCATCTCCTTGTATTACCGAAATACCCTTTGCTAAACATTCCCTTATTTTATCCTGATCTATTTCTAATCCTCGACCATTAATATTTTTATTTTTATCTAAATATTTTAACAGAGATCCATCGCCACAACCAACATCAATTACACTTGATCGGGCAGGTATCATATTTGAAATAACATTAAAATCTTTATCAGTATTAAATAAGCTCATAATTTTTTATAAGTTGCGTCTAGAAATCCTTTTATGGTCTCAAAAAACTCTGGCTCATTCAATAAAAATGAATCATGACCATTATCTGTATCAATTTCAACAAAACTAACATTTAGTCCGAGAGCATTAAAAGCTTTAATTATTACTTTATTTTCTGATGTTGGATATAACCAATCACTTGTAAAAGATGCGCATAATATGTGAGCATTAGTATTTTTAAAAGCCTCTAGTAGTGATCCATTGTTACTGCTCTTTAAATCAAAATAATCCATTGCTCGAGTAATATATAAGTAACTATTTGCATCAAAACGATCAACAAACTTAAATCCCTGATGTCTTAAATAGCTTTCAACCTGAAAGTCTGCATCAAAAGAAAATTCAATATTATTTTTATCTTGTAAATTTCTTCCGAATTTTTCATGTAGAGATTGTTCTGATAAGTAACTTATGTGAGCTGCCATTCTAGCAACCGACAATCCTTTTATTGGTTTAGTATTTTGATCATTATAACTTCCAGACTTCCATTCAGGATCAGCCATTATAGCCTGTCTTGCTAACTCATTTAGAGCAATATTTTGTGCTGAGTGACTAGTAGTTGTAG
Source organism: Candidatus Pelagibacterales bacterium (assembly GCA_028412835.1). Taxonomy (GTDB): domain Bacteria; phylum Pseudomonadota; class Alphaproteobacteria; order Pelagibacterales; family AG-422-B15; genus CACCCN01. The sequence goes on from JAONQW010000007.1 coordinate 6,982, forward strand.
CAATAGGTATTGCTGAAAAAACATATGATGGAAATTTAGATAGCCATTCTAAAACTAACATTCCACCCATTGAACCACCTATTACTGAAAAAAGCTTTTCAATACCTAAACTATCTATTAATAATTTTTGTGCCTTAACCATATCAGCAATAGTAATCACTGGAAAATCAAGTCCGTACTCCTTACCTGATTCAGGGTTTATCTCATTCGGTCCTGAGGATCCCATACATCCACCAATTACATTTGGACATATAATAAAGTATTTATCAGTATCTATTGATTTTCCTGGACCTATTAATAAAGACCACCAGCCATCCTTCTTAGTAATTGGATGCTCACTCGCGACATATTGATCACCAGTTAATGCGTGGCATATTAAGATAGCATTAGACTTAGAGCTATTTAATTCTCCATAAGTAGTATATGCAGTTTTTATAGGCCCAATTGATTTACCACAGTCTAAAACTAATGGATCTTTATTAGACCCTAATTCTATAATTTTATTTTCGTTCATTTATTAAATCTATATTATTTAAAAGCATAAAAAAAACCGCCTAACAACTTAGTTTGGCGGCCTATAGATCACCTCTTTAGCTGTTTTTATTTTGCGCCCGCAAGCTGTAATTCAAATCAGCGCATCTTTTTATTACTATTTGCTTGATTATAAGTCAATTAAGATAATTATTTAATAGTAAATTATAAAAGAATTTCTTTAAAATTAGTCAATATTCACTTATCTATTAATAGAATGAATACTCAAAAAACACTAAAAAATATTAATCCTTATCTAGCCGGTAAGAGCAAAATAACAGGAAAAAAAGGGGTCATTAAACTGTCTTCCAATGAATCTCCATTTGGCCCAAGTGCAAATGTTTTAGCTAAGATTAAAACTATATCAAACTCAACTAATAGATATCCAGAGAGTGGAAGTTTAAAATTAAAGGATTCAATCTCTAAACGATATAATTTAAATAAAAATAATATTTTTTGTGCAAATGGCTCAGATGAAATATTAGGATTAATATGTCAACTTTATTTAACTAAAGGTGACGAGGTAATTATTCCAAAAAATAGTTTTCTAATGTATGAAATATATTCAAAAATCAATAATGCAAAAGTTATAAATTCTAAAACTTTAGATTATCGTGTTGATACTAAAAATATTTTAAAAAATATTAATAAAAAAACTAAGATAATTTTTATAGCGAATCCTAATAATCCAACAGGACTATATATTGATAAATTTGACTTAGATTCTTTTATAAAAAAAATTCCTAAAAGAATTATTATAGTCTTAGATGCGGCATATGCTGAATACTTAAATAATCACGATTATGAAAATGGTATGAAGTATGTAAGAGATAATAACAATGTTATTGTAACTAGAACATTTTCAAAAATATATGGCTTGGCCTCTTTAAGGCTTGGTTGGTGTTATGCGAATTTAGAAATTATAGCTCTACTTGATAAAATTAGGGGACCATTTAATGTTAATAGTATTGCCCAAGAAGCTGGTGCGATAGCAATTTTAGAAAAAGGGATCGAAAAAAAACTAATAGCTCATAATGAAAAATGGCTTAAAAAAATTAAAACTGAATTTATCAAACTTCCAGTGACTGTGTATGATAGCCAGGCTAATTTTATTTTTATAAAACTTGTAAAAGGAGTAAGCCAACAAAAAAAATTAAATAAGCATTTATTAAGTCACTCTATTATAATAAGAACTTTAGATAATTATAATATGTCTGACTGTATTAGAGTTACTATTGGGACCGAAAAAGAAAATAAATTATTAATAAAATCATTTAAATCATTTTTTAAAAATGAAAAATAAAATAAAGTTTGAAAAAATTGCTATTATAGGCTTAGGGTTAATTGGCTCTTCATTAGCACTAGCAATAAAAAAGCATAAGATTGCACTGTCTACTTCAGGCTACGCTAGAAGTATTAAAACTCGTCAAGTTGCTAAAAAAATTAAATTAGTATCTAAAGTTGAGTCATCATTAGAAAAAACTGTTAAAAATGCAGATTTAGTAATTATTTGCACTCCTTTGAGTAGTTATAAAAATTTATTTAGCTCTATCAAGCCACATTTAAAAAAAGATGCAATTATTTCAGATGTAGGCTCTGCTAAAACAAAAGTTATGGATGAAGTTAAGAAGGTTTTGCATCAAGAATTTGATTTCATACCTGCACACCCTATTGCTGGAACAGAAAAAAGTGGTCCTGAATCTGGATTTGCTGAACTGTTTATTAATCGATGGTGTATAATAACTCCATACAAAAACTCAAATAAAAAAAATATTTTAAAAATTAAAAAATTATGGGAAAAGATTGGTAGCAGTGTTGAAGTTATGTCGCCAGAACATCATGATAGAGTTTTAGCTATAACATCTCACTTACCACATTTAATTGCGTATAATATTGTTAATACGGCCGCAGATCTTGAAACAGTAACAAAATCTGATGTTATTAAATACAGTGCTAGTGGATTTAGAGATTTTACTAGAATAGCATCATCAGATCCAACAATGTGGCGGGATATCTTTTTAAATAATAAGGAGGCAGTTTTAGAAATGATTGGAAGATTCTCAGAAGATTTGAGTGTATTACAAAAAGCTGTCAGATGGAATGACGAAGAGACATTATTTAAAATATTTAGTGGAACAAGAAAAATTAGAAAAAAAATAATTGCTGCAGGTCAAGATATAGACGCAGATGATTTTGGTCGATCAAAGAAAAAATTAAAATAATTTACTAAAATCAAGCTCAAAAAAAAGAATTTTTAATTTGTTATTATTAATAGATATTGGCGAAGAAAACTTTTTTTGTCCTTCATCATCATAAATAGATAATTGAAATTTCCCTTCAATATTTTTTTTAATATAATTTATTTTACCATCTATAATAATATTACTAAATGATTTATTAAAATCACCAAAAATTAAATTTTTATAGTAAACATCATTCCCCTCTAGGATAAATGCTAATCTTTCTATAAACCCATCTTTTGTCAAAATTGACAGCCTACTTTGTTTATTTATAATATTTATTTTATGAGTAATGTCCTTAAATCTTAATTCAGAAGAATTTGATTGAACAAAAATTTTTTTAAATGAGATCGGAGAAACACTTATTTTAAGTTCAGGAACAGTTAATAAAAGAAAACTTTGTTCATTTTTTTCAAAAGATAAATTTTTAATATGTGACTCAAGTCTGTAGGGAAATCCAGTTATACGTATTTCTTCGGTAATTATATTATTGTTATTTATGATACTATTTATTTCTTCTTTGAATTTAAATGAAGCATATAGCCAATACACTGAATAAATAATAAGAGACAGAAGGATTAGGTAAAAAATTTTTTTTAGTGAAGTAATCTTATCCATAAGTGTTAACAATTTTATAAACAATCAAGTTATTGTTTTAATTACATTAAAAATAGTTATCCACAATCAAATATATACTTATACTCTGTCTGTGGATTGATTTTGAGCTTCTAAAAGCAGTTCATGAGAACGTTTTTCAATAGTTTGTTCTAATATTTTACTAAAGTCTTCTGCCTCTAAACCGGGTTCAATTGGTTTCAAAAATTCAATTATCATTTTACCAGGATATCTGAAAAATTTTCTTCGAGGCCAAAAATATCCTGTATTTACTGCTACTGGTAAACAAGGAACATTTAATCCTTTATATAAGGCAGTAATTCCATACTTATAGGGTTTTTTCTCTCCTATAGGAGTTCTCGTACCTTCAGGGAAAATTAATAGAGGTCTAGGATCTTTTTCCATACTTTGTTTTGATGTTCTCACCAATGTTTCAATAGGTGTTTCTCCTTTAGTTCTATTTACATATATAAAATTAGCTTTTTTAAAACATAGTCCAACTATTGGAATATATAATAATTCTCTTTTTGCAACAATACTAGGTTTCTCAATTGCATAATTTAAAAACATTCCCTCAGCTAATGACTGATGCTTAGATGCAATTAAATATTTTCTAAACTTAGGAATATTTTCTGTGCCTCTAAATTCTACTTCTAAATTTACCAAATATTTTAAATTAATTAATGCGTGAATAGACTGGAATCTAATTAACCAAAAGATAACTGTACGAGGAAGAATAAATGATAGCGGTGCAATGAGTATAGATCCTATCATAAATATATAAAAAAATATGTTTGATAATAGTGATCGAATAATTAACATGTCAAATCTCTATCAGCAGACTTATAGATGTCCTTAAGTATTTTGTATATTCAAGTAAATATTTTTTTATCATTTCAATAGAAAGATTTGAATTATCATCATCAGTAATGTTTACTGATTTATAGTATAGATTATCCTCATAAAAAAATCTTGAGAATTCTAGCTTAACTCTTGGAATATGATAGTTTGAAGTTACAACTAATAGGCTGTTTAAATTTAAATCTCTTGCCCAAAAGTAGGTTTCTCTTGAATTTTGAAATGTGTTTTCTGAAATTCTGTCAATATCTATACAACAATCAAAAAGATTTCTAGTTTCACTGTCATTTCCATAAAGCAATTTTATTTTTGCATCAGTAATTTTTTTATTAACACCAGAAATTAGTAATCTTTTACCAAATCCATTCTTAAAAATTCTTATGCCTTCTGAAATTCTATATTTATCACCTGTTAAAACAATAATAGCATCAGTTTTAGTCAACTTATCTTTTTCATCATTGTTATTCGGAATTTGTAACAGGTAATAAGTAAAATGAATTATCAGTGAAATAGTTATTATAATAATAGCGGAATATAGTATTTTTTTATAAAATTGCTTTATCATATTAAAAAATAGATTATTCTAAAAAGATAAATTTAACTAAATATTTTATGATTATTTCTTGTTCATCATGTGGCGCAAAGTATCTTGTAGATCCTGCGCAAATAAACAAAGGTAGACAAGTAAGATGTGCAAGATGTAATTTTTCTTGGTTTCAAGATAGTGTAGGTGTTGCTGAAAGTGGCTTTGAAGTCGACTCAAAAAAAATTATTGCTAAAAGAGATCAGCAATCAGATAAAAATTTACCAGCCGTTTACAAAGAAAAGAATAATTTTATTAATGATAATATTGCAATACTTATATTACTATTATTTATTGGAATAAGTTTAGGCGTAGACCACTTCAATAGAATTGACCCACTGGAAATACTTTACTTAAAATCTATTTTTATAGAGATTCTTCAGAAAGTTTTTCTACCGAAATAGTCCAATATTTGTTATTTAATTTCTTGGGCAATACTATCTTCAAATGACTGAAGCTTCCTGATAGTTGTAAAGTTATCTTCATTTATTAATATTTCACTCACCAAAGGCCTTGCATTATAATTAGAGCTCATTGATGAGCCATATGCACCAGAGTTGAGTATAGCTAAAAATTCACCTTCTTTTACATCATAAAATTCTTCACTAGAGAATAATTTATCCGTAGACTCGCAGATTGGCCCAACTATGTCGGTTGAAATAATTTCACTATCTATAGTTTTCGAAAGAGGTAATATTTTATGATAACTATCATACAGCGCTGGTCTCATTAAATCGTTCATACCACAGTCAGTAATTATAAATTTTTTTTCACCATGCTTTTTGATGTATAAAATTTTAGTTACTAATATACCAGTATTCCATGATATTGATCTTCCTGGCTCTATAATGAACTGAAAGTTTTTTGTATCAAACGAATTTTTTACTAAGTTTGCATACTCTTGTATTGGAAACTCTCTATGATTATCTTCATAGTCAACACCAAAACCTCCACCTAAATCAATAGTCTTTATAATCTTTTCAGATTTATTAATTTCTTTGATTAAATCATTAGTTTTTATAAATACATTTCTAAAAGGTTCTATGTCATGAATTTGACTACCAATATGAAAGGCTATCCCAGACAGCTCAATATTTTTAAAAGACTCTTTATCATGATATAGACTTTTAACTTCAGAATATGGAATTCCAAATTTATCACTTAGTCCACCTGTTGATATATTCTTATGTGTTTCACCTATTATGTCAGGATTAATTCTAATACCTACTTGCTGCACAACTCCAAGTTCTTTTGCAATTTTATTAATGACATACAGTTCACTTATTGACTCAGCATTTATTTGAAATATTCTATTGACGATTGCATACTCAATTTCATCTTTAGTTTTACCTACTCCTGAAAAAACTATATTTTTAGGATCAATATTTGCAATTAATGATTTTTTTAATTCACCAACAGATACAACGTCAGCACCAGCACCTTCTTCTTGCAATAGTTTTAATATTGAAAGATTGGAATTTGATTTCGTAGCATAACAAATTTTAGTATCAATATCTTTAAAAGCATCTTTTAATATATTAAAATTAGTCTTTAGCCCTTTAGCGCTATAGCAGTAGAATGGAGTATGAACTTCTTTTGTTATATTTGTAATAAATATATCTTCAGATTTTAGATGATCATCTTTATAATCAAAATAATTCATATTATTAGGCTATTTTAGATACTGTTTGAATAACATTATTCAGTGAGACATCCTCGGGCAATTCAAGAGATCCTTTTTTACCGCAACAAAATAACGATAGGCTTAATAATAAGACAATAGTAATTTTTTTCATTTTTCTCGTTTTTTTGCTTTATTAATCATTTTAAGTACTTCAGTCGGACTTGTTCCACCATAACTTGTTTTGCTTAAAACTGCATTTTTTATATTGAGATGATCATAAATATTATTAGTAATATTTGGATCAAATACCTTTAATTCAGAAAGAGTTAAATCTTCTAGTTTTTTTTGAACCGACTCTGCAAAGTTGACTATGTCTGCTGTTGTTTCATGAGCCTTCCTAAATGAGTACTGTAGGTTTTTAACTAGCCAATCAGCTAATTCTGTTGCATTGGAGTAACTTCTTGTGGCAGCTTTCAACAATGTTTGTTTGTTTAATTTTATACTCTTAATTATTTCAGTAATCACTTTGATTGATATATGTAAGTTTTTACTTGTGTTAACTGCCAATTTTTTATCTTCTTGAAGATCCTTACTATATGAAAGAGGAAGCGCTTTCATAATATTTAATAATGAAGATAGATCGCTATTAATTAATGCTGCTTTTGCTCTAACTAATTCTGCTGCATCAGGATTTTTTTTCTGTGGCATTATAGAAGAGCTTGACATCATATCATCCTTGATCTGACAAAAATTTATCAAGTCTGAAGACCATAAAACTATTTCTTCGGCAATTCTTGATAAATGCATAGCGCAAACACTAGAGGCATACAGATAGTCAATTACAAAGTCTCTATCTGAGACACTATCTATTGAATTTCTAGTAGGTTCATCAAACGACAGCTTCTTAGAGGTTGCAAATCTATCTATTTGAAATGAAGTACCTGCCATTGCGCAAGATCCAAGTGGATTTTTGTTAAGTCTTTTTTTTGTTTCTATAAATCTTTCTGTATCACGTGAAAACATTTCATAATAAGACATATAATAATGGCCAGTAGATATAGGCTGAGCGGTTTGTAAATGAGTAAAGCCAGGCATTAAAACATCAATATTTTTTTCAGCGATTTTTATTGTATTTTTTTTCAAGTCTTTTAATTCACTTAAAATTAAATCTATATCTTTTCTTAGCCAAAGTTTTAGATCAGTTACTACCTGGTCATTTCTAGAGCGTGCGGTATGAAGTTTTCCAGCAGTCTCACCAATAATTTCTTGAAGTCTACTTTCAATATTCATATGAATATCATCAAGTTCTGGTCTAAAGATGAATTTATTTTTACTGATTTCCAATCTTATTTGTTTAAGACCTTTTAAAATTTTATTTTTTTCAGATACTTTAATTATTTTTTGTTTTGCTAGCATTTCTGCATGTGCTATTGAACCTTCAATATCTTCATCAAACATAAATTTATCAAAATCTATTGAAGAGTTTATCTCAGTAAAAATATCATTATTCTTATGATTAAATCTTTTCCTTAATATAGAATTTTTTTTTCTAGACATTATCTGTAATCTCACTAAGTATATTTATATGAAACAATATAATCTTTTTTCAAAAGTATCGTTGCTATATGCCATATTATTCTTGTTTTGCAACCCCTTATATGCGGAGACTACTGATCTTAAAAAGATAATTTTTGAAGAAAAACCAGGTTTTACAAGTAATTTTGTGGATGAGAGTAGTATTAATTATTCTTTGGATGATTTTTCTGGAAAGGTTACTTTAGTAAATCTTTGGGCAACTTGGTGTAAACCATGCAAAGAAGAAATGCCTTCTTTAGACAGATTGCAAGGCAAATTTGACAAAAGTAAATTTGAAGTTATCGCTATTAACTTAGATAGGGGACCAAAAGCTAAAGCTCAAAGTTTTTTTAAAGATAATGACATAAAAAATATATCACTTTATTTTGATAGTAAAAATAACATACCTAGAGAAATAAAGGCTCTAGGCTTGCCAGCAACTATTTTGATTAACCAAGATGGTAAACAAATTGCAAAATATTTAGGACCTGCAGACTGGGAAGATCAATATTTTGTAGATTTATTTTCTAAATATATTAATTAAAGCGCACTTTCCAATTCAGGAAGAACTTGGAATAAATCAGCTACTAAACCATAATCAGCAACATCAAAAATTGGAGCTTCTTCATCTTTATTTATAGCAACTATAATTTTAGAGTCTTTCATGCCTGCAAGATGTTGAATTGCGCCTGATATTCCTACAGCAATATATAATTCGGGAGCAACCACTTTACCAGTTTGGCCAACTTGATAATCATTTGGAACAAAGCCAGCGTCTACAGCAGCACGTGAAGCTCCAACAGCAGCATTTAACTTCGCAGCCACTTTGTCTAAGAGTTCAAAGTTTTCACCGTTTTGCATTCCTCTTCCACCAGATATAATTGTTTTTGCAGAAGTTAACTCTGGTCTATCTGATTTAGTAAGTTCTTCGCCAACAAATTCAGAGACAGTTGGAATATTTTCGGGAGATATTTTTGAAATTTCACATGAAGAATCACCGATATTACTAGCTTGGAAAGCGGTTGGTCTAATTGTCAAAACTTTTTTTGTATCAGATGATTGAACTGTTGCAATTGCATTACCTGCGTAAATAGTTCTAATAAATGTATCTGCAGACTCAACTCCTACTATTTCAGATATTTGACTAACATCTAGCTTAGCAGCAAGTCTGGGCATTACATTTTTTCCAGTTGTAGTAGCAGCGGAAGCAAAAAAATTATAATCACCTGACATATCAAAAATAGCTGAAGTTAGTTTTTCAGCTAAAATATTATCAAATTCGCTACTATCAAGATGAATAACTTTTGAAACACCCTCTATTTTACTAGCTTGAGTTACAGACTCATCAATGTTGCTACCAGCGATAAGAACATGAAGGTCTTCACCAAACTCTTTCGCACCACTAACTGCCTTTAAGCTTTGATCATTTAGTTGACCATTTGTATGTTCGATAAAAAATAATGTTGTCATATTACACCTGCTTCATTTTTAAGTTTTTCTACTAATTCAGATACTGATTCTACCTTAATTCCAGCTTGTCTTTTAGGTGGCTCAACTACTTTAAGTACTGTTAGTCGAGGAGATACATCAACGCCAAAATCAGCTGGAGATTTTTGGTCAATTGGCTTCTTTTTTGCTTTCATAATATTTGGAAGTGATGCGTATCTTGGCTCATTTAATCTTAAATCAGTTGTAATAACTGCTGGCATATTTATTTTTATAGTTTGTAAACCACCATCAACTTCTCTAGTGACAACAGCTTGTTCTCCTTCAATTTCTATTTTGGATGCAAATGTTCCTTGTGAGAGATCTGTTAGTGCTGCAAACATTTGTCCTGTCTGATTGTTATCTCCGTCAATAGCTTGTTTACCCATTATCACAAGACCTGGTTTTTCTTCTTCATATACTTTGGCTAGAATTTTTGCTAATGCCAAAGGCTCCAAAAGCTCATCAGTTAAAATATGAATTCCTCGATCAGCACCCATCGCTAAAGCAGTTCTAATAGTTTCTTGACATTGTTGATTACCTATTGATATTGCAATAATTTCATCTGCCTTACCTGATTCTTTTAGTCTAATTGCCTCTTCAACGGCAATTTCACAAAAAGGATTCATAGACATTTTTACATTATCAGTTTCAACACCAGTTTGATCAGATTTAACTCTGATATTCACATAGGGATCAATAACTCTTTTAACAGGGACTAAGATTTTCATTTATAGGTTCTTTCAAATTAAAATTATTATAGAAATTCTTTGTTAGGAATTATATTATTTTTAGCTTTTGATCAATGAGTTTAAGTGTTTTGGCCGGGTTTCCATAAGACATCTTTTTTACCATTTCCATTTTCAACTCTTGATAAAACAAAGAATAAATCAGATAATCTATTAACGTAAGTCATTGAAAATACATTTATTTTTTCTTTTGAATTTAGCTCAACTATTAAGCTTTCCGCACGACGTGTTACTGTACGTGCATTGTGTAAATATGACGCACTAATTGATCCTCCAGGTAAAATAAATGAATTTAAACTCGAGAGAGGTTTATTGAACTGATCTATAGTAGATTCTAATCTCTTTACCTGTTTTTCAGTAACTCTTAATGGAGGAAATTTTGGAGATTTTGTAATTGGGTTTGCAAGATCTGCACCAAGATCAAATAGATCATTTTGAATTTCAGCTATTACTTTAATCAATCTTTTAGAGACATGATGTTTTACAACCCCAAGAATAGAATTTAATTCATCAACAGTTCCGTAAGCTCTAATTCTAATATTATCTTTAGAGACCCTTTTTCCTGAGACTAAGCTGGTCTTACCTTTGTCACCAGTTTTTGTATAAATTCTTGTTAACTTTACCATTTTTATTCAGATGCAATATATAAAGCAATCATAATGATTACTATAGCTAAGAATTGAAGCAAGATTCTTAAACGCATTAATTTATTAGAGTATTGTTTATTAAACTTTCCACCCCTTAACATTCCAAATATACCAGTGAACAGAACCATAGTTACTGCAGCGATAGTAACTGGTATTAGTATATAATAAAATACAGTTGGCATTAGTTTGAAGTAAGTAATCTTCGAGCTATAACATCAGCTTGCATTTCTGCAGCACCTTCAAAAATATTTAAGATTCTTGAGTCACATAGAAGTCTACTAATTGGATATTCTAATGCAAAGCCGTTCCCACCATGAATTTGTAAAGAGTTGTCTGAAGTTGCCCACGCTACTCTAGCACCTAGAAGTTTTGCCATCCCTGCCTCTAAATCACATCTATTACCTTTATCTTTTTCTCTTGCAGAAAAGTAAGTAAGTTGTCTTGCGGCCATTATTTCAGTTACCATTGAGGTAACTTTTGATGAAACTCTCGGAAATTCATATATTGATTTGCCAAATTGATTTCTATCAAGAGCATATTGCATACCAGTTTCCATTGCCGATTGAGCTACACCAACTGCCCTTGCAGCTGTTTGAATTCTAGCAGACTCAAAAGTTTCCATTAATTGTTTGAAACCTTTTCCTTCTTCACCACCAAGGAGATTTTCACCTTTGACTTTAAAATCATCAAATGCAATTTCATATTCCTTCATTCCTCTGTAGCCAAGAACTTCTATTTCACCACCAGACATACCTTCACTAGGGAACATATTGTCGTCATCTCCTCGCTCTTTTTCAGCTAAAAACATTGATAGTCCTTTATATCCTTTTTCATCTGGAACAGATCTTGCCATTAGCGTCATTAGATCACTACGCGCCCCATGTGTAATCCAAGTTTTATTTCCAGTTATTGAATATTCATCTCCATTTTTAACTGCACGAGTTTTAAGTGAAGCTAAATCAGAGCCAGTATTAGGCTCAGAAAAAACAGCAGCAGGAAGTATTTCACCAGAGGCAATTTTTGGAAGCCACTTTTTCTTTTGTTCTTCAGTTCCACCAATTAATAACAACTCTGAAGAAATATCAGTTCTAGTTCCTAGGGATCCAATGCCGATGTAGCCACGCGCAAGCTCTTCAGTTACCACACACATAGAAAGCTTATTCATTCCAAGACCACCGTATTCCTCGGGTATAGTTAGTCCAAAAATACCTAAGTCGGCCATCTTGTTAATAACGTCCATTGGAATCAATTCATCTTTTAGATGCCATTCATGTGCATATGGAGCCACATCATCTTCAACAAATTTTTTAAACTCTTGAATAATCATTGTAGAGGTATCATCAAGACCTAAGTTACCAAAGTTTTTGCTTGAAAAATTATGTTGTAATATGTCAGCAAGCTTTAATCTATCAGCAGCTTCATTACCATTAAGCATCAGATCTTTAACAGAGCTAGTCGATAGCTCTGTTAATAAACCATTTTTTAACCCAAGATCTTGAGGCCTAGCATATTCCAATTGTGACATAGGAATACCATGCCATAATTGAGTTAAGTATTCTGAGAATGCAAACTGCAATATAAGCTGTTCTGTTTCTAGAAAGTTATTTTCACTTTCAAGTCTTTCTGCCCAATTTAATAATTCAGTAAGAGTAGCTTTATAGGTTGCTATCCAAGCTAAGCTATGAGCTGCGTGCTGCTCTTTAGCCATTAGTTGTTTAGATACTGTACCATCGTCCATCACAAGCTTTTTAACTTGCTCTTTAGCTGCGTCAGTATACCTGTTGATAGACTCTAAAGAATCTCTACACTTAATTAATAAATTATCCATTATATTTATTCTTCCTTGATTGTTTTTAATCCTTCTTCAAGAGCGCCAACTAGAACTGCCATATTCCCAGCTTTGTGCTCATTATTAAACATTTTTTCATGAGCAAAAGGAATTTTATCCCATTCAAAAACCTCTGACATACATGGATCAATAGCACCATCTAATACTAGATTATTTGCTGCATGAGCTTGTTTTGAGTTTCCAAAATGTGAACCTTGAAGTCTTTTACTGTGCATCCATAAATACCTTGCATCAAGAGTAAGATTATAACCTGTAGTACCAGCACATATAACGACCATACCACCTCTTTTGACTATAAACATAGAAACGGGAACTGTTGTTTCCCCAGGATGTTCAAATACCATATCAACGTTTTTGCCTTTGCCAGTAAATTCCCATAACGCTTTTCCAAATTTTCTAACTTCCTTCATATAATTACCATATGCTTCTGCATCATCGATATCAGGATGCTCACCCCAACAATTAAAGTCTTTTCTATTTAGAACTCCAACTGCTCCAAGGCTTTTTACATATTCAGCTTTTGAATTATCTGAAATTATTCCAATAGGTTTAGCACCAACAGTTTTTGCTAATTGGACTGCAAAACTTCCAAGCCCACCAGAGGCGCCCCAGATTAAAACATACTGACCTGGTTTTAGCTCATGTGGAGCATGACCAAATAACATTCTATATGCAGTAACAAGAGTTAAGTTATAACAGCCACTTTCTTCCCAAGATAATTGGGGTGGCTTTTTCATTAACTGATGCGCTTGCACAGCAGTAAACTGAGCAAAGGTACCGTCGGCAGTTTCATATCCAAACACTTTATTAGTTTCAGATAGCATTGGCTCTCCACCATTAACTTCGACATCCTCATGATCCCATGTCATTGCATGAACAACAATTTCATCTCCAACTTTCCATTTTTTTACATCTGAACCAACCTTCCATACAATTCCAGAAGCATCAGATCCAGCTATGTGATAATCTTTTTTTGTTACATCAAGAACAGAAATTGGCTTTCCAAGACCAGCCCAAACTCCATTGTAATTTACACCCGCTGCCATAACAAAAACCAACACATCATTAGGTCCAATCTCAGGAACATCAAATTCTTCTGCTTGGAAAGATTGCATTGGATTACCATGCCTATCTTTTCTGATTACCCACGCGTGCATTTTTTTTGGAACAAATCCAAGAGGTGGAACCTCACCGATTGGATAAATATCTTTTTCTTCAGTAGTCATTATCTTGTCTCCTAATATGAAATTTATTCGAAATATAGCCTAATTTAATCTTTTTTCTAGGCTTATAGCCAGTTTGAAAATAAATTTATATACAGTTCTTTTTTCTCGGTTTATAGCCAGTTTGTTGTTATTAATATATGAAGTATAAATAAAACAAAAAAATAGAAAAACAAGCGCAAGGACTAAAAATGACTGATAAACCCTGGTTAATCCGTACATATGCAGGACACTCAACTGCAAAAAAGTCTAATGAGCTATATCTTAACAACCTTTCTAAAGGACAGACGGGATTATCCATAGCTTTTGATTTACCCACACAGACTGGCTATGACAGTGACCATGTACTTGCAAGTGGCGAAGTTGGAAAAGTAGGCGTTCCAATAAGTCATATAGGAGATATGAGAACTTTATTAAATCAAATCCCCTTAGATCAAATGAATACTTCAATGACTATCAATTCTACAGCTGCTTGGTTATTAAGTCTGTATATTGCTTTAGCTGATGAGCAGAATATTGATCGCAATAAATTACAAGGCACAACTCAAAACGATATAATTAAGGAATACCTTTCTAGAGGCACCCATGTCTTTCCTCCAGCACCAAGCCTTAGACTTATATCTGATATGATTACATTTACTTACACAGAACTACCAAAATGGAATCCAGTAAATATATGTTCTTATCATTTACAAGAAGTGGGTGCTAAGCCTGTTCAAGAACTAGCATTTGCATTATCAACTGCCGTTGCATATTTGGATAGAGTTAAAGAGTCTGGTGTACTTTCATCAGATGAATTTGAAAATGTTGTTGGTCGAATAAGTTTCTTTGTTAATTCAGGAATTAAATTTATCACTGAAATGTGCAAAATGAGGGCATTTGTTGATTTATGGGATGAGATTACTAGTAAACGATATAAAGTTAAGAATCCAAAAAATAGAAGATTTAGATATGGCGTTCAAGTGAATAGCTTGGGTTTAACGGAGCAACAACCAGAAAATAACGTATACCGAATTCTAATTGAAATGATGGCAGTGGTTCTATCAAAAGATGCTCGAGCTAGAGCTGTTCAACTTCCAGCGTGGAATGAAGCACTAGGATTACCTCGACCATGGGATCAACAGTGGTCATTAAGACTTCAACAAATTTTAGCTTATGAAACTGATCTTCTTGAATTTGAAGATCTATTTAATGGATCTAAAGTTGTAGAAGAGAAGGTTGAACAGATGAAAGCTGAAGCAAGAAAAGAATTTGATCATATTCAATCAATGGGGGGAGCAGTTGCAGGCATTGAAAATAGCTACCTAAAACAAGAATTAGTCAATTCAAACAAAGAAAGAATTCAGAATATTAATGATGGTGAACAAATAGTAGTTGGAGTAAATAAATTTATAGAAACTGAAAATTCACCATTAACGGCAAACGACAGTGGGATTGAAAGTATTGACTCTGGAGTTGAAGCAGAGCAAATCAAGGCTTTAAATGAATGGCGTAAAAATCGTGATCAATCACTAGTTGATAAATCTCTAGCTAATTTAAAGTTAGCTGCAGAGTCAGATACCAATATAATGCATGCTTCTGTAGAAGCTGCAAAAGCTGGAGTTACAACTGGCGAATGGACTAATGTGATGCGAGAAGTATTTGGAGAATTTAGAGCTCCTACTGGCATTACTCAAAATTTAAAAACCACAACAAATAATGACTATTTAGAGATTAAAAAAAGAGTTGATGCACTATCAAATAAGACTGGTAGAAGAATAAAGTTTTTAGTTGGTAAGCCCGGTTTAGATGGTCATTCAAGTGGAGCTGAGCAAATTGCTGTAAGCGCTAGTGATTGTGGAATGGATGTATTGTACGAGGGAATTAGATTAACGCCCCAACAAATTGTTAAGTCTTCAGTTGAAGAAGACGTTCATATTATAGGTTTATCGATTTTATCTGGATCTCACATACAGCTTGTTGGAGAAATAATGTCTGAATTAAAGAAAAATAAAATTGATAATATTCCACTTATTGT
The DNA here is from genome assembly GCA_028412835.1 of Candidatus Pelagibacterales bacterium. Taxonomy (GTDB): domain Bacteria; phylum Pseudomonadota; class Alphaproteobacteria; order Pelagibacterales; family AG-422-B15; genus CACCCN01. The sequence goes on from JAONQW010000007.1 coordinate 22,978, forward strand.
TGGTGGAATAATACCTATAGAGGATGAAAAAATATTAAAATCACAAGGTGTTACGGCGGTCTATACGCCTAAGGACTATCAATTAAAAGATATTATGGCAGACATAGTTAGTATTGTTGAAAAAAATATTAGCTTAAATTAAAAATGATTAGTGGACCAATTATAGAACCTTCAAGTGGCTTGCCTCCTAAACAATTAATTATTTTTGTTCATGGTTATGGAGCTGATGGTAATGATCTTATTGGTTTAGCAAGTTATTTCCAAAGCGTATTACCAGATGCTATCTTTTTATCACCACATGCTCCTGAGGCTTGCTCAATGAATCCTGCAGGATATCAATGGTTTGATCTAACATCTACAGACCCAGCTGTTTTATGGAATAAAATTTTAGTTGCAGCAGATCATTTAAATGAATTTATTGATGCCAAGCTTTTGGAGTATAATTTATCAGAAGAAAACCTAGCACTAGTTGGTTTTAGTCAAGGCACAATGATGTCACTACATGTGGGATTGCGACGTAACAAACCTATGGGTGCAGTATTAGGGTATTCAGGAAAACTGATTGGTGCTGAATTACTTAAAACTGATTTAATTTCTAAACCATCAATTTATTTAATTCATGGTGATCAAGATCCTATGGTACCTTTCCAAGAAACACTTAGTGCTGAAAAAGCTTTAAAAGAATATGGAGTTGATGTAACAACTCATATTTCAAAATACACTCAACATTCTATAGCTGAAGATGGATTGCGTATAGGAGTAGATTTTTTAAAAGTTAGATTATAAAATTTATTAATAAACTATATTTTTTCTGCAACAAACACTGCAGCCTGTGTAGTTTTTCTTAAAACTTGCTTTAAAATTTTATAAGCAAATGCTTGTTGTGAACCATGTTCAATGGCCGCTTGCTTATGAGCTTCTTCATCTGCTTGAAATTTTTTAATCTTGCTCTGAAGCAAAGGGTCTATACCCTCCAATAAATCAATCTGATCCTGGTAATGCTCAACAATTACTTCTTCAACAGCCTCTGTACATGTGTAAGCAGCCTTAGATCCCATAATTGCTGTTGATAGGCCAATAGCTGTAGCTCCAACCTCCCAAATTGGGCCAAGTATAGTAGGTCTAACATTACGTTTTTTTATTTCATCATTAAAATAATCAAGATGTTCTTGTTCCTCCTCAGCCATTCTAGAGATCTCTTTTACATCATCATGCTTACCCAAAAATTCAAAAACTTTCTTTTGAGCACTATAAATTTTTTGGGCACCCAATTCACCAGCTTGATTAACTCTGATTATTCTAGATAGTAATTTATGTTTGGCATTCATGAACTTTTATATAATACGATTATATTAAAAATCAAAAGCAAAGTCATGGCTAATACATTCAACTCAGCAATTGAGATTAAATTAAATAATAAAGTAGGTTCATCACATCTAATTATAGGCATATTCATAATTTGTGCAGACAATGTTTCTATATCTAAAGCTGTATTTTGACTTGAGCATTCTGACGTACCAACCCAAAATTTTCTTTCAATTCCAACGTGATAAATAGAATATAGAACCCCAATAAATGCTGTAGAAATAATCGATAATTTAATAATTAAGGTTTTAATTAAATGATTAGAATTAATAAAAAGATTTATTGTCGCAAAGATACCTATTAAATAATAAGGATATCTCTCCTTGATACACATATCACATGGAATCATCCCGAAAAAATATTGGAGCACATATACAATCACTAGTACTATGATTGAAATAATAAGATTAGTTAAAATATAATTCTTAAAAAAAATATGCATTAGATAATAATTTTATAAATAAAATAAAATATCAAAACAATACCTAATATACAAAATGAAATTAAGTTTAGTTTTTTATCAATAGTATTAATTACTTTTTCGCCATATTTCCACACTAAGAATCCTACTAAATAAAATCTTAAACCTCTTGATAAAATAGCAGCAATTAAAAAATTCCAAAATGGAATACTCAATGCACCACTTGTAAGTGTAATAATTTTAAATGGTAGTGGAGTAAAGCCACCAATAAAAACATATATAAAACCAAATTCATTAATTTGATCTTTAAAGAATAAAAAATGATGAGAATAATCATAAAAATTAATGATCGGATTTACTACAGAGTCAAAAAATAATAATCCTAAATAATAAGCGGTTATACCTCCTAAGATAGAACCAATGAAAGAATAAAAAGCGATTCTAAATACTTTTGATCGCTCTGATAGCATCATAGGCACCATAAATATTTCTTGTGGTAGAGGAAAAATTATAGCTTCGACGTAGCCAATAAAAAAAATAAATGGCATTGCGAACCGTGTATTAGAAAAAGATTTAATTTGATTATCTATTAAATTTTTAACGAAATTAAATACTTTTCTCATAGCTAATATCAGTTTTTTAAGTGTTCATAGTATATCTACGAGGAAAATAAAACTATGGTTATCATCAATACAATTATTTCTTATTTATGAGCGGAATTATTTGAAACTGGTTCAAATTAGTCATAGTTTACGATTAATTATATTAAATATGGGGGTATGGCGGAATTGGTAGACGCGCCAGACTCAAAATCTGGTGACTTCGGTCGTCTCGGTTCGACTCCGAGTATCCCCACCAAATTAGAATAATAAAAAATGCGAGATATCAAAGTACAAGATCTAGAATTTCAGGAACCAATTAATTTCTTTAAAAAATTAAGAGGCTTAGACGGACTCGTATACTTAGATAGCGCAGGTAAAGATAAGAATTTAAACCAATATAGCTATATTGCTGCACTGCCAGCATTAAAAATTCATAAAAGAAAAAAAAATATTTTCATAGACAGTAAAATTATAAAAAATTCATTTTTTGATACAGTTGAAGATCTTCTGAATAATTTAAAAATAAAAAAGATTCCTAATCTGCCAAGCTTTCAGTGTGGTTTAGCAGGTTTTATTTCTTATGAATCATGTTTAGAGATTGAAAATATAACAAATGTTGAAAATAGTAATTATGACTTTGATGATATTTGGTTTGGATTATATGATATTGTTTTTGCTTTTGATCATGAATTAAAAAAAACATATTTATTCTCTGTAAATTTAGATGATTATCAAGAAGGAACTAATAATTTATCTAATATAAAAAAATTAGAGCACTTAAAAAGTTTATATAAGCTTGATGATGTAGTTAATAAAAATATGGATAATTTAAATCTCGAGTGGAAGCCATATCAAGATAAAAAATCTTATAAAGACTCTATTGAAAAGATTTTAGAGTACATTAAAGCCGGCGATATCTTTCAAGCAAATTTCACGCATAGCTTCACTGCAAAAAATGATAATTTAACTGACAATTTTGATACTTATATAAATTATCGAAAAAAAACTCAAACACCATTTTCTGCATTTATTTCCAATAATCACGAAGATGCTGTATGTTCATTTTCTCCTGAAAGACTTCTAAGCCTTGATGAGGGTAAAATAATAGCAGCCCCAATAAAAGGGACTACTCATAGAGGATTAACAGAAAAGACAGATCAAATACTAATTTCAGATCTAATAAGCAGTAAAAAAAATCTAGCTGAAAATTTAATGATTGTTGATGTATTGCGAAACGATATTTCTAGAGTTTCTATATCTGGAACTGTTGATGTAAAAAAATTAGCTTCACTAGAAACTTATGAAAATGTTCATCATTTAGTTTCATATATATCTAGTAAAATTCAACCTAATAAAAATGCTGTTGATCTATTAAAGGCCTGTCTACCAGGCGCATCAGTAACAGGTGCTCCAAAAATTAGAGCTATGCAAATAATTAGTGAATTAGAAAAAACTAAAAGAGGTCCTTACTGTGGGGCTCTAGGATATATTTCATTATGTGGATCATTAGATATGAATATTCCTATTCGTACAGTCTTACTCACCAAAGATAAAATTGTTGTAAATTGTGGTGGTGGAATAGTAAGTGATTCTGATTCAAATTTAGAATACCAAGAGTCAATTGATAAAATTAGTAATTTATTAAATAATGATAAAAATCAAGCAAGATTTAAACTAAGTTAATTATTATGATTATATATGCTAATGGAAAATATACTTCTCAAAAAAAATTAACTTTTGATATTTCGGATAGAGGACTATTATTAGGTGATGGTGTTTTTGATACCATGCTTTATCAAAATAATGAGTTAACTTATTATAATGATCATTATAAAAGATTAAAAACCGCAGCTAAATTACTTTCTTTTAATTTTAACTTAACCAATGAACAGTTAAAAAATATTATTACTAATTTAATAAAAAAAAATAATTTCCAGAATAAACAAATTGCTATTCGGACAAATATAACAAGAGGAGTTTCTAAAAGAGGTTTAGATTTTGACAAGTCTCATAAAGTTGGAATTTATATAAAATTAAATTTAATTCCTAAATCATTATTTATGAAATCAATAAAGTTAGGTATTGCCAATATTAGAAGAAATAGTACGTCCCCAATTTCCCAAAATAAAACACTTAATTATTTAGACAATGTAATTGAAAAAAACAGAGCTGCTAAAAATGGCTATGAAGATGCAATATTCTTAAATATTAACGAAAAAGTTAGCTGTACAACTACTTCAAATATATTTTATGTTCAGAAAAATAAGATATATACTCCACCTTTAAAAGACGGTGTATTAAATGGCGTTATGAGAGAGCAATTTCTTAAAAAAAAGATTGCATCTACACAAACTACGTCATTAAATAACCTTCTGAAAAGTGACTATATTTTTTTAACGAATAGTGTTTTTGGTATAAGGCCAGTTAAAACAATATCCGGGAGCAGAAAAACATTTGAAGGTAGTAAAAAATTCTATACAAAACTTATAGACATTTTAGGAAATAAAAAAATTATATGAGTATCTTAAAAAATATTAAAAGAGAGTGGACATATTTAAGCTTTTTATTACCTGTGCTTAGTAAGACTAATAAATTAGATAAAAATCCTAATCTTACTGTGGCAGATTTAATAGAAGAGCAGGTTGATAAGAACCCTAGTTTAATTGCGTTAGAGTATGAGGACAAAAAATATACTTATCAGCAACTTGATCAAGAATCTAATAAAGTAGCCAACTGGGCAATAGATAAAGGCTATAAATATGGAGATGTTATTTCTCTTTTAATGGAGAATAAGCCTGAATTCTTATTTGCTTGGATCGGACTAGCAAAAATAGGTATTATAACAGCATGCTTAAATTCAAATATCAAAGGCAAGTCATTATCACATTGTATTGGCGCATCAAAGAGCGCGTCTATTATTATTGGTGAAGAATGTCTAAATAATTATTCTTCCGCAGAAGACATTCTTGATCAAAAAATTGACGCATTTGTATATGGAGAAGAAACCCAAGGCTTTGAAAATATTAAATCTGATAATGATTCAAGACCTGGTAAAGAGTATAGAAAGGATTTAATCAATACTGATTCTTTATTTTATATATATACCAGTGGAACAACAGGCCTTCCTAAGGCTTCTAAATTTAATCATGCAAGGTTTGTAGCTGGTGCTTCATTACAATCACAATCATTAAGAATGAATACAAATGATAAAACTTATATGGTTTTACCATTATATCATTCGACAGGTGGAGTTGTGGGTGTTGGAGCTACATTTTTAACTGGTGGGACACTTGTACTTAGAAGAAAATTTTCTGCTGAGAATTTTTGGAAAGACTGCGTAAAAAAAGAAATTACTATTATTACTTATATTGGAGAAATGTTGCGGTATCTCACTAATACAAAAGAGTCTGAATTTGAAAATAAGCATATGATACGAGGAATATTTGGTAATGGATTACGTCCAGATGTTTGGAAAGTCTTTGAAAAAAGATTTAATATCTCAAATATTATAGAATTTTATGGATCATCTGAAGGAAACATATCCACTATAAATGCTGATAGTTACTTTGGCTCAATAGGAAGAATACCTCCTTATCTTGCCTCTAGAATGAAAACAAAAATTGTAAAATTCAATGTTGAAGACGAAAAAGTTATCCGTAATTCAGATGGATTTTGTATAGAATGTGGCCCTGATGAAATTGGTGAGGCTATTGGTTTGATTCCAGATGATGGAAAGTTTGCAGGTAGATATGATGGCTATACAAGCAAAGAAGCTTCAGAGAAAAAAATACTTGAAAATGTTTTTGAAAGTGGTGACCGCTGGTTTTCTTCTGGCGATCTTTTGAAAAAAGATAACCAAGGCTATTTTTATTTTGTAGATCGTATTGGTGATACATTTCGATGGAAGTCTGAGAATGTGTCTACTAATGAAGTAAGTGAAGTAGTCTCTGCAATCCCAGGAATTAAAGAAGCAAATATTTATGGTGTTGAAGTGCCCGCTCAAGATGGAAGAGCTGGCATGGCTTCGTTAGTTATTGATGAAAATTTTTCAATCTCAGAATTTTATCAGCTGTTACTTGATGAGCTACCAAAATATTCAATACCTGTTTTTTTAAGGATTTCTCCAGAAATTGAAACAACAGGAACCTTTAAGTATAAAAAAACTGACTTAGTAAAAGATGGTTTTGATCCCAATACCATAACTGATGAGCTTTATTTTGCTGATACTTCGACAAATCAATACGTTAAGCTGGATGCCAATCTTTTCCAAAAAATTCACAATCAAGAAGTAAGAATTTAGTGCTTTACCAATTTGATTTTAAAAATATATAAATATCAATAAATAATAACCATTCTATGAAGAAGAAAATTTATCTTATTGCACCAAGAGGATTTTGTGCTGGGGTTACTAGAGCAGTAGACACTGTAACACTTGCCATTAAAAAGTTTGGAGCACCAGTATATGTAAAACATGAAATAGTTCATAACAAACATGTCATCGATGAGCTAAAAGTAAAAGGAGCTGTTTTTATTGAAGATCTAAACGAAGTTCCAAATGACCGACCTCTTATATTTTCAGCACATGGAGTATCAAAAAAAATAACAAATCAGGCAAAAAAAGAGAAAAGTGAAATTATTGATGCAACTTGTCCATTGGTAACTAAAGTTCACATTCAAGCTTTAAAATTTTATAACCGTGGATATAAAATAATTTTAATAGGACATAAAAATCATCCAGAAGTTGAAGGAACAATGGGACAAGTTCCAGAAGAAGATATTATTTTAGTAGAAAATGTTCAAGATGTAGAAAAACTTGAACTGACTAATGATAAAATTGCTTATATTACCCAAACTACTTTATCAGTTGAGGATACCAGTATGGTTATAAATAAACTTAAATCAAAATTTCCACATATTGAAAGCTCACCAAAGGAAGATATCTGTTACGCAACTACTAATAGGCAAAATGCTGTTAAAGAATTTGCAGGAGATTGTGATGCCTTCATTGTTGTTGGATCAAGCAATTCTTCTAATTCAAATAGATTAGTAGAAGTTGCAAAAAATTCTGGCTGCTTAAAATCTAATTTAATTGAGGATGCTGCTAGTTTAAATGTGGATGAATATAGAAATTATAATTCTATAGGAATATCTTCTGGAGCCTCTGTACCAGATATTTTAGTTATGTCAGTTATAGATAAATTAAAAGATAGCTATGAACTCGATGTTGAAGAAATGACACTTGGAGATGAAAATGTTTCATTTAGAATCCCTTCTAGCCTCAGATAAATATGACTAATATAGATGAATTATCATGGGATTTTTTGAATCCACATATTTTAGAATTTAAAGTCGAACAAAATAATATTGATATTCTTGGTCACGTGAATAATAAAGTTTACCTAGACTGGTCAGAGGCAGTTAGTTGGGATCATTCTAACTCACTTGGTGTTAGACATGAAGATTTCAAAAAAGTTAAAAGTGCGTGTGTCGTTGTCAGAAACGAGATGAAATATTTAGCATCGTTATTTCTAAATGATAAAATAGCTATATCAACTTGGATAACTAAATGTGATCATAAGATTAAGTTAAGTCGATTTTTTCAAGTTATAAGAGTTGTTGATAACAAAACTGTTTTTCGTTCAAATGTAGACTATGTTTGTATAAGTTTAGATAATTATAAACCAAAAAAGATGCCCGATTTATTCAAACAATCCTACAAGGTAACTATTTAATAATGGACAGCCAAATTAGAAATGTTGAGCTTAATGACATAAACGATTTAATTAGAATTAATGAATTATCTATTCCAGCAGTTAATTCTATAACTGAGGCTAAATTTGAATGGTTTTATAATAATTCCCTATATTTTAGATTGATTAAATCAACAGGAGATGAAATTTATGGTTTTTTATTGGCACTAAACCCTGCACTTGATTATGAGAGTATAAATTATAAATGGTTTCAAAACAGATATGATCAATTTGCCTATATTGACCGTGTTGCAATTTTAAAAAAATACAAAAGAAATGGATTAGGGAAAAAACTGTACTCAGATCTAGAACAGACTATTAAAGATAACTATAAGATGATTGCATGTGAATATAATTTAAAACCTATGAATCTTGAGTCTGAAAAGTTTCACTTAGCAATTGATTATGAAAGAGTTGGAAGTTTAGTTACCGAAAATGGAGCCAAAGAAGTTTCTTTAATGGTGAAAAATATATGAGTGATAATCAGGTAGATACAATAGTCATAGGAGCCGGTGTCGTAGGCCTTGCTATTGCAAGAGAATTAACTCAGCGTAAAAGAGATGTAATTGTAATTGAAAAAGAAGATATATTTGGATCAATTACAAGTACCAGAAATAGTGGTGTTATTCATGCTGGCATTTATTATGATGCTGGTACCATGAAGGCTAAACTGTGTGCTAGGGGAAACAGAGCCTTATACGCTTATTGTGAGAAAAAAAATATACCTCATTTAAATGTTGGCAAATTTGTTGTTGCCACCTCAAAAGATGAAGCTTCTAAATTAGAGTCTATCTATAATAAGGCTGCAGAAAATAACGTAGTAGGAATATCACGAGTTTCAAAAGAGTATGTTAATAATAAAGAACCACTAGTAATTTGTCACGAAGCGCTTGAAGTGAAGTCAACTGGAATAGTAGATCAACAATCATTAATGAGATCTTACATTGGAGATTTTGAAGATAATGGAGGCATGATTGCTTATAATACAAAAATAGAATCTATTGAATCTATAGGTGATAAATTTAAAATTATCACTAATGATAAGACTGAGATTATAGCAAATTCTATAATTAATTCTGCTGGTCTAGAGGCACACAATATTGCTAAATTAATTAATGGCTTTAATCAAAAATTTATACCAAAAATTTATTATGCCAAAGGCAATTACTTTGAAACAAATAAAAAACTTGGTATTAAACATTTAATATACCCAGTGCCTACAGAGGCGAGTTTAGGACTTCATCTAGGATTAGATATGTCCATGCAAATGAGATTTGGTCCTGATGTAGAGTGGGTGAATGAAATAAATTATACAGTAGATCCAAATAGAATTGATTTTTTTCATGAAGATATTATTAAATATCTTCCAGATATAAAGAAAGAAGATTTACATCCTGGTTATTCGGGCATTAGGCCTAAACTAAAAAATAAAGGGGAGGGTAAAAGCGACTTTTTGATTCAATCAAGTAAAGAGCATGGAATGGAGAACCTTGTTAATTTATTTGGCATGGAGTCCCCAGGACTAACATCTTCATTGGTTATTGCTGATTATGTTGCTGATCTAATAGAGTAGTTTTATTGAAAGTGACTATCAATATATGATTTCATTTTATTCATAGCATTTTTTTCAATCTGTCTAACTCTTTCTTTTGAAATTTTTAGTTTTTTACCCAAGTACTCTAATGTTTTAGGGTCTTCTGAAAGATGTCTTTCATTAATAATTTGAGTTTCTCTATCATCTAATGAGTCTATTGCACTGTTGACCATAGTCTTTTTATGATCAATTTCATCTTTCGCAAATATAATGTTATCAGGTCTAGCATTTTCATCTTCTAGTAGTGATAAAAACTCATCTTCACCATCTTCACTTATTTTTTTATTTAAAGAACTATCATTTTGCGTAATACGACTATCCATATTAACTACTGCAGAAGTAGATATATTTAAATCACTGGCAATATTTTCAGCAGTATTGAAATCAATGTTCCCATTTTCATTTCCATTTATTTTTTGCTTTAAGCGTCTTAAACTAAAAAATAGACTTTTTTGTTTTGAAGTTGTTGCAATTCTTACTATTGACCAATGCTTTAATAAAAAATCTTGAATTGAAGCTCTTATCCACCAACTTGCATAAGTTGAGAACCTAAAACCTTTATCTGGCTCAAATTTTTGAGCTGCTTTCATTAGCCCAATATTACCTTCTTGAATTAAATCATTAAGACTTAAGCCGTAGTTTTTATATTTAACTGCATAAGATACTACCAATCTCATATGGGCTTGTATCAATTCGTGAAGAGCATTTTCGTCGTTTTTATCTTTCCATTTATTTGCAAGATTAAGCTCATGCTTTTCTTCTAGTAAAGGAAGTGACATTGCCTTTTTGACGAAACTTTTACTATCGTTATCAATAAAATTATTCATAGATGTAATCTATGTGAACAGTCTTATTTCACATACTTAAATCAACAATTTTTGAATCTATTCAATGCCATTTTGACATTAGTGGTATAGAATATTTATATATTTAGTGATTCCTGATTAGTAAAATGTCAAAAAAACCATCAAATTCTATCATATATTGGATTAGATCAGACTTAAGGCTGAGTGATAATATTGCACTATGGGAAGCTGCAAAATCTAATAAAGATTTAATAGTTATCTATATAAAAAATTTTAATAAAAGTTTTTCAAAACCAGGCTTAGCGGCTGAGTCGTGGATCAATAAGAGCTTACAAGAGTTATCAAGTAGGTACAAAAAATTATTTAATCTAAATTTACAAGTTTACGATGGCGATTATAATTCGATATTTAAATCTTTGTATAAAGAGACTAATTTTGCTTCTTTATACATTAACAGCACTCATGATCCTGAGATTGATAAGATTGATAGATTTCTAGAAAAAGAGTTTAGTGGACAATTTAATGTATTCTCTTTCAATTCTTCATTGTTATTTAACCCAAATGAAATTTTAAATAATTCTGGAACTTTTTTTAAAGTTTACACACCATTTTGGAAAAATGCTTTAAATAAACTTACCCTAAGAGATCCACTTCCTATTCCAAAGATAAAAGCAGTATATAAAAAAGAAATTAAGAGTATAAGTCAAAAAGAGGTTGATTTTAAAAAAAAAGATTGGGAAAAAAAAATATTATTACATTTTATCCCTGGTGAAATTAATGCAAGGAAAATGCTTGAGGAAGTAGCAATTAAAATTGATGGCTATTCAGAAGAAAGAGACTTTCCAATAAAAAATAATACTAGCCAGCTCTCCCCATATTTAGCGCGTGGTGAATTAACTGCCAATGAAATATTTGGTACAATTAAGAAAAATAAAAATAAAATGAATATTAATGATTATAGTAAATTTACGGCACAACTAGGCTGGAGAGAATTTTCTTATAATATTCTTTTTAATTTTCCAAAACTTCCCAAAAAAAATTTTATTAGTAAATTTGATAATTTTCCATGGCAAAAGAATAATCCAAATTTAGTTAAGTGGCAAAAAGGGTTAACAGGATACCCTATTGTAGATGCTGGTATGCGTGAATTATGGGCAACAGGGTACATGCATAATAGATTAAGAATGATTACAGCTTCTTTTCTAATTAAAAATTTAAATATGTCATGGACTGAGGGAGCAAATTGGTTTTGGAATAATCTTTTTGATGCTGACATAGCAAACAATTCTGCTGGATGGCAATGGGTTGCAGGATGTGGAACGGATGCAGCACCCTATTTTAGAATTTTTAATCCAACACTTCAAAGTATAAGATTTGATAAAGGAGGAAAATATATTAGAAAATGGGTTCCTGAATTAAAAGAATTACCAGACAAATTCATTCATGCTCCATGGGAATTGACTGAAATAGAACTTGTAAGCTATAATTTGCAGTTAGGAAAAGATTACCCTTATCCAATAGTTGACCATAAAAAAACAAGAGATGAAGCTTTAAAAAACTATAAAAAAATTAATATATCAAAATGAGTGATGCAGTAATAAGTTATTCAGACTTTGAAAAGATAAAGATGGCAACTGGCACAATCATAAGTGTAAAAATTAATCCTAAGGCAAGAAAACCAGCATATATATTAGAAATTGATTTTGGTGATGAAATAGGCGTTAAAACTAGTTCTGCACAGATCACAAATTACAGTGTGGAAGACTTAATCAATAAACAGATCATAGCAGTAATAAACTTTGAGAAAAAAAATATTGCAGGTATTGAGTCCGAAGTTTTAGTTTTAGGTGCAGTAAATAAAGATAACACAATTACATTAATTAGTGCCGATCAAAACTTAGAAAATGGACTTTCTATTTCTTAAATAATTTTTTTATCATTAAATGATTCGAATTGATTTAGTGTTACAGAGCAATTTTTTTTTTTAAATTTTTTTTTATGTTTTTATTTTTTTTTTCATAGTCATTTATAATTTTTTTAATTTGTTTATGATAAATAAAAAAAACTAATAAAACTAAGTAGTTAACATCGCTGTTTAAACTAATAAAAGACTCATTAAAAAAACAAAGTTTGTAAAAATATTGAAGTCATTGATAAATTGACACTTTTTATAAAAAGTTTAATCATTGTAATTAATACGAATCACTTTGTGATTCATTTTTTTAACCTCTAACTAAACCCATTATGGGGGGAGATTAGTATGGAAGACCTAAAAATAATCTTTGCAGCAGCAAAGAAAAAAGCTAAGAAAAAGGCAGCTCCAAAAAAGAAAAAAGCTGCACCTAAGAAAAAGAAAAAAGCAGCTAAGAAAAAAGCCGCTCCTAAAAAAAGAAAAGCCGCTCCTAAGAAAAAGAAAAAAGCAGCTAAAAAAAAGGTAGCTAAGAAGAAAAAAGCAGCTCCTAAGAAAAACAAAAAAGCAGCTAATAAGAAAAAAGCCGCTCCTAAAAAAAGAAAAGCCGCTCCTAAGAAGAAGAAAAAAGCAGCTAAAAGAAGAAGATAAGTAAAAACTTATAGTCTTTAAAGAAATGCGCTCTTAGTTAAATAGCTAAGGGCGTATTTTCTATTTTGTCACGCCCAAGAAGTTTATCCACTTTCTTTTTTCCAGCCTCATCTGTGATTTTTAAACTCACAATAATTTCCCTTAATAACCTCCCGTAAGCTAGTTCAAACAGCTGTCTCTCACTGTAAGATTGTTCTGCCTGGCTATCTGCTCTGTTTAGATCTCTTACGACTTCTGCTATTTGTTCTATTTCACCAGAGTTAATCTTTTGATCATATTCTTGAGCTCTTCTGCTCCACATAGTTCTTTTTATTTTTGCTTTTTCAGTGAGTATCTTAAAAATAGTTTGTATTTTACCAGGCCTAGAAACTTTCCTTAAATTATTAAGTTTTGTTTTATCAACTGGCACTCTTACTAACATATCCATATTAGGAAATTCTATTACATACATCTCTAATTTTTGCCCAACCACTTCTCTTTTTTCAATATCTATAACTTGCCCTACACCATGAGTTGGGTAGACAACATAGTCTTTTGTACTGAAGATCTTTTTAACTTTTTTTTCTTTAATATCCTTAATTTCAAGAACTTTTTTAGTTTTTTTAGATTGCCAATGACTTGGGTTTAGATGGTTTCTTTTGTGTTGTATACCTGGCAAAGAAACTATTCTTTTTTTCTTTATAACTTTTTCTATAGTTTCCTTCTTCTTTGCTACCTTTTTCTTAGCAACCTTCTTCTTAGCTACCTTCTTCTTAGCTACCTTCTTCTTAGCTACCTTTTTCTTAGCAACTTTCTTCTTAGCAACCTTCTTCTTTGCTACTTTTTTCTTTGTAGCTGTTTTCTTAGCTATTTTCTTTTTTACAACATTTTTTTTTGTAATTGTTTTCTTAGCAGTTTTCTTTTTTATAACTGCTTTCTTAGCTACCTTTTTTTTAACAACTTTTTTTATTACCTTAGTCATCTTTGCTTTTTTCATTTTTACCTCAATTATTATTTTATGTTCTCTGAAAAGTATTTTTTAAACTTATCGCTCTCATTCTCATGTTCATTTGCGTTAGCAAGAGATTCTTTACTTTCAGTTATATTGGGCCATTCTCTTGAATATTTATCATTTAATTCAAGCCAATCTTTAGCTCCATCTTCTGTGTCTGAGACAATCGCATCGACAGGACACTCTGGCTCACAAACTCCACAATCTATACACTCATCTGGATTTATTACGAGCATATTCTCACCTTCATAGAAGCAATCAACAGGACATACATCTACGCAGTCTGTAAACTTACATTTTATACACTTATCATTAACTATGTACGTCATTGGTCAATTTATTTTTTATATTTCCTATGTCTTTATCCTGTAAATATAAAAGACCACTTAATCGCCTAACTAAATTTTCTTCATAGCTGTCAATAATACCATCTGCCATAACTATTTTCCAAACTAACTCCATAATTGCTAACTTTTCTTCTTCGTTTAATACTTCATTTAAAGATCTTGTGAATTGCTGTAAATCATTTGCTTGATTTTCAATTTCTTCTGCAGCCTTAAGTAGATCATCAGTATCTTGACTAGATAATGAAAAGTAATTCTCAATTAATTTCTGGATTTCAAGTTTTTCAGAATCATCAAAACTACCGTCATATTTTGCAGTAGATATTAGCAGTGCAACAACAGCAATTTTGTCAGAATCAAATTTTAACTCTGAAATTTCAGTTTTTTCATCAAAAAAAGTCTTTAATTTATCAAACATTTTACTCTATTAAATTGTATAGGTGGTATTATTTGTTACTATATGTAGCATAAAGAATAGAACAAATCAGGTAGAAATGATGATCGAATCATTAACATTGAATGTTCCTTTAATATTCTATTACACAATATATCTAATAAACTATATATGACAAATTATCAATATTCCATATAAAGACAAAATGAAAAAAGATAAAAGCAAAAGACTTAGTGATTGGGAAAAAAAATTTTCTAAAGAAGTAAAAATCGAGACTTCTAAAGAGTTCTTCCATGAAACTGATGAAGGTATTAATATTAATCCTCTGTATACACAGGAAGATTTATTGGATTACACCTTCAATGATATTCAAACTCTTCCAGGCGAATGGCCATATACTCGTGGTCCAAAAGCATCCATGTATACAAATAGGCCCTGGACAATTAGACAGTATGCTGGTTTTTCTACCGCAGAAGAATCAAATAAATTTTATAGAAAAAATTTAGAAGCTGGACAAATGGGGCTCTCAGTTGCTTTTGATCTGCCTACTCACAGAGGCTATGATTCAGATGATGAATTGGTAATGGGAGATGTTGGTAAAGCTGGTGTAGCAATTGATAGTGTAGAAGACATGAAAATTTTATTTGATGGTATCCCATTAGATAAAATGTCAGTTTCAATGACTATGAATGGTGCAGTTCTCCCAGTTCTTGCAGCGTTTATTGTAGCTGGTGAGGAACAAGGTCTTGATAGAAAAGTTTTATCGGGAACAATTCAAAATGATATCTTAAAAGAATTCATGGTTCGTAATACTTATATCTACCCACCAGAGCCATCTATGAGATTGGTAGCAGATATAATTGCATATACCGCAAAAGAGATGCCAAAATTTAATTCTATTTCTATATCAGGATATCATATGCAAGAGGCAGGTGCTAACAATGTTCAAGAACTAGCTTTTACATTAGCTGATGGCATGGAGTATGTTAGAGCAGCATTATCTAAAGGGCTGGCTGTTGATGATTTCGCACCAAGGCTTTCATTCTTTTTTGCGATTGGTACAGATTTTTTTATGGAAATAGCAAAACTTAGAGCCGCTAGAACGTTGTGGGCTAAAATTATGCAAGATTTTGGAGCAACGAATGAGAAGTCTCTAACTTTAAGAACACACTGTCAAACTTCAGGAGTTTCTTTGACTGAAAAAGATCCCTACAACAATATTGTAAGAACCTCTTATGAGGCCTTATCAGCTGTGTTGGGAGGAACACAAAGTCTTCACACAAATTCTTTTGACGAAGCAATTGCTCTACCTACTGAGTTTTCATCAAGAATTGCAAGAAATACTCAGTTGATACTTCAAAATGAAACAGGGGTAACAAACACCGTTGACCCATTAGCAGGATCTTACTTTGTTGAAAAATTAACTGAAGATATATGTTCTGCAGCCTGGAAAATTATTGAGGAAGTTGAAGAATTAGGTGGAATGACTAAAGCTGTTGCAGCTGGTATGCCAAAATTAAGTATTGAAGAGTCAGCTACTAAGAAACAGGCAAAAATTGATAGTGGTAAACAGGTAGTGGTTGGGGTGAATAAGTTTAAAAACCCTAAAGAACCTAAAATTGATGTGTTAGTTATAGACAATGAAAAAGTACGAGAAGATCAAATAACAAAAATTTCTACTTTAAAAAAAGATAGAGATGATAAAATTCTTAAGGGTCATCTAAATAAAATTACTGAGGCTGCAAAAGACAATACCGGCAACCTATTAGCTTTAAGCATTGAGGCAATGCGAGCTCGAGGTACTGTGGGTGAAGTTTCAAAAGCACTTGAAGATGCTTTTGGTCGACACTATGCTACAAATGTAGGTGTATCAGGTGTCTATGGAAAGTTTTTTGAGAAAGATGAAAAATTTATGGATATACAAAATAAAATTAATATTTTCGAAAAAGAGAAGGGAAGAAGGCCAAGAGTTCTAATTGTTAAAATGGGACAAGATGGTCATGATAGAGGCGCAAAAATTGTTGCAACTTCATTTGCTGACTTAGGCTTTGATATTGATATGGGTCCATTATTTCAATCTCCAAAGGACGTTGCAAAAGATGCAATTGAAAATGATGTACATGCTATTGGTGTATCAACACTTGCTGCGGGCCATAAAACTTTAGTACCAGAATTAATGAAAAGCCTTAATGCAATTGATAAGAATAATAAGATAGTTGTTTTTGTTGGAGGAGTAATACCTGAACAAGATTATCAATTTTTATATGACAATAATATTTCAGCAATTTTTGGTCCAGGAACAAGTATTCTAGACTCTGCTGAAAAAGTAATCGAACTTATTTCAAAAAAATAGTAAATGATTTAATTTTTATGATGAAACTTAGGGATAGGATTATAGCAGGAGAAAGAGCAGCGATCGCAAAGGCTATTACTCTTGTAGAATCCTCGAGAGAAGAAGACATCATTCAAAGTCATGAATTAATCTCTGAACTTATAAAGTCACCTGGTCATGCCATAAGAGTTGGTTTTTCAGGTCCACCAGGCGTAGGCAAATCTACATTTATTGAATCATTTGGCTCATATATAGTTAATAAAAATTTTAAGTTAGGGGTACTTGCTATTGATCCCTCTTCAAATTTTACTGGTGGGTCTATCTTAGGTGATAAAACTCGTATGAGTGAAATTTCTAAAAATGAAAACACTTTTATTCGCTCTACTCCATCGAGAGGTTCTTTGGGAGGCATAGCTGTAGGAACTCGTGAAGCGGCAATAATTTTAGATGCAGCAGGTTATGACTATATCTTTATTGAGACAGTGGGTGTTGGACAGTCAGAAATTACAGCTGCAAATCTAGTAGATATATTTACATTAATTGTTGGACCAGGATCTGGTGATGAACTTCAAGGAATTAAAAAAGGTATTACAGAATATGCTGATATCTTCATAGTTAATAAAAATGATGGCGACTTAGCTTCTCAAGCATCAAAAACAGCCTCTGATTATAAATCTGCTTTAAGCTTTTATAATAAAGATAGTGATGCACTAGAAACACAGGTGGTATTAGTTTCTTCCATTGAAAACAAAGGTATGGATGAAGTATTAGATTCTTACAATAAAATTGTAAATGTGAATAAGGCTAACAATCAATTTGATAAGAGAAGAGAAAATCAGTTAGCATACTGGCTCGAGGAAGAGGTTAGAAACAAGATCTTACTTAAACTCAGAAGTGAAAAGGAAACTTCAGAATTACTAGAACGCGAAGTTCGAAGGATTATTGTTGGAGAGACTGGATTTTATGCAGCCTCTAAGGTAATTATTGATAGATTTCTTAGCAAAAAATAAGTAAATATTGACATATTCGTTTACAATCATTAATACACTTCATCTATGACAAGAGCATGCGATTTAACGGGAAAAAAAGTACAATTTGGCCATAACGTAAGTAAAGCTAACAATAAGACTAAACGTAAATTTATTCCAAATATTCAATCTGTAACATTTAGAAGTGAAATTCTTAATAAAAATGTAAGGTTATCTGTAGCCGCCTCCTCAATTAGAACTGTAGCAAAGTACGGAAGTATTGATGACTATTTATTAAAAGTAAAAAGTAATAAGCTTTCTCCAAAAGCAAAAGTCGTCAAAAAAAGCTTATTAAAAAAAACTGCATCTACTTAAAAACTAATTTAAAATATCTCTTTTCTTTAGAGGAAACTCTTCAAATAGATCCACTAGCTGTTCCGTCATAACATCTGCTAATTGTTCAGCGTCTACAATCGTAACAGCTTTTTTGTAATACCTAGTAACATCATGTCCAATACCAACCGCTAGAAGTTGAACATCGGATTTATTTTCAATCCAGTTAATTGCACCCCTTAAATGTTTTTCAAGATAATTACCTGAATTTACAGATAATGTACTATCATCTACTGGAGCTCCATCGGAAATTACCATAAGTATTTTTCTAGCTTCATATCTATTCTGAAGGCGTTTGTGTGCCCATAATAAAGCCTCACCATCAATGTTTTCTTTTAGCAAACCTTCTCGCATCATCAAGCCAAGATTTTTTTTTGATCTTCTCCATGGTTCATCTGCAGCTTTATAAATGATGTGCCTTAAGTCATTTAATCTTCCAGGAGATGGAGGTTTATTATTTTGCATCCAGCTTTCTCTACTTTTTCCACCCTTCCAAGCTTTAGTTGTAAAACCAAGTATCTCAACTTTTACTCCACATTTTTCAAGAGTTCGCGTAAGGATATCGGCACTCATTGCCGCAACAGTAATTGGTCTGCCCCGCATTGATCCAGAATTATCAATTAGCAATGATACAACTGTATCTTTAAAGTCAGTGTCTTTCTCTTTTTTAAATGAAAGTGAATAAAAGGGATCAGTTATAACTCTAGTGAGTCTTGATGTATCAAGTAGGCCTTCTTCAATATTAAATTCCCAACTTCGATTTTGTTTTGCCAATAATTTTCTTTGTAATCTATTAGCCAGACGGGAGATTATTGTTTGGAAGGACTTTAATTGTTGATCTAAATATTTTCTTAATCTATTTAATTCCTCATCTTCACAAAGATCTTGAGCTGTAATAATTTCATCATATTTATTTGAATAAACCATATACTCACTCAAAATAGTTTCTACAGATTTGCTCTCTTTATACTGAGGCTTAACATTTTCAGAGCCATCATCCTCCAGGTCTTGCATTTCTTCATTGTTTTCATCTACTGGCAATTCACTTTCTTCAGACTGAACTTCTTCCTCTGTATTTTCCATGTCATCGTCACTCATGGAAGACTGACTTTCAGTTTCATCTATATCAGGATTATCTAATTCTTCAGTTTGCTGACCTTTATTATCATCTTCAGATTCATCTTTATTTTCGTTCGTATCATAAAGCTTAAGATCTGAAATTAGTTTATTGGTAAGTTTTGCAAATTTTTCTTGATTATCTACATTCTCTAATAAGTCATCAATTGAAGTTCCTACTTTTGAATCTAGCCATTTACTCCAATATGATAGAGCGTGAGAAGCACTCTTAGGTACAATATTGGTATCAATTTTTTTCTTTAAGTAGATTTCTAAAGCATGCTCAATTTCTAAATCTGACTGACTTGTTACATTTGAATAATTTTTTTCATTACAGTTTTTTTCATACAGACTTAAAAGATTAGATTTAACACCTCGCATATATTTACTTCCTAGAATCTGAATACGTGTATTTTCTAAACTTTCATAAATCTTTTTATTTTTTTCTTTATTAGGTAAGAATTCACTGTATGTGTCATTATTTCTATACTTATAGATCAAAGCTTCATTATCAGCTGCACCTCTAATTCTTGCTATATTATCTAGATCAAAAACATTATTTATTTCAGGTAGAATTATTTTTTCTTCAGAGGAAGTGGAGTTATTACCAAAAATAACTTCGATTTCTTTATCTTCTGCAATTGCTTTAACCGTTGAAGATAAAGCTCTTTTAAATGTATCTAGAGTATCCTCTTTCACTTAAGTAAGAGTTATATCTGATTGAATGTTCATAAGGTCTTCACCAAAACATCTTTGATAATATTCAGCAATTATAGGTTTTTCACTATCATCACATTTATTTAAAAAAGTCAGCTGAAATGATAAAGCTATGTTGAAATCAAATATTTCTGCATTCTCAGCCCAAGTTAGTACAGTTCTTGGACTCATAACTGTAGAAATATCTCCATTAACAAGACCTTTTCTTGAAAGGTCGGCGACTTTAATCATCAGTTCAATAGTTTCTTCTCTATCAGGTGTGTTATAATTTTTAACTTTAGAAAGTATGATTTCTTTTTCTTTTTTATTATCAAGATAATTTAATGCTGTAACAATGCTCCATCTATCCATTTGTCCTTGGTTAATTTGCTGAGTTCCATGGTACAGTCCACTTGTATCACCTAGGCCAACTGTATTAGTTGTTGCAAACAATCTAAAAGATGGATGTGGCTTAATCACTCTATTTTTATCAAGCAAAGTAAATTTACCCTCAGACTCAAGAACTCGCTGAATGACAAACATAACATCTGGCCGACCAGCATCATATTCATCAAAAACTAAAGCTGTATTATTCTGAATTGCCCATGGTAGAATCCCATCTTGAAATTCTGTTATCTGCTTTCCCTCTTTAAGAACTATGGCATCCTTACCAATTAAATCAATTCTACTAACGTGACTATCAAGATTGACTCTAACACAAGGCCAATTAAGTCTTGCTGCAACTTGTTCTATGTGAGTTGATTTGCCTGTTCCATGAAATCCTTGAACCATTACTCTTCTATTATATTTAAAGCCAGATAATATTGCCATTGTTGTTGCTTTATCAAAACAATAATTTGAATCAATTTCAGGAACATAAGCTGAGTTTTGAGAAAACCCATCTACATGAAGGTCTGTATCAATCCCAAACGCTTGATTAACAGAGATTGATATGTCTGGAGTAACTTGATTATTTTGACTTAAATCGCTCATAATGATTTTTTATTATTTTATATGATTCTAAAACTTTTTTTAATTTTTCAATATTTTCTTCTTTGTAGCCAACAGTATCGGGATGTAATTGTTTAACAATATCTTTAAATTTACTCTTTATTACTTCTAGCGGTGCATTTTTATCATTAATATTTAATTCAGCCAATGCATTAATATATTCACTTCCCATTAATGTAGAGCCAAATTCTATATTTCCAATATCGGTAAATGAATTAAATAAGTTTTCCCTAATTTTGTTAGTTTTATCAAAGTAATTGCTATTCGTAGCCCCTATTTTTTGGGTTTTTCTGTGACCAATAATGTCATTTTCAATAAAAGTCTCTATCTCATCAGCCGTCATGTTCTCAAAATAATTCCAATTTTTGTTATATTCTTTAATATGAGTTAAACAAAACCATTGATATTCTCTTAGATTATCTGGAGAAATTGGTGCCTTATATTCTCCCAGAAGATTACAATCTGAACTGCTACATTTTTGGTGTGTCATAATACAAAGAATACAATTAATATTAATTAATGAATATTGATAATATAATAACAAAAAAAATAAAAGATAATATCGATCCTTTTTATTTTAGACTTATAAATTTCTCTGAACAACACAGTCATCATGCAACAAACAATAGAGGTGAGTACTCCCATATAAGACTTGTTATAGTGTCTGATATTTTTGAAAATAAAAGTAAAGTAAATCGGGAAAGGCTAATTCACAAAGTACTTACTGAAGAATTAAAAGACCATGTTCATGCTCTTGTACTAAAACTTTATTCAATTAATGAATTTAAATTATTGAGCACTCAAGACCTTGAGGAGTGATATTTGATTACCTTGAGTTTCTAAAATTTCAAATTGAAAACCATAATAATTAAACTTTTGCCCTGGTTTAGGAAAAGAGCGTGATTCATGAATAATTAAACCTGAAATAGTATTAGCTTCACTATCTGGCAATTCCCATCCATATTCACGATTTAAATCTCTAATTTCAACGTTACCATTTATATTAAAGCTTCCATCAGAATTAACATCAACACCTTTGACTATAACATCATGTTCATCACTAATATCTCCAACAATTTCTTCAATTATGTCCTCCAAGCTGATCATACCCATTAAAGCACCATATTCATCAACTATGATTGCTAGCTTGGTTCTTTTATTTAAGTGCATTTGTAATTGCTCTTTTAAAGTGGTTGTTTCAGGCACGAACCATGGTTCAAGCAGTGTTTTTTTGATATCTTCATTGAGTATTGGCAGATCTTTTTTTGTGCTAATTAATCTTAATAAATTTTTTGCATGAATTATTCCGATTATATTCTCGGCATCATTTTTCCAGACAGGAATCCTTGTATAAGGACTATTGATGACTGCACTTATTATGTTATTTGCATCATCATCAATATTAACAGTAAACATATTGCTTCGATGCACCATTACATCTTCAATACCAATAACAGATAAGTCTAAAATTCCTTTAACCATATCTTTATCAAACTTATATAGACGACCTTCTTTATGATGCAAATCAACTGTTCCTCGAATTTCATCTTGAACGGACAGCGAGCGACTATTTTTTATATAATTCATTCCGAAAACAGCCAATATTCCATGAACTATTTTTTCCATTAACCAAGTTATTGGAGAAAGAAAGAAGACAAAGGGTCTTATTATTGGGCTTATTGTTAAAGCCATTTTTTCAGAATTTGAAATCGCATAACTTTTCGGCAGTATTTCAGCAAAAATGACAATTAAAACTGTCATTATTAATACTGCATAAGCTACACCGGAGTCTCCAAACATTTTTATTAATAAGCTTGTCGCAAGAGAAGAAGCTAAGATATTTACTAGGTTATTACCCAATAGAATGGCACCAATAAGAGACTCTTTGTCGTTTAAAAGATTTATTGCAATTTGTGCATTTTTTTTTCCTTTAATATTTAGTCCAGTAAGTCGACTTCTCGTACTAGCTGTTAAAGCAGTTTCAGATCCTGAAAAGAATGCTGATAGTATTAAGAGTATAAATATAGATATTGATAATATTATTATGTCAAAAAACATACTAAGTGGTTATCTCCTTAAGTAGCTTAATAAGCCTATTGTATGAATATTTTTTTTTGATGAAAGCTTTTCCTATTTTTTTAATCAAAATTAAAGTGATCTCATTATTTATGGTCTTTTTATCCTTAAGCATCTCAGCAATAAATTTTTTAGGAGGAATCTTTTTTAAACTTTGAGGTAGATTCATTTTTAAACCCATCATAGCAAAGTGATTAATTATCTGATCACAAGTATTTTTATCTATATTTCCATCTACATAAGATAATTTTGTTGCAATAATAATCCCAATTGAAACTGCTTCACCATGTATAATATTTTTTTTATAATCATTTAAAGACTCGATTGCATGTCCAAATGTATGACCAAGGTTTAATAAAGCTCTTGTTCCATGCTCTTTTTCATCATCTTCAACAATTTGTGATTTATTAATACAACTCCTATAAATTGCATATATTCTTGCATCGGTATTTCCATTAATAACTTTACTCCCATTTTTTTGAAGCCAATGAAAAAATCTAACATCTTTGATTATCCCGTATTTAATAATTTCTGCATATCCCGAGAGTAACTCTCTTTTTGGAAGTGTACGTAAAACGTCAGTGTCAATAACTACTAATTTTGGTTGATAGAATGAGCCCAATAGATTTTTTCCAAAATTATTATTTACTCCAGTCTTGCCGCCTACAGACGAGTCTACTTGAGCCAATAGTGTTGTAGGTAATTGTATGTAATTTATACCTCGTAAAATTATACTTGCAGTAAACCCAACAATATCACCAAGAATACCACCCCCTAAAGCAATAACTG
>JAONQW010000008.1 GCA_028412835.1 Candidatus Pelagibacterales bacterium
AATACGACTTCTAAATCAAAAATGATAAATAGTAGAGTTACCAGATAAAAACGAACATCAAATTTCATGCGGGAGTCTCCAAATTGATCAAAGCCACATTCATAAGCAGAATTTTTTACATCGTCAGGATTGTGACGAGCAACTACAAAGTTTACAAAAACAAAGAGGCAGCCAATAACTAACGAAAGAATTAAAAATATTAGTACTGGTAGATATTCGCCTAAGGCGTGATCCATATGTAAAGTATCCATTAACAGTACCTATATATACCCAAAAATTTAGAAGAAAACTCTATTTTTTAAATATTTTAAGCAACTGAAATAGTCAGATATTTAGCTGATTTAATTAACTTTTGACAAAAATTTGAGCAAGAAATCATTTACTTCCTTTGGCTTCTCTTCTTGCACCCAATGTCCAGCTCCATCTAACAGGACAACATCAACTAAATTCTCATATTGTGGTTCAATATTTACTCTTAAGTCATTGGAATCCTTATAACCATTTGGTAAAATAAAAAAATTAACAGGGTCATGACTCCCAGCTAAAAATGCTGATGGTTGGCTGATTTTTTTTCCTGCAAGATGCTCCATATCCTTAAAATCAAGCTCATAATTACGATACCTATTTAAAGGCCCCCTTAAACCACTACTTTCAAACTCACCAACAAGATAATCCATCTCTTCTTTATTGATCCAGTCAGGATAACTATCGAAAGAATTAATGTCGTCCAGTAACTTTGATTCGGGAGATTTATTGCTAGAAGCACTAAATACAGCATTCTTAATGTCATTCATTCCTCTGTAATCTGCAGTAAAATATGTAGTTTCTAGATACTTTCTAATATCCGCCTCAAGTTCTTTCTCTGCAACACCTTCATCTTGAAAGTAAATTTGATAAAAAAACTTATCTTTATAAATTTGTTTAAACAGTTCAATTGGGGTGACGTTTAATCTTCTAAAATATGGAACTGACAGCCCAGCAACCGCAGTTATAGTATCTTCATTTAGTAAAGCAGTATGCCAAACAATTGGACCGCCCCAGTCTCTGCCAATTAAAATTGCTGTTTTAAAATTAAGTTCATGAATAATGCCAATGATATCATCAGCTAATTTTTTAAGACTATACTCACTTACAGCATGTGGTTTATCTGAGCCGCCGTAACCTCTGACATCGATTGCCGCCACTGTATAGCCAGCATTGGCAAGTGAGCCAATCTGTTTTCGCCAAGAATACCAACTCTCCGGACACCCATGAACAAGTATAATTAAGGGTCCAGAGCCCTCGATATGAGCTCTAATGTTAATTCCATTAGTTTTGATCATTTTCATTTGCATAAACAAATATTGTCACTTTAATTGATTTAAGTGAAGAGTAATGTAACATTAAGTCTATAAATGCCTACAACGCTAAAATTGTTAGTTGAAAATTTATATTTTTCGGAAGGTCCGAGATGGCATAATAATAAATTTTGGTTCTCCGACTTCTATCAACATGCAGTGTTTAGTGTTGATAGTGATGGTAAGCTTGAAAAAATAGTAGATATTCCTAATCAGCCATCAGGATTAGGTTGGTTGCCAAATGGTGACATGTTAATTGTTTCCATGAACGATCAAAAGCTTATGCGCTTTAGTGAAGGTGTTTTATCCCTACATAGCGATCTATCACACCTTACTCAATATACTTGTAATGATATGGTGGTTGATAAAGAAGGTCATGCGTATATTGGAAACTTTGGAACTACAAAACATAACATTGATGTTAAGCCAACTTGCCTAATTCATGTATCACCCGAAGGAACTGCATCAATTGTTGCTGACAACTTAGAATTTCCCAATGGTACTGTTATTACACCTGATGGAAAAAAATTAATTGTTGGTGAGACTTATGCTGGACGTCTTACATCATATGACATCAATCCAGATAAAACTTTATCTAACAGAAAAATTTGGGCTCAAATGATGCCAACATGGATATTCTATATTACTAAACTTAGAAGATTTCTTAAACAGGTTCCAAAAGAGTCTTCTTTTCCAGTGAGAGTTCCAGATGGAATCTGTTTAGATGAGAATATGGGAATTTGGGTGGCCTCCCCAACTACTTACGAGGTTTTTCGTATTGAAGAAGGAGGTAAAGTAACAGACATTATCAGTACTCCACAACGTGCATACGCATGCATGCTTGGTGGTCCCGAAGGTAAAACTTTGCACATATCAACTGCAAATGACTCAACTCCAGAAGTTGCAAAATCAAAACGGATGGGTAAAATTTATACTTCGAGAGTTAAATATGCTCGAGCTGGCAATCCTTAACTAGTATCTAATCATTAAATAATAAAGATCTCTCGATAATCCTTCGTATATATTATCTCGCTCCTTATCTTTAGGCATTTGTTCTGCTATTTGGTCTTCAAACGTAAGATCTAAATTTAATCTTTTACGCTTCCCATCAATTATTTTTGAGTCTGAAATTTCTTCAATTATTGTATTTTCATCAGCAAAAGCAACACCAAGTAATTCGCTAGCAAAGATTTGATTGCTCTGCACAAATAGAAAGATTAAAAATGAAAAATATTTTATGTACATCCACTAAATTTTTTAAAATAGTTTCAGTTTGTTACAATAAGTTTTATTAGTGATATTTTTTAATACTAAAAATTATTTAATAAATCAATAAATGCTATCAATAATTACATAAAAAAAGTTATAATTTTACAGAATTACTCTGTAATTGCATTTTCAATTTTCATCAAAATTGGTCTGCCATCATGAGCGGTATTTAAAGGAATAATTTTGCCATCATATCGCGCGCATAGAGTTGGTGCATTTTGTTTTTTGTCACCAAGAGTTACTTCCAAGTCAACAATAATTAGCTCGACATCGGTAAGGGTTTTTAAAATTTTCATAAATGATCTCCTATATAAAATATAATACAACTAAACTAATTGAGCTAAGCAACTGACATAAAAAAATAAACACTGATATAAAGTGAAACTGCTTAAATTTCTTTTCAAAAATTAATTCACCTGCTTTAAACTTATCTCGATATAGATTTATCTTAGGAGTTATAGCGTAAGTATTAAATAGAAAAAAAAGACCTGAGATTAATGGTACTGAATAAAATATGACGTCGCCACTTATTAAGGCTGTTACAAAAGCAAAAAATGATAGAATGAACCCATAAAGAAACATTCTTGGAAAAGTAAATCTTAAGAATTTTCCAGCTGTATCTTCGTTTAAGGTATTAAAAACTGAGGGTGTTATTACCGTCATAAAGAAAATCATGAAGCCAATAATAAGCAAATGAAGTAAAATAGATATTTGTAACATGTTAATGAATTAGCTCAAATTAACGCAAAAACAATTAATGTTTAAATTAAACTACTTATTTTTTTTTGCTTTTTTTGCAGCCCTTTTTTCTTTCAAAGACTTGCCTTGCTTTTTTGAATCTTTTTGTCTGTCCATGCCTTTGGCCATAGTGAATCTCCTTAGTTAAAATAGATTAGCATCAAATACAAAATAGCCATAGCTTTCTGTATTAAAAGTACTATATTACCGAAATGGACACATTCAAGCGAGTCTGGAATTCAGTTATGAATTCTAATTATAACCCAATCAGCAATGTGCAGAACATGGAAGTTCGCCACCTGGTAATGCAAATTTTAGCATTTATGTGGAGTGGCGTATTTTCTATATATATTGTGAATAGCCTTGGTGTTTTTAAATATACTGCTATTGCTCACGCACTTTTAATAGCAGCTATATTCGTAACTGCTTTTGTCTTTCAAACCGCAAAGAATAAGCCTGAAGTTTTTGACCACAAATTTTTTCGTGGTAAAGACGGAGAGCATGACTAACGAAGAGCAGAACGTTAAACAAAAAGCCTTCTGGTCAGGTAAAGGTGGAGATGTCTGGGTTGAAAGACAGGATGAGCTTGATATTACCCTAAAGCCACTAGGTGATGCTGCTTTAAAAAAAATAGATTTATCAAATTGTAATAAAATACTAGATATTGGATGCGGTACTGGCAGAACAACACTTGATATTGCCAGTGAGCATGTAAATAGTAAAGTATCTGGACTAGATATATCGCTGCCTATGTTAGTCCACGCAAAATCACTCGCAGCAAATGAAAATATTTCAAATGCTGAATTTATTGTTCAAGATGTACAGTTAGAACCTTTAAAAAAAGATAATTATGATGCTGCCTTTTCTAGGTTTGGAGTAATGTTCTTTGATGATCCAAAAGCCGCTTTTTTAAATGTATTTGATTCATTAAAAAAAGATTCCACTCTATCTTTTGTTTGCTGGCAATCACCTAAAGTTAATCCTTGGCATGGAGTATCGGCGACAGTGTTGAAGGAGTTTCTAGAGCTGCCCGCAGTAGAAAAAAGAGCACCAAGTCCTTTTGCATTTCAAGAACCTGAATATATTGATGAAATACTAACCGCTGCTGGTTTCGTAAATGTAGCAATTGAACCAATGGCAACTAAAATCTTGTGGTTTGCAAATCAGAGTATTGATGAAGCAGTTTTTAATTTTGTTTCTTTAAATCCAGTAATTGCTGAAAGTATAAAATCAATTGACCCAGCAATAAAAGATAAACTCTTACAATCTTTAGCTAATGCATTCGAACCATTCATGACGAACGAAGGTTTAATGTTTGACAGTGCAACTTGGATTGTTTCTGCAAAAAAAATAAATTAGTTATTGTTATTTAAGCTCAATTGCTTTTTTAAAAGCTGGTCTTGCTGATATTCTCTCAACATAATCTTTGATATGTGTCATTTCATCGGTTACGCAGCCCATTCTATTTGCCATAAAACATGCATGACCAAGCATTAAATCAGCAGCAGAAAAGTTCCCAATCAAATAGTCTTTATCAGCCAGGTTATCATTTACCATCATTAATGATTTTGTTAGTAAATTTTTTGCCTGTCTTAAAACATTCTCATCTCTACGATCAGGTGGTAGTAAAATTGTTTGCACAACTATTTGGTTCATTGGTGGCATAACCATGCCTTCACAATAATGAAACCATTGCAGATAATAAGGAAATTCTGTGGAATTTATTTCAGGTTTTAAACCACCGTCCTTATGTCGTGCCAATACATATTCAATAATTGCGCCAGATTCAAAAATAGACACATCACCATCTTCCAATACAGGTACTCTACCAAGTGCGTGTCTTGCTCGGTGTTCATCAGATTTAAGTCCTTCTTTTGAAAATGGCATTATATTTACTTCATATTCAAGACCTAGCTCTTCTAATAACCAGATTATTCTCTGGGCTCTTGAATTTGTTGCAAAATGAACTTTTAACATAATTTTCTCTTTAGTTTGGACAAGGAAAAAATGTTTCAACTTGATTTGGCATCAAGTACCTTGCTTGAGGCATATACGGCCCCATAACTGTTTCTAACTGATCTTGTTTCATCACTCTTTGTATTGCATGATCAAAGTCTTTAGATGGTAACATATGTCGAAATTGAATCACGGTCACATCTTCATCAAACATTCCATCCCCATCATCAGCCATAGGTAACCAAGCCATTCCACATTCTCTAGTGGCATTGCGTGGTCGGTCTTCAGCTCGACTTATAGCTATCGTATAAAAACCATTTTTATTAAGTGGTATTTCTTGATCAAACAAGCAGTCGTTAACTCTAGTATTCACAAAACTCTGATTGGAACAAAGCGACCAATAACGTAAATCAGCTTCTTTTGCTACATTTGCTCCATTAAATGTTTGTGGGGTTGTCGGCGCCTTACCTCTGACAATTAAAACTTTACCATGTTTACGATTAATAATGGCTCTTATGTAATCATTATCTAAGTTTGGATAAAAACCACCCTCACTTCGGGGTGCGTTTGGATCGATATCACCAGTATACATTCCAATTAAGCTTTTTCGATCGAGTTGAATAAACCATTTAGTTGGATTGTGTGCTGGCCAAGTATCGGGTTTGTCTGATTGAGTAATTAACTTACGATATTCATTAGGCGGTATTCCAAGTGCATCGAAGGAGACTGTTAAGAATTGACTTGCATTCATAGCTTTACATGCTTCTTTGCTTTTAAGCTTGGTACCATCACTCAATGTCAAAGTTGGTTGAGGTAAAGTAACGCCACCTGTCGGGGTAGTATTTTCATCTGGTAAATAAATTCTATAAACAATGAGTTGTTGATTGTTTCTATATTGTGGAGAAAACAAGGTGTTGTCAGAGTTTGCTATAGCAGCATCATTTATCACTTCAATCGTATACGCACGATTCAAATCAGACCTTTGATTGCCTGGTATAAATGGATTTGTCGCAATTGAATCTATCTGATAATCAGTTATTGACTCAATCGGCTTGCCTCTTTCATTGTAACTAAAAAACGACATATAGCGTGAATAAGGATAGTCACCATTGAGTTCAAGAGTTGCATCTTCTGGAGTAGAAAATACAGCAGCCCAGTAATAAACATTAGCATCAGGGTAGGCAATATTAATGTACGGATCTGCACTAAATGGTCCACGCCAAAAACAGTCATTGGGACCAGGTATTGCCTTTTCAGAAGCCATGGCTTCAAAGCTTAGAAGTAATAGTAAAAATATTGATGTTATTAAGCGCATGTAGAAATCATAAACCAGAAATATCTAAATGTATATTTTATCTGATAGGCCTAATATTAAAAAATTAATTAGCCAGAAATTAGCCAATTCCAAAAAGATTGTTGCTTAGACAATTCTTGGTATTCTCTTATATGAGATCTTTGAGTTATGTTATAATCACTCTCGTCTTGTAAATATGCAATATGAGAGCGTTGTGTTATATTGTAATCACTCTCGTCTTGTAGAAAATTAATGTCTTCACGTGTTGTGATAGCTGCAAAAATAGTTGTATAAGAAAACAAAGATAGTATTGATATAAGTATTATTTTTTTCATAGATTAGTCTTAACCAAAGATTCACAAAAATGCAAATTTGTGACAAAACATGGATGATGGCGCTCAAACCCGCGACCTTCTATTAGAAAGAGCTTAAAAAGGAATATTGATATCAAGTTGAATAGAGTGCTCTTCACCATGATCCAGCTGATCTATGCGTTGCAATGACAGTCGTCCAATATTTTGATCTTGATATGTGATATCTGAGCCGAATAGAATTTTAAAAGCATTATCATAATCACGTTTCATTGCTTTTGTGAACAGTTGTGAAGTCCCCGCACCATAGACGGCATATAGATTTGAAGTATCGGTAAGATTTTCTTCAATGGCAATCTCTGCATATGGCATAAATGAATAGTGCTTAGTTTCAAATGATTTGTTATAAGCAAACTTGGCTCCAAGTGATAGTGCTGAACTATGAATGTGCTGATCATAAAACGTCATACTATCAATACCGGCACTTTCTGAAAAATGTTCAAGTTTAATAATGCCGTAATCAAATTTACCATTGGGTGCAATTGATACATCACCAAAATTAAATTGTAATGCATAACCAACGCTCATCTGTAGTGCATAAGCATCTCGATATCCATAATAGTAAGTTGTATTATCTGTTCCACGTCTTTGTGTTTCAATATCTGATTCGCTATATATAAATGTTGCATTGATGTTTTGATTGTTTGGAAGTTCTAGATTGTGATAACTAGAAATGCTAATGGTCTGGTTATCAACGTTGTTGATAGCATCAATTTCATCTTTAGAGTTACTGTGGTGCATGGAGAAGCCATATAAATAACTGGGACTAAACTGCTTATCAATTCCAATGCCTATATTTTGTAATTCAAAATCAATTCCAGATTTTGTTGCAGTTCGATCACTTTCACCAATGGTAATGGAACCTATTGTCCATATGTTCCACTCCGCATTAATGTCGCGTTCCAAATTGAGTTTATTCAAAGTATAATTAAAGAGTTTAGCAATCTGTTCATTGGAGCCATTATAGGCCAAAGCAATACCTTGATTGAGAGTTGCTTGTTTGCCAAAATTTAAAGAACTTAATCTCGCATCAACAGCATCAGCTGCAATCGATGTGGCACGTAATGTACTTGCAATTTGTGTTTCCACAACAGCTAGGTTTGCAGCAGTATCAAAAGGGTTGGTTCTTTGATAAATCCAGACAAATTGATTTGCTACTAAATTTCCATTGCCAGAAGCATCAGTATAAACGCCCGCTAAAATACTAATTGTAA
The DNA here is from genome assembly GCA_028412835.1 of Candidatus Pelagibacterales bacterium. Taxonomy (GTDB): domain Bacteria; phylum Pseudomonadota; class Alphaproteobacteria; order Pelagibacterales; family AG-422-B15; genus CACCCN01. The sequence continues at coordinate 8,180 of JAONQW010000008.1, forward strand.
TTTGACCTATTGTATTAGGTATCAATGTTGCACTATAAGTAGTTCCGCTACCAGTAAAGTTAATTAAAGTGCCATTTGAAACTACAATATCAGCTAGTACAAAATTTGAAGTACTTTCACTTGATGAAAATGTAATTGAAAGTGTCGAATTCTCAGATGTTGATGCATTCTCGACTTCTGAAGCACTTATAACCATTGATGGTGAATCAGTATCACACGAAGCAATCAGATCCCAATTGCTTCCTGAAGAATTATTTAATGACCAGCTACAATCACCGTAAGTTCCACTCGGTGCCACTCCACCACTAAAATTACTTACTGATACACCAGTAATAACGTTACTATATGTTCCATTTACTACCGATGAACCTGTGGCAATACTAAAAGTTGTTGCTCCATTTACATTGCTGACTGCCAATTGACCAAAATCATTAGCATTATTAATTTTTATTTTAGTATTTGTTGGTATGTTGGTGTCCCATAAAAGAGGGTTGCTATTTTCTTTTCCTTGATCATTGACTAATGTTGTAACAAAACCATCAAGATGCGCTTTAATGGTGCCTTCCATTGTGCCAATATTTGTAAGTGTCGCTATAGTACCATCTGCACCAGAACCATTATCTCTGATATAAATAGAATTACCAGTTCCATTAATATTTCCAGTATTTGTAATAGATGTAACCGTTGCACCAAGTATTCGGATAGCTCCATTAGAACCTCCAATATTTCCAGTACTATCAATGGTACCTGAGTTTGTTATAACAACTCCAGTTGTGGAATCGCAGCTCCCTGGCATCATCATGCAGTCCCCGCCGCTTTCATCAGATAAGCTTATTTGTTCTTCTGGGCCTGAAATTGTTCCAGAATTTGAAATTGTTACATTAGCAACTCCAGTAACACTTATGGTCCTAACACCAGACGTAGAAATAGTTCCTTCGTTATTGATTATTATATCAGATGCATCTGAGCCTGCGTTTACTGCATCATGTCTTGTAGAAACAGATCCAGAACTTTTAACATTAACTGTGTTACTGCTTCCACTTTGGAATTGAACACCATAATCACTTGATCCAGTTGTGATCGAACCAAATACATTAAAAATATTTGAATTTCCTGAAAAACGTGTCGCTGATCCATTCGTATCATTTATAGTAACCCCAGAGTTAAGTGTATGAGTAGTGTTATTACCGGTCATTTGAAAATCACCGTCACAATTCGCAGAAATTGTGCTTGCATTATCTGTACAATCAGCAGCTAAAGAATTTTCAGGTGATATAAAAAATAAAATTAAAACAATTAAAAAAGTGAAAAAATTAACTAAATGGATTGATAAACTCTTATTGAATAACATTTTGAGTTTTATAACTTATATAAATATATTTTTTTACATCAAAAACTAGAGATACTTATTAGTCACATTTGTAAATGGCGGGAGTGACGGGACTCGAACCCGCGACCTCCTGCGTGACAGGCAGGCGCTCTAACCAGCTGAGCTACACCCCCACTAATATAATTGAATTGCATCAATTATTATTCTTCCATTTCGTGGGATGAAATGGTGGGCGATGACAGGTTCGAACTGCCGACATTCACGGTGTAAACGTGACGCTCTTCCAGCTGAGCTAATCGCCCTGAAAGATTGGAATATATATATGTTTAAAATTAATTCCTAGTCTTTAATAAAAAAAATCCGACTAAGTGAAAAACCTAGTCGGATTTAAAAAATAAATTTTTTAACTTAAATTAGCCGTTGTTAACTGCTTCTTTGAGTCCTTTACCAGCAGTAAACTTTGGTCTTGTTGACTGTGGTATTTGAATAACTTCATTTGTTCTAGGATTTCTTCCTTGTGAAGCTTTTCTGATAGATGTCTTAAAAGTACCGAAACCTACTAGTCTTACTTCACTTCGTGCCTTCAGTTGCTCCGTAATTTGATCAAAAACAGCATTTACTGCTTTTTCTGAATCACCTTTAGCCATGCCAGTGATTTCAGCAACTTTTCCAATTAGATCTTGTTTATTCATAATAAATCCCCTTCTTTGGATTAACGATTCGCAATATTTCTATAGGATCTGAACTATATCTCTTAGTCAATCTAAAAAACATTGAAAAACTAGTAAAATTGAGGATTATAAAATTTAATAAATATAAATATCTATTAGATTCAATGTGTTATTGTCATGTCCTGATCTTCAGAGACATCACTGTCTTTAATGCCTTTTTTCTCATTTAGCTCAGCAGCTTCATCCCATTCTATTGGTATTAATGGCTTAGTAAGTGCCACTTTTAACACGTCATCAACACTTTCAACTGAAATAAGTTCAAGACCTTCTTTAACATTATCAGGTATTTCCGCTAAATCTTTTTCATTCTCTTTTGGAATAAGTACTGTTTTAGTTCCAGCACGCAGAGCAGCTAGAAGTTTTTCTTTTAAGCCACCGATTGGTAATGCTTTACCACGCAGAGTGACCTCACCAGTCATAGCAATGTCTTTTCTCACTGGAATACCAGTTAACACAGATACGATAGATGTTACCATACCAAGACCTGCCGATGGACCATCTTTAGGGATAGCGCCTTCAGGGACATGAATATGAATATCTCGCTGATTAAATATTGTTGGTTTAATGCCAAATTCAATCGCCCGTGAGCGAACATACGATTGCGCTGCATGAATTGACTCCTTCATAACGTCTCCAAGTTTACCCGTAATCGTCATTTTGCCTTTACCCGGCATAATTACTGATTCAATTTGTAGAATTTCGCCACCAACTTCAGTCCAAGCAAGTCCCGTAACAATTCCAACTTGATCATCAGCATCAATTTCACCATATTTAAATTTCTTAATACCGGCAAAGTCTGGCAAGTTATCGCCGTTAATTGTTTCAGAAACACTTTCACCAGCAACAATCTTTTTAATAGTTTTACGCGCTAAGTTTGAAATTTCTCTTTCTAAGCTTCTAACACCTGCTTCACGAGTGTAATGTCTGATTAAGCCGATGATTGCAGAGTCTTCTATCTTTATTTCGTCTTTTTTCAAACCATGTTTTTTTTCAATTTCAGGAACAAGGTGTTGTTTTGCAATTTCTAATTTTTCAACTTCTGTGTATCCAGCAATTCGAATAATTTCCATACGATCTAACAATGCTGGTGGCATTCTTAATGAGTTTGCAGTTGTTAAAAACATCATGTCAGAAAGATCATAATCAACTTCAAGGTAGTGATCATTAAACGTGTTATTCTGTTCAGGATCTAATACTTCTAATAGTGCTGATGACGGATCACCACGATAATCATTTCCAAGCTTATCAATTTCATCGAGTAAAAATAAAGCATTGGATGATCCAGCTTTTTTAACCATCTGTAAAACTTTGCCTGGCATTGAACCAATATAAGTTCTTCTATGACCTCTAATTTCTGCTTCATCACGCATACCACCTAACGACATACGTACAAATTTTCTTCCTGTAGCTCGAGCTATAGATTTACCTAGGGAAGTTTTACCAACACCAGGTGCGCCAACTAAACAAAGAATTGGACCTTTGATTTTATTAATACGAGATTGTACAGCTAGATACTCTAAAATACGCTCTTTAACTTTTTCTAAACCATAGTGATCTTCATCTAGAACTTTCTGAGCAAAGTTAATATCTTTTTTAACTTTAGTTTTTTTGCCCCATGGTAAAGATAATACCCAGTCTAAATAATTTCTTATTACACTAGATTCAGCTGACATTGGGCTCATAGTTTTTAGTTTCTTAAGCTCCGCATTGCATTTTTCTCTTGCTTCCTTAGAAAGCTTGACCTTATCAATTTTTTCTTCGTACTCATCAACATCATCCTTGCCGTCCTCAGAGTCACCTAACTCTTTTTGAATGGCTTTCATTTGTTCGTTTAGGTAATACTCACGCTGAGTTTTTTCCATTTGAGTTTTAACTCGACCACGAATTTTCTTTTCGACTTGCAGCACATCAAGTTCAAGCTGAATAAGGCTAACAATTTTATCAAAACGCTCATTAATATCGATGCACTCTAGAATTTCTTGTTTATCAGAAAGTTTAACAGCTAGATGAGATGCTACGGTATCGCATAGTTTGCCTGTATCTTCTATTTCATTGATTGAACCCACAACTTCTGGAGGAATTTTCTTATTTAATTTTACATATTGGTCGAATTGATCAGTTAATGATTTAGCTAGACCTCTAATAGCAGTATCATTAGAATCAATATTTTCCTCTATGGTGTCAACGTCAGCAATTAGGAACTCTGTATTTTCTGTATATTGATTTATTGAGGCACGACTAACACCTTCAACTAAAACTTTTACCGTACCATCGGGTAACTTTAATAATTGCAGTACATTTGCAATTGTTCCCAATTCAAAAAGATCGTCTTTTTTTGGATCATCAGTAGAGGCACTCTTTTGAGTAATTAGCATAATTTTCTTATTCTTGCCCATAACCTCTTCTAGGGCTTTGACAGACTTGTCTCTTCCAACGAACAACGGCACAACCATATGTGGAAACACCACTATGTCCCTTAACGGTAAAACTGGGAGTGTTTGAGAATCTAATTTGTTTTCCATATCTAAATACTAACTATTAATTAGTAACGATTTTAGTAAAGTCAAAATATCGTTACGCTCTATATAGATGTGAATAAAAAGAGATATTTCAAGTAGCTAAATTAAAGTTTAATTAAGCGCTACTTTCCGAGGTTTTTTTATTATTTTCAGAATAAATGTACAATGGTCTAGCTCGACCCTCAGCAACTTCAGCATTAATTACAACTTCCTCAACGCCTTCTAGTGACGGCAGCTCAAACATTGTATCAAGAAGAATATTTTCTAAAATCGATCTTAGGCCTCGCGCACCTGTTTTGCGTTCAATAGCTTTCTTAGCTACAACCCTTAAAGCATCTTTGGATAAAATTAGTTTAACGTTCTCCATATTGAATAGAGTTTGATATTGCTTTACTAGAGCATTTTTAGGTTCCTGTAATATCGTCAACAAAGCGTCCTCATCAAGATCATTTAAAGTTGCAACTATTGGTAATCTTCCAACAAACTCTGGAATTAATCCATAATTTAATAAATCTTCAGGCTCTAAATCGTTTAGTGCCTCACCAATACTTTTTTCATTAGCAGACGCTACATTAGCTTGGAAACCCATTCCACTACCTTTTGATCTTTGTGTAATCATTTTGTCAAGACCGGCAAAAGCACCGCCACAAATAAATAGGATATTAGTTGTATCAACTTGTAAAAACTCTTGCTGCGGATGTTTTCTCCCACCTTGAGGAGGTACACTTGCAACGGTACCTTCCATAATCTTTAATAACGCCTGTTGAACACCTTCACCTGATACATCTCTAGTAATTGAAGGATTTTCTGATTTTCTACTGACTTTATCGATTTCATCAATATAGACAATTCCACGCTGGGCTTTTTCGACATTATAATCCGCAGCTTGTAATAATTTTAAAATAATATTTTCTACATCTTCACCAACATAACCTGCTTCAGTTAGTGTTGTTGCATCAGCCATAGTAAATGGCACGTCTAATATTCTTGCTAAAGTTTGAGCCAGTAAAGTTTTACCACAACCCGTTGGTCCAATTAACAATATATTAGATTTAGATAATTCAACATCTGATTTCACATTTGAATGTTCAATTCTCTTATAGTGATTGTGAACAGCAACTGAAAGATTTTGTTTGGCTTTTAATTGACCAATCACATAGTCATCTAAGGTGTCACAAATTTCACGTGGAGTAGGAATTTTACCAGAAGCATTTTTTTGATTATTGGCTTCCTTATTTTCTTCAACAATAATATCGTTACATAGTTCAACGCATTCATCGCAAATGAACACTGTCGGACCAGCAATAAGTTTCTTTACTTCGTGTTGGCTTTTACCACAAAACGAACAATATAACGTATTCTTAGTTTTATCTTGCGTACTATCACTCATAATTTATTCAAATAACGAATCATTTAACTACATAGAATATGCATTTTAAAATGAGATTTTCAACTAAATAGCGTTATTTGATTTTGAAAAACTGTTTATAAACAGTAAATTAACCAGATTTATTCAGACTTAGTATCAGTTTGTGGAGCTCTTTTGGTCTGAATTTCATCAATTATACCAAATTTTTTAGCATCTTCCGCTGACATGAAGTTATCTCGCTCTAAGGCAGTTTCAATTGCTTCAACTGCTTGGCCAGTATGAGTAGAGTAAAGTTCATTAAGCCGTTTTTTTAAAGATAGAACTTCTTTTGCATGTATTTCAATATCAGTTGCCTGTCCTCTAAAACCAGCCGAAGGCTGGTGGACCATAATTCTTGAATTGGGCAATGAATATCTTTTTCCTTTATCGCCTGCAGCCAATAAAAAAGAGCCCATAGAAGCGGCCTGGCCAAAACATAGAGTTGAAACCGGACATTGGATAAATTGCATTGTATCATAAATAGCTAAACCATCGCTGACTACACCGCCAGGTGAATTTATATAAAGTGAAATTTCTTTTTCTGGGTTTTCAGATTCTAAAAATAATAACTGTGCACACACTAATGAGGACATAGTTTCATCTACAGGACCTACAAGAAATATAATTCTTTCTTTTAGTAATCTAGAATAGATATCAAATGCACGTTCACCTTTGCCGGTTTGCTCAACCACCATTGGCACTAATTGACTAAAAATTTTATCTTGTGTCATATTATTTTTTTACTTTTGTCGTTTTCTTTTTCTTAGGCGCTGTCGTCTTAGTTTCTCTTTTTACAGTCTTTTTCTTAACAGCTTTACTCTTAGTTTTATCAACGGGATTATTTAAACCATTGTAAATCTTAATAAAAGAATCAAGGTCAAGCTCGTTATTCTTTAATTTAACTTTGCTAAGAACAAAGTCTACAACTTTATTTTCATAAAGTGGTGCCTGTATTTGCATTGCTGCATCTGGATTTTTCTTAAAGTACTCAACAACTTCTTGCTCTTGTCCAGGAAAATTACCTGCATATTGATACAATGCTTGTTGCATTTCTTCTTGAGAAACTTGGATTTTATTAACTTGTCCAATCTCATTTAAAACGATACCAAGTTTAATTCTATTTTCAGCCTGCTCTTGGAAATCTTTTTCCATTTCTTTAGAAATTTCTTGTTTTTCAATATCTTTTTTATGCTGGTCAGATGTAGGGTTTTTATCTTGTAAGTAGCCTGCTTTTAGATTGTTAAATTCAGACGTTATTAAGCCCTCAGGTAAATCAAATGAATGTTCTTTATCTAGAATATCAAACAACTCTTTTTTTGACATATCCTTAGATAGTTTTTCATACTCACTCTTCATTTGCTCTTCTACTTTACTTTGAAAGTCTTTTAAATCTGTAGCACCCATAGATTTAGCAAAAGCATCATTGATTTCAGTTTCTTTTTCTGAACTTACTACTTTTATTTTACATGCAAATACTGCATCTGCATTTTGCATTTCTTTTGCATGATATGTTTCAGGAAACTTGACACTAATGTTTTTTTCGTCACCTGCTTTAAGTCCAATTAAACCCTTTTCAAGATCTGGAAGATATTGACCAGCTCCAATAACAATTGATTGCTCCTCTGCTTTACCACCATCAAAGTTTTTGCCATCAATGGTGCCTTCATAATCAAGTACTACTGAGTCACCCTCTTTTGCTTTATAACTATCAGCTTGTTTTTGATAAGATTTTTGATTTTTAGCAATTAAATCAATTCTTTTCTTCGTTTCTGCTTTTTCTAATTTAACCGTATAATTTTCAATTGTTGTTTTTTCAAAGTCTACTAATTTGATCTCAGGAAAAATTTCAATATCAACCGTAAACACAGTCTTAGTTTTATCCTTTTCCTCTTTAAGATTAACTTGAGGTTGGGCAACAGGTCTTAGCTTATTTTCTGTTACTAATTCAGAAACATTTTTATTTATAAGATCATTTAAAACTTCAGAGTGTGCTTGTTCACCATGTTGTTTTTTAATTAAGTCAGTTGGAACTTTTCCAGGACGGAACCCATCCATCTTAATAGTTTTTTGAATTTCTAGTATTTTAGTATTTACTAAGGCTTCAACATCAGTTGAAGGTACAGTTACCTCATAACTTCTTTTTAAGCCTTTATTTAATGTTTCTTTATAATCCATATTCTCTCAATCATTATTTGGTGCGGATAAAAGGACTCGAACCTTCACGCCGTAAAGCACAGGTACCTAAAACCTGCGTGTCTACCAATTCCACCATATCCGCAAACTGTTAGAATTGGGAAAATAGACTATTTTCTAATAAATTACAGAGTTATTTTAAAGTGCTTAAAGTATCGATTTAAGGGGTTTTTTGACGAGGAGTGTCGCCATAGTGTCGCCAGAATTGATTAAAAATCTTCTAGTAATTTTGTGCTCTTTGTATCGTACTGTTCCTGACTAATTAAGCCCTCGTCCAAGATTGCTTTAAGTTCTTTTAGCTTAACTTTCACACCAGGCTCTTCTGAGGTTGTTTCAACAACTGTTTTGGAAGTTACATAATCGAGTCTACCAGTAAGAGATCGACAACTTTCGACAGTTAGTTTTCTTGATTTGGCCTCTTTTATATATTCTATTTTATTAGCATTTTGCAAATCCCAGTCAACCCCGGATAATGTAATTGCTTTAGCACAAACTACCATATCACTACTATTAGATAGTGAGCTAGAGCTTGAATTAGAGTTTGATTTTGCAATATAGCTATCCGTTAAACTTCTAGTAACATTACTAGTTATTTTTGAAGTACTCGTAAAATTTAATAACTGAGTTGCCATAGTATAATCTCCAGGTTTTCCCTGAACATTGTTTTTGAAAACTTTCATCAAACTTTTTCCAATTACTTCAAGTTGATTTTTGTTCAAGGCATTAATATTAGAAAATTTTTGAGGATAATAAACATTATAATAAGCACTCATTAAAGGGCTTCCTTGGTTTTTTTCTGCGTGAAGCCCAATATGAAGCCAGTCTCCTCCGTTCGCATAATCTATATCTTGAATACAATATGATGTTTGCAAAGCATTTCTAATTAGGCCTGTTGCATGTACAGTATATTTATCACCATTATCATTTTTATTTTTACACTTTTTAACTCCGCTTGATGCAAAGTAATCACCAGCTATTTGAGTATTTGGAATAGAAATAAAAAAAAGAGCACCGTCTATGTTATTATCAAATTCTACACTGGTATATTGTTTGCGAACAGTGACTTCAACAGCTTTCCATTTTCCAGGTGGAAGTGAAACCGTCATTTTGGTTCCAAAAACTTTATTTAAATGATTTTGGTAAACTTCACCTTTAATAATATCTGTGGCTAAAGAAATATTTATACTAAAGATGATTGTCCCTATTATTATTAATATATTCCTCATCTAAAGATCTAATCATAAAAAAACTTATAGTTAAAATGGTTTTTAATACCACATGTGTCGCCACAGTGTCCCCAGTAGAGAAAACTCTATTAAAAAGGTCTTATAAGTGTCTGAAATGAATTTATTTTTATTTTAACACGCACAGGCACCTAAAACCTGCGTGTCTACCAATTCCACCATATCCGCAAACTGTTAGAATTGGGAAAATAGACTATTTTCTAATAAATTACAGAATTATTTTAAAGTAGGTAAAGTATCGGTTTAAGGGGTTTTTAGCGCCTAACTTTATTTGCAAAATAAACATAATGAGTACCAAAATGCTTAAAACAAAGTTAGGCAAAATCAGTTTATAGTAAAATAAGGTATTTAGAAATCGGAATTAAATAAGGTTTGGTTTTGATTAACGTACATTTGATGGTAGCACATTCTGCCAGTTTTTTCGATAAAGTCTTGATGGTATTCCTCGGCTTTATAAAAAATAGCAGCTTCTCTTACTTCGGTAACAATTGAATCTTTAAAAAAATTACCTGCATCTATTATCTTTATCTTTTTATTAGCTGCATTCATTTCATCTGGATTGGCATAAAAAATAACTGATTTGTATTGTTCACCAACATCTGGTCCTTGCCGATCAACTGTTGTTGGATCATGAATTTTAAAAAACATATCTAACAATGCATCATACGAAACTATATTTGCATCATATTCTATCTGTACAACTTCGATATGACCGGTGGTACCAGTTAGAACATCTTCATAGGTAGGATTTTCAGTGTGGCCACCACTATAACCAGAAACAACTGCTGAAACACCGACCATTCCCTTAAAGAAATGTTCAACACCCCAAAAACAACCTCCAGCAAATATAGCGTTAGATAAACCCATAATCTCTAATATATTCTATTATTTGTAAAAATCAAAAAAACTTTAATGACCATAAAGTATAAATCGTTTTGTATGCCATCTCCATGCACTATCTATGATATTCGTCATAGAAGTAAATTGTGGATTCCAATTTAAATCTGCTAAAATACTTTTATTATCTGCTACTAACGATATTGGATCGCCTTCTCGTTTATCTTTAAATTTAATATCAATCTTATTTTTAGTTACTTGTTCACAAGCTTTAATAATTTCTAGCACACTAAAGCCTTTACCAATACCAATATTGTATGCTTGTTGCATCCTGCTAACTCCAAAATTTTCAAATGCCAAGTAATGAGTATCTACTATATCACTAACATGAACGTAATCTCTAATACATGTTCCATCTTTAGTTGGATAATTATTTCCATAAACATAAAATTCTTCTTTAGGATCCAATAGAGATTGTAAAATATTTGGTATTAGATGAGTTTCACAAGCATGATCTTCTCCAAATTTACCTTCTGGATCAGCCCCACAAGCATTAAAGTATCTTAAACTTATAGAATTTAAACCGTATTGTTTTGAAGTTTGATTAATATCTTTTTCTGCCTGTAACTTACTTTTACCATAAGGATTAATAGGCATTTTGTTGGCGTCTTCAGTAATAAAATCTAATTCAGATTTTCCATATACAGCTGCACTAGATGAGAAGATTAAATTATTTAAATCATTATCAAGCATTACTTTTAATAAGTTTTTTGTGCCGGTGATGTTATTTAAATAATATAAGTCTGGGTTATTAATAGACTCGCTAACTAAAGACTTTCCAGCAAAATGAAATATGCCATCAAATTTTCTTTTATTTAATTTTTTTGATAAATTCTCAGTATCAACTAAATCAATATTTAAGTGTTCACAATCTTGAATATTGTACTCATGACCAGTTGATAGATTGTCCAAGACAACAACTTCAGAATTTTTCTTTAATAATAAGTTGACCATGTGTGAACCAATATAACCGGCCCCACCTGTAACAAGAAATTTCATACTAAAAAAATATTTTTATAAAAAAAATGCTCTAAGTAGATTGTTGAAAAATCATAAAGGGAAGTGAAAGGTGGATATTAAGATCCAGACTCCCCACTCTACCTAGAACAAGCTATAGTTATGCCTTGAATAGATAAATGTCAATTATCTTCTAGTTCAATCAATAATGATGACCAGGATTTTTCTTCTATTTCAATTTCAATTATTAACTCTGCATGCCTTTTAGATGCCTTTTTTGCAATACTTATATTTTTTCCACTATAAAAATCTGGATCGTTCATTTTTTTTTCAATTCTAGCTTTGTCTTTTTCGAGCTGTAAAATATTTTTCTCACAATCACTAATTAATCTTTTAACTAAAGATGAATTTCTTTTTTTCTTTATATTGTTTGGCTTAGTTGTAGTTTCTTTATTTTGAGTATTATCTGAATCTAACAGACTTACCTTGTTAGCTTTTTTTTCAATTTTAACTGATTTGCTACTAAGGAGCATTTTTTTATATTCATCCATGTCACCATGAAAAGAATTAACTTCACCATCTTGTACTAACCATAGTCTGTCAGCAACCATTTCCACTAAATGAGAGTCATGACTAACAAGAATTACTGCGCCTTGAAATTGATTTAAGGCTAAAACTAAAGCCTCACGACTTTCAATATCTAAATGATTAGTTGGTTCATCAAGTATTAATATATGTGGATCTTCTATAGCTGCTATGACCATTAATAGCCTAGCTTTTTGACCACCAGATAGTAATTCAACCTTAGTATTTGCAACATTGGTATCTATACCTGCCGAACCTAAACGAGCACGTAATTGATGAATTGGCTCAGATGGTTTTAGTCTCATCATATGCTGTACCGGTGTTTCGCCCCTAACTAATTCGTCAAGTTGATGTTGTGCAAAAAAACCTACTTTTAACTTATTAGATTTATCTTGTTTGCCATCAATCAACTTAATCCGATCTGCAATTAACTTAGATAATGTCGACTTCCCTTCACCATTAGCGCCAAGTAAGGCAATTCGATCATCTTGGTCTAAACGCAAATTAAGATTTTTTAATACCGGTACTCCATCATAACCAACGCTACCTTTATCAATACTTACTAGTGGAGGTGGCAATTCTTTAGAGGTATTAAATTGAAATGAGGCAACAGCATTTTCTGATAGAGCAATAATCGGCTCCATTTTTTCTAATTGCTTCATTCTAGACTGAGCTTGTTTTGCTTTAGAAGCTTTAGCTTTAAATCTATCAACAAAACTCTGAATATGTGCGCGTTGATTATCTTGTTTCCTTTTTAGAGATTGAAGTTGTTCTAACTTCATTCGTCGCTCTTTATCAAATTGATCATAATTACCTGAATAATAATTAAGTTTTTTATCTGTTAAGTGAAGTATGCCTGTAACAGCTCGGTTTAATAATTCTCGATCGTGAGATATTACTAAAATTGTATTTTTATATTTAGCTAAAAAGTTTTCTAACCATACAGCACCCTCTAAATCTAGATAATTAGTTGGCTCATCAAGCAGTAAAATATCAGGATTGGAAAATAAAACTCCACCAAGCGCAACACGCATTCGCCATCCACCAGAAAATTCATGACAAGGCCTTAGCTGTGCTTTGTTATTAAATCCTAAGCCCGATAAGATAATTGATGCTCGTGCTTCTGCTGAGTAAGCATCTATATCAACTAATCTGATTTGTATTTCAGCTATTCTATTTGGATCAGTCGCAGACTCTGCTTCAGCAAGCAAGCTTGTACGTTCTTTATCCTGCTGCATAACAGTTTCGATTAAGCTATCATTAGTTGCTGGCGCCTCTTGTTCAACGCCTCCAATTCTAAAATGTCTTGGTATTTCAATTATACCACTATCAACAGTCCATTCATTCCTTATAAGTTTAAATAAACTAGTTTTACCAGTACCATTACGACCCACTATTCCAACTTTTTGACCAGTTGGTATATTTACTGATGTCTCATTAAAAAGTATTGATCCACCGATAGAGAAAGATAGTTTCTTAATATTTAACATGATTATTTAATAGAAAAGTTAATGGCTGCCAAAAATACCGGTCTTAACACCGTAGTCAGCTGCCAATGCATAGTTTGGATCATCATCACTATCAATGATTAAATGGCCAGCTTTAGATAAAAGTGCATGACAGTCTCTGCTTAAGTGTCTTAATTGAATATTTTTTCCTAAATTTTCATATTTAGTTGCTAACATTTCTATTGATTGAAGAGCAGATTGATCCACTACTTGAGACTTAGTGAAGTCCACTATAACATTTTTAGGATCTTCATCTGGGTTAAATAATTCAGCAAATCCCTCACAAGACCCAAAAAATAATGGGCCATCTAATTCATATATTTTGGTTTGACCATCATCAGATAAACTTGTTCTTGTTTTAATGTGCTTAGCTGTATTCCATGCATAAGCTACTGATGCAAATATAACGCCTACAACAACAGCTGTTGCAAGATCTGTTGCAACTGTGACACCTGTTACTAAAATAGTAACAAACGCATCCGCCTTAGGAACTTTTCTTAAAATTAATATTGATCGCCATGCAAAGGTTCCGATAACAACCATGAACATAACACCTACAAGTGCTGCCAATGGTATTTCTTCAATTATTGGACTAGCCACAAGAATAAATAATAAAAGAAAAAAAGCAGATGAAACTGCAGCTAAACGTGTGCGACCTCCAGAGTTAACATTAATCATTGATTGTCCAATCATGGCACAACCTCCCATGCCACCAAAAAAACCTGTAGCTACATTAGCAACACCTTGTGCCACACACTCTTGACTGGCGCCACCTCTTTCGTTGACCATTTCACCAATTAAATTAAGGGTTAACAAACTTTCAATTAGACCAATTGCTGCCAAAATAAATGCGTATGGTAAAATTATTAATAATGAATCAATAGAAAATGGTATCTGAGGCACATAAAAATCTGGAAATTTTCCTGCTACTGATGCCATATCTCCAACACGTGGAACATCTATACCAAAAAAAATTACAACAAACGCTACTACACAAATACCCATTAATGGCGCAGGAATAGATTTAGTTACTTTTGGTGTTAACCATATAACTATCATTGTTAGAAAAACTAACGATAACATAATAATTAAAGATACATCTGATAACCATTCAGAGTCATGTCTACCACCAACTTTAAACTGCTCTAATTGTGATAGCCCAATTACTATTGCAAGACCATTAACAAATCCCAACATAACAGAATGAGGAACTAATCTAATAAACCTTCCCCATCTTAAGAAGCCAAATATTATTTGCATCAGCCCCATTAAAATAACAGTCGCAAATAGATATTGAACACCATGAAGAGCAACTAGTGAAACCATAACAACAGCAAGTGCCCCAGTAGCACCTGATATCATACCTGGACGCCCACCAATTAAAGCGGTTATCAGTCCAATTATAAAAGCAGCGTATAAGCCAACCAGAGGGTTTACTCCGGCAACAAAAGCAAATGCAATAGCCTCTGGAACCAGTGCCAACGCAACAGTGAGTCCAGCTAAAAGTTCAATGCTTAAACTTGTGCTTGTTAAAGGAAAGTAATTCCAGAAAATATTGCTGTTTTGGTTTTTCATATTTAGTGGTGAGTCCGCTCGGGCTCGAACCGAGGACAATTCCCTTAAAAGCTTGATGAGATACCCGTGGAGAGATGTCCGTCTATTCTAATTCCCTAATGCTTTCTACCTTTCGTTATATGGGATTATATACGAGTAGTGTCACGAAGTGAAATGAAAAGACGTCAAGTACGTCAGAGGGACGTCAAGGTTTGGGAATGTATTATTAGAATCCATTTAGAGTCATCAAACTCGCTTACTGAGTCATTAAAACTATCTTTGACTCCCTACCTACCCTGAGCCACGATACGTGAATCCTGAAGAGTCTGAGTCCGTTTTAGAATGGACAATCATCATCATCATAAGGAATTTCATCTACTACTTTGGGAATTTTAAATGATCCATAGCGTTCACCTTGTATTAATAGACCGCGCTTCCGCATTGATTTAACTTTGGCTTTAACATTCCAATCACCACGATCAAATTTCTGCTTGTTATTTGCTTCGTCCCATTCAATGAAATTGGATCTTCTCATTTCTGCTATCAGCTCGACTGTCTTACAATCCCCAACAACTTCCCTACTATCATCAGACATCGCTTCACATATAGCTTCAACACAAGTGAGGATATTGCGTGTTAACTTATCGTGCTTTTCACCTTTCTCAGCAACACCAACCATTGTCCACGTTCCGTTATTCAGTTTTATTTGATACTCTTGTTCAGGTAGATCACGTGCAACGATAGTCATTGTTGTTTCAGGATCCTCGATCCCCGTACCGCGAGCCCTGTCTAAACGCCAATTACCGTCCTGACCTTGATAAGCTGAAGTACCGATCATTCTATTGATAGTATCTTCACCTTTTCTTTCATCGCCTTTCTTATCGTGTGTGTTAGCCATAGCACATACATTCTCAGCTAACATATCGCGTTGAAACTTATCTATTAAGAAAGATCCCTCCTCATACGCGTCATTACCTCCAACTTTCTTAGAGCTCTTTGCACGTATAAACGTATCGAGAATAATTAGTTTCACATCTAACATATTAGGATCAGCTCTTACTGCGTGTATCTTCTTAACTAAAGCTTCTTCTAAACCCTCCATAAGTTTCGGTGAAGTAAAGCTCAGTAAAAAATTATCACATTCATCTAAGCCCATAAGTTTAGAACGGGAATTAATTCTTCTTTCATTATCCTCTAGTGCAACAAATAAAACTGTTCCTTGAATTACCGGTCGACCAAGAAAAGCTGTGCCTGTGGCAATCGAATGACATAACTGCATTGTAAGAAAAGATTTACCTAGCTTTGGTTTAGAAGCTAGAAAGAACAGACCTGAGGTTAACATTCCCTCAACTATTTCTTCGATAGGTTCGTATTCTCTTTTAATGATTGTACCAAGTGATACCCAATCCATAGTAGTTAATTTTGGTTTAACTATTTCTTCTTCAGGTACACCTTTGACTAACTGAATAATAGAACCCCTGACCTCAAACATATCTTGAGTAGACCAATTTAATCTTTCTAATTTACTTGGATTATTTTTCTTAATCATTGCGTCTACAGACTTTCGAGTTTCTCCCAATCTTTCGGATCTACTGATAGCTGTTAGGAAATTTTCAACTAGATAATGAATTGTATCACTATCTAATTTCTGAAAAATCATTTCGCCAACAATGGGAATTAAGTAATCATTAACTGATCCACTATACCCCTCAACTAACTGACAAACTAAGCCTATGGTGTAAAATTGTTCTACTACTGTATTGAAATCGTACTCAGGACTATCAGCTATGCTAAAGGAAGCTTCACCAATGGGATCACTCAACTTGCCTTGCAATACTGAGTAATTACCCTCACCACGCATTTCTACTAGTACCTTTTCACCAAACTTTATTTGTTTTCGTGAAAATGATTGTGGGTTTGTAATTTCTACAAGTGCGTGTCCTTTGCCATTTCTTCCAAACTTATGACAACCATTGAAAGCTTGATTACCCCAATTAACAGCAAGCTCACAATCAAAATCCAAATCAACAAACTTGAAGCTTGGTCTGATTGCATAGTTTAAATGATCTGCAACTACGTGATCTTTCGATAGTGTTGGGAATTTATTATTCTCACCATTCCAAGCATATTTAAGTTTTTTGTAATTACCCTGAAAAGAATCTACGTCAGGTATATACGAAAATACATCTACACCCTTTTCTATTAGTGAATGTATGCTCATAAATTATCCGCCATTTCCATAAGATGATATTCATAACCACCGTCATAGTCATATCCGTACGGATCAATCTGATTATCTAAACATTCTTTTGATATATCGCCTTGTTCATACAAACCAATATAGAGTTCGTCCTGATGTTTTTTAAAACAGTTCTTACACAAATCTAAATGATTATCTATTTGTGTTGTGATTTTACAGGTATCACACGTACCTATTGTTGTTATCTCTTTTTGCATTTCATAATGCTCCTTGTATTAAGTTAAAAAAATCTCTCACCTTTAATTCTTAACTTTCTTCTTTCTTTCAAAATATGCGCTACGTCATTTTGTGTTCTCCTCTATTTGTTTAATACGATGTGCTAATATCTTTTCTGATTGTTCTCGTGCATTTCTAATTAATTTTCTTCTTCTCTCTAATCTAATTTGCTCTCGATCTTTTTTTGGTAGCATTTTCATTACAGGTTTAAGCATTTTTTTCTCTCAATCGTTTTCCAATGCGTGCGTACTTCGTGTTGATATGCATTAAAGCTCTACCACCTAAATCATACGATCCAGCTAAGCCAAGAACAGCGTCAGCACATAGAACAATTTCTTGTGAAGTTAAAAGACAGGGAATGAAATCGTGTGGTCTTGGTGCTCCCATTTCAAGAAACAAACCATTAGATCCATTTATATTTATACCAAGATCAGAATGGAACCATTTAGCCTCATCGGGCTTCTTCATAGTGCCCTGAAGTAAAGCTTCAATATCTTTTGTGATCTTTGCTTCTATTTTTTCAATCGTAATTAAATTTGGATCATCTAACGGTTGCGATATCTCCTTAGTGTAATGATGACTAAAACCTTTGGTATGGTCGCAAATAACTAAGTGCTGTCCTGTGTGGTCTAGTTTAATTTCTGTAAGCGCGTCCTGATAAGGTTCTGAAACCAATCTCTCCGACAAGTGCATCGTTGACTCAATCATCGGGGTTCGGGGTTTACCTCTCTGCCTAACCTTTGAATGATAGGTGTTTAACTCATCATTCAAAGATTTAGAAACTTGCTTATTGAAGTTAACTTTAGGCATTGCCTGAGCGTGCAGTGAAGAAATCAAAGACTTTTCTTTCAAACTCATTTTCATAATCAAAGCCTAATACTTTTCTTCCGTCTGCGGTTATTGTCGCTACACCTAATTCGTGAGCTAATAAAATCAGACCTACATAATCATTAGGTTCTTCTTTAAGTTGATTTTCTAATCGTTCTATATTTTGTTTTTCTCTTTTGGGGGTTAACATATTTCATATTCCTTATTTTTAATTGTTATGATTGGAGATTGTATTCTTCTAACCCCATATGATTTTCTTCAAACCATTCTTGAGCATACTCTTTGGGAATGAATACTCTCTTTCCCTCAGGTTGCTTAAATAGTTTTGGCCCAAGTCCCTCACGACATAGCTGATAGAATTTGCCACGTGAAATACTTGCGTGCTCGCAAAACTTATTGATTGAATAAAAAAATTGTGGTGTGGTCATACGTTCTCCTTGTTTGTTAAGTAAACATAGGAGCCTTCTTCATAATCAGTTTTTCCCAGTATCTTGTGCTCGTCTGATTATCGTATGTATTGCACATCGCTAGTTATGAGCGATAAAGTTCTTCTTACGTAAACATTATTGTTTACTGCGTGCATTATCAATAATTTGAATCTCCAAGTCAACATAGTTAATAAAAAACATTATTGCATACGAGATAGCGTATCTATTTTTTTGATTTAACTTAGAAAAGCATTGTCTAACAATAGCTTCAGAGTCTTAGTTTAAATTTTATTTGTTGAAAAAATGATATTTGGTTTTTTTCTGTCAGGTAAGCACAATAACTATCTTTTTTTTCCTATTCATCTTATTCAAATGGGAATTAGAAGATTAAGATAAATAATATAAAAAAAAATGAGTGTATGATCTTATTCTCTCATAAAGTTTTCAGCTCGTCTGAATGACCCCATTAACAGTGTCAAATTTACTCTAGATTTACCCTAACTTAGCCCCCATTAGCGTTGCCCGATCCACGCTCCATTATCCATTATGCAAATAAGTGTTTATACTGAATCGCGAACCTTGGATTTTCGAGTTAAGTAAATTATTATCAGCGTAATTTCATAATTCCTTTAACGCCGAGTAGCTTCTCACCCTTTTACGCTACTTGGCGTTTTCGTTTGTCTGTACTCTCATAGCGTGTTCCATTGGGCTACGATCCGTATCATAACAAATTACACTTGTGATGATGTCTTGTACCCTCCAAACACTGAGCATTATCATTAACAGTAAAATGTTCGTGACTACAGGGTGAGCAATTAGTCGCTCAATTAATAAAACATATTCCATACAATTCCCTTTCGATTTTATTTCTAAAAAATTTTCATATAATTTTCAGGGTTTGTAAATGAGTAAAAGCTTAATTACATAGCTAATAGAAAGTACCCATTATGTCAGTTTGGGGGGTACGTGGTACCTCTTTAAACCTCCTACACAATCGACTTGGTACCTCTATTGAATGTAAGAGGAACACCTCATAAGGTTAGCAAAAAGTATTGTTTAATCCGAAAGGTACTGCAAAAAGACAAACCCACGACGAAAGTGCAATAGGTACATCAAGAAAATCTGGCCACGGGTATTCAAACTTGTAGCGATTTTTAAAATCATCAACACATACAATAACTATTGTTGCGAGGCATATTCCAATCACCCATAAAAAATATCCAACTACTGTACACATTCAGGCGAGTCCGAGCGTAGCGAGGACGAGCGACGCTGAGGCACTAGCTGTTTCGTCATTCTGCGTATTAAAATAAACCCTAGCTCCGCCGAGAATAAAAATTACTGCAAGACCTTTTAGAATTCCATTACGACGAGTTTCATTATCAGACCTATCCCACCACGGGCTTAAGATTGACCAAGCAATGTAAGCCCCCATACCTGATAAAATAATCATTATAAAATAGTCTTCCATTATCAAAAATATTACAGCAAATATTTTATGAGTCTATAGCCCCAAACAAATCTAATTCCCTACGCTGTATCTCATCTTCTCGCATAGATTGTTTACGCCATATACCATAACGAGTAATTTGCATTTCTTTTAAAAGATCACATCTGTAATCGTACCTGAGCTTAAGCTTTAATAGTTCGATCTTCTTACGTTGCTTCAATCGATAGAGCTGAATATTACTTCGCATTAAAACCTCCACCGTATTTCTTAATACTAAGTAGAAGTTTTAAATGTTTACGCCTTAGTTTTCTCCGTATACAAAACAGTCTGAGGAAGCTAGTTCGCGCTGACTTCCTCAACTTAAACATTCTCACCTCTCATCTTCTGAGCTAAGTGTTCACCTTTAATCTGCGTGTAGCGTTTCAACTGAGATAAAGACTTCCAACCACCTTGAGCCGATAGTTCACTAACAGTCCAACCTTGCATTGCATAATCTGAAGCTGACATATGCCTGACATCGTGGAATCTAAAGTTATCAATTCCCGCCTTGATACAAGCTCTAGTGAATGCTTTAGAAATAGCATTGCCTACATTCTTTGGTGATACGTGTGGAGTCGGAAAAAACTTTCCGTCTACGCCCATTGGCAGTGACTTCAACACTTCCATTGCTCGCGGTGACAGCCCCACGGTTCGCGGTGATCCATTCTTGGTCTTTGGTAAATGCAATGTGCCTTTCTCAAAGTTTACGTCAAATCGAGTCATACGTAGCATTTCAGAACGTCTACACATTGTTTCACGTGCAAAGATAACCAACTCTTTCAAGTAGTAGATAGATGAAGTTTCACACGCCTGAAGTAAGGACAACCACTCATTGTCCTCGAGTGTGCGATCTCTACTGTCATCTTCCCTAGGTTTAGATACCAACATAACGGGATTGTGGGTTAATGGAATGCCAAGTTCTTTTCTACCGATATCGATAGCCTTTTGTAGCAACCCTAAAGATTTCCGTACTGTAGACTTCTTTAATTCCCCTAATAGTTCGTCCCTATACTGAGCGATATGTCTACCTGTCAGAAATCCTAGTTTAATCTTAGATATAGGGTGATTGAGAATTTTATTACATTCAGATTGTAATCTGAGAGGATATTCAGTCTTGTGCTTAGAGTGATCAAAGTAGAGCTCTAATAATTCCCCTACAGACATCTTCACAAGTTCATTGTTATCCTGATATGTCCCGTTGAATATATCAGTTTCTATTTTATTCGCCCATTGAGAAGCGAATGCCTTAGATTTAAAAGTTTGTCCTTTCCTGACACCTTTTAACTTCACTTCACAGAACCATTTTCCGTTTCTTTTTCGCATAGTAGCCACGACTTTTCCTTTCTTTGGACGTCATATGGACGTCAAACGTGATTTCGGAAAGGTAAGAAGACTATCAGCTTGATATTTTTCGCGGATAATATGGTGAGTCCGCTCGGGCTCGAACCGAGGACAATTCCCTTAAAAGGGGAATGCTCTACCAACTGAGCTACGGACTCACAGAAATGACTTTATAAAGGATTTAGTAACATTGTACAGTATATTTAGAAGTCTAAATTATACGCTGAATGACTCGCCACAACCACATCTTTCTGTTTCATTTGGATTGATAAAAGCAAATCCAGATTTAAATTTTTCTTTTTTAAAATCCATAGTTGAACCAAGTAAAAACATAATTGCAGCCTGATCTATAAAAACTTTAATACCATCGTGCTCAATAACTTCATCTGAAGGATTAACTTCTTTTATATAGTCCATATCATATGAATAACCTGCACAACCTCCAGATTTGACAGCAATTCTTAAGCCAAGAGTATCATTATCAGCTTTTGAAATAATATCTTTAATCCTTTGAGAGGCGGTATCTGTAATCTCTATTATATTTTTCATAATTTTAATTATAAAATTTTTACTACATCATGTCGAGTTCTAGTCTAGCAACTTCTGACATTCTTGACATGTCCCAAGGTGGTTCCCATACAATATCAACATTAACATTATTTACACCCTCAACTGCTTGTACGGTCTCTTTAACGCTCTGAGGTAATTCTTCTGCAACTGGGCAATTTGGTGAAGTTAAAGTCATATTAATCAACACATCGTTATCTTTGGTTACTTCACATTTATAAATTAAGCCTAGCTCATAAATATCAACTGGTATTTCTGGATCAAAGACAGTTTTTAAAGCGTTAATAATTTTATTATCTAAAGTTTGTTCGCTCATGATTTTTCAAATAAAACTAAAAAGTCTCCATATCCTTCTTTTTCTAAATTATCTTTTGAAACAAAGTTTAAAGAAGCTGAATTTATACAATATCTTAATCCAGTTGTTTGTGCTGGACCATCATTGAATAAATGTCCAAGATGATTATTACCAAAATTACTTCTGACTTCTGTTCTAGTAGTACCGAATGAATTATCTTCAAGCTCTCTAATCTCAGAACCCTTTATAGGCTTATCAAAACTTGGCCATCCTGTTCCAGAGTCAAATTTATCGATAGAGGAAAAAAGTGGTTCGCCAGTTATAATATCAACATAAATACCTTCAGCTTTATGATCCCAATATATATTGTCGAATGGTCTTTCAGTACCATCCTCTAATGCTACTCTTTTCTGTTCGGCAGTTAAGTTGTTTATAGCTGAGGCACGTTCCTCTTCTGTCATTGAACACCAAAATGGAGTTTCTAAGATTTTTACATTACTCATATCATAACTTTCTAAACTATTATCAGCATTAACTAAGTTAATTTGAAACAAATTCAATACTAATACAAAAAAAACTATATTAATAAATTTATTTTTCATCTATTGCCGATTTAAATGCATGCCAAGATAAAGTTGCACACTTAACTCGCATTGGAAAAGCCCCTACACCTTTTAAAGAATATAATGAATCTTCTTCAGTTATAATTTGAAGCTCGTCACTACTGCCTGTAACCAAATTTGAAAAATCTTGAAATAAATTATTAGCATATTCTAGAGATTTACCTTTGAGATTTTGAGTCATAAGTGACGTAGATGCAATAGATATTGCGCACCCTTCACCAGTAAACTTAATATCTTTAATTATATTTTGATCATCTACCAATAAAGTTAAATGTACCTTGTCACCACATAGTGGGTTATGACCATCGGCAGATTTATTAAATGGTTCACATTTACCAAAGTTACGAGGGGTATTGCCGTGATCAAGTATTATTTCTTGATATAATTCTTTTAATAGATCACTCATTTTACACCAAAGAAGTTTTTACACTTTGTAAGAGAATCTATAAAATAATCAATTTCAGATTTAGTGTTATAAATACCAAATGATATTCTGGAAGTTGCTGTAACATTAAGTAATTTCATTAATGGCTGACAACAATGATGCCCTGCTCTGACTGCAATACCTTCAACATCCAAAAATGATGCAACTTCATGAGCATGAATTTTGTTAAGATTAAAAGAAATAATTGATGTTTTATTTTTTGATTTAGAATAATTTATTACAAAATCTAAATCTGCCATTTTCTGGTCAGCATATTCTGTTAATATTTTTTCATATTGTTCAATTTTGTCCATTCCAATGCTTTCAACATAGTCTAATGCAACTCCTAAGCCATGCGCTTCAACAAGCGGTGGTGTACCAGCTTCAAACTTATTGGGTAAAGCAGCATAAGTAGCACCATCATAAGTAACTTCACTGATCATGCCTCCACCACCAAGGAAGGGTGGTAATTCATCTAATAAGTTTTCTTTACCATATAAAACACCAATACCAGATGGACCATAAATTTTATGTCCTGAAAATGCATAGAAATCACAATCAATTTCTTGCATATCAACTTTAATATGGGAAATAGATTGGCAGCCATCTAACAAAATATGAAGATCATTTGCCCTAGATATTTCTATCAATTTTTTATCAGTAATAGTTCCAAAAACATTTGATAAATGTGTAACAGCAACTAGTTTAGTTTTTTTTGTAATGAGTGTTTCAAAGTGATCTAAATTTAAATTTCCATCACTATCTATATTAATAAATTTTAATACAATTCCATAATTATCTCTAAGGAAATACCACGGTAGCAGATTAGAATGATGTTCCATAACACTTAAGATTATTTCATCACCAGATTTTAAATATCTTTGGTAATAAGATTGTGCAATTAAATTGATACTTTCTGTGGCATTCTTTGTGAAAATTATTTCATTTTCAGAATAAGCATTTAAAAACTTTTGAACTTTTTTTCTTGCATCTTCATATTTAAAAGTCGCCTCAACACATAGAGTATGAACACCTCTGCTAACATTGGAATAATGATTCAAATAAAAGTCACTTAGTTCATTTATAACTACAGAAGGTTTTTGCGCTGATGCAGCAGTGTCAAAATAAATAAGATCATTCTTAAGTATCTTTTTGTTAAGAGCTGGAAAATCTGCTTGGATATTTTCTTTTAATTCAATTTGATCCATACTAAGTATTTAAGTTAATAAAATTTTTAGCCTTTTCAGCCATAGAAGCATTATCTATTGTCTCAAAGAATTCAGATAAAAATCCCTCCACATAAATTTGCTCAGCTTCTTCTTTAGATATGCCTCTTGATGTTAAGTAAAAAAGGGTGTTTTTATCTGGTTGTCCAGATGCTGCACCATGTGAACACTCCACATCGTCATTATAAATTTCTAACTTTGGAACTAAATTTATTTTAGATTCTTTTCCTATTAGTAAACCTTTGCTTACTTGATTAGAAATAGTTTTAGAGCAATAATTGTCTACAAATATTGTGCCATCAAAATTAACTTTTGAAGAGCCTTTAGCAACAGTTTTAAAATAACAATCAGATGATGCGGATTTTGTATTATGCCGTATTTCAATTTCAGTATCAGAATTAGTTGAATTGTTTATTGAAACACCACTACCTAAATATCTTGAATTAACATCATCTAAATTAATTATAGTTTTACTAAAATTTTCTTTAGAGCCATTTGAAAAACTATAATCCTTAAAAGTACTATTTTCTAGCAGTGAACAATTATGATAAAATTTATTAGTATTTTCATTGTTATAGCTATTTAGTTTATATAATTCAAAACAGGAATTTTTGTGTAGTTGAGTAATCAATCTTATATTTGAGTTATTTGAATAGTTTGACTCATCTACAAATTCAAGAATTGCGCCTTCATTCAGTGTTAGGTTAATTTCAAAGTCAATTAGATCTGTGCTTGAGGAATTTAATGTTAAATTTATTCTTTGAGCATTTTCTGATTTATCAATTTCAATATCTAGGACTTTATTGGTAATAAAATCTTCTGCTTTAGTTATAGAAATAAAGCTTGATAAGTTTTCAATAGTTGAATTAAAGCCATTAATTGATATTAAACACTGATCTTTACTCATAGCCTTCTTTATCTATTCTTGAAGCTAAACTTGAGTCACCTGACTCTATAATTTTTCCATTTTGAAATATGTGAACAAAATCTGGTTTAATGTACTCTAATAATCTTAAATAATGTGTAACAATGATTAATGAACGATTTTTAGATTTCATTTGATTGACTGCATCAGCTGTAACCTTTAGCGCGTCAACATCAAGGCCAGAATCAGTTTCATCCATAATAATTAACTTTGGATCAAGTAAATCCATCTGTAGCACTTCATTCTTTTTTTTCTCTCCACCAGAAAATCCTGTATTTACAAATCTACTATGCATCTCCATAGGGATTTTTAAATATGCTGATTTTTCTTTTAAAAGTTTCAAAAATTCAGCAGCATCAATAGGGTCTTTTCCTTGATGTTTTCTATGTGAATTCAATATTTGCCTTAAATAAGAAGCATTAGTGACGCCTGGTATTTCTATTGGATACTGAAAAGCTAGAAATAAACCATCTAGTGATCTTTCAGTTGGTTCCATATCTAATAAATCACTACCATTAAAACTAATTGAACCAGACTCAACTCGATAATTAGGATTTCCAGCTAGTGTATGAGCAATTGTACTTTTTCCTGAGCCATTTGGTCCCATAATTGCATGCACTTCACCTGTTTTAATTGATAGAGTTAAATCATTTAAAATCTTATTCTCCTCAACGCTAACATTTAGTTTTTTAATTTCTAACATTTATCCAACACTTCCTTCTAAGCTAATACTCACTAATTTTTGTGCCTCAACAGCAAATTCCATTGGTAACTTTTGTAAAACCTCTTTACAAAAACCATTTACAATTAAACTTTGTGCCTCTTCTTCATTTAAGCCTCTCTGCAAACAATAGAATAGTTGCTCTTCACTTATCTTTGATGTTGTCGCTTCATGGTTAATAGATGATGAGTTATTACTATTCTCAGTAAGTGGAACAGTATTTGCTTTACTTTTATCGCCTACAAGCAATGAGTCACATTGAGTAAAGTTGGTTGCATTTTCTGCTTTAGGGTGAAAACTAACTAATCCCCTATAAGTATTGGTTGATTTGCCTGCAGAAATACCTTTTGAAATAATTTTACTTTTTGTGTTTTTTCCAAGGTGAATCATTTTAGTGCCTGTATCAGCTTGCTGATAGTTATTAGTAATTGCTACTGAGTAAAATTCACCTATTGAATTATCTCCTCTTAATATACAGCTTGGGTATTTCCATGTTATTGCAGAACCAGTTTCAATCTGTGTCCATGAAATTTTAGAGTTTTTACCCTTACATAAACCTCGTTTAGTTACAAAATTATATATACCACCAACACCATTCTCATCACCGGGGTACCAATTTTGCACAGTAGAATACTTAATCTCTGCATTGTCTAAGGCTACTAACTCGACGTTAGCTGCATGAAGTTGGTTTTCATCCCTCATGGGTGCTGTGCATCCCTCTAAATAAGAAACGTAACTATCTTCATCTGCAATTATCAATGTTCTTTCGAATTGACCAGTCTCAGAGGCGTTTATTCTGAAGTAAGTTGACAGTTCCATAGGACATCTTACTCCTTTTGGAATGTAGACAAATGAACCATCTGTGAATACGGCAGAATTTAAAGTTGCATAAAAATGATCTGTCACAGGAATAACTGAACCTAAATACTTTTTTACTAGCTCTGGGTGTTTTTGGATGGCTTCTGAAATAGGACAAAAGATAACTCCAAGTTCATTTAGCTTGCCCTTAAAAGTAGTGGCTACAGATACACTGTCAAAAACAGCATCAACAGCAACACCTGCTAACATTTTTTGTTCGTTAAGAGGTATACCAAGCTTGTTATAGGTTTCAATAAGTTTAGGATCAATTTCATCTAAAGATTTCGGTTTATCTTCGTGTCCTTTTGGTGAAGAATAATAATATAAAGATTGAAAATCAATTTCATCAAATTCAACTTTTGCCCACGTAGGCATCTTCATAGATTTTAATCTATGAAAAGCCTTGAGCCTCCACTCCAACATCCATTCAGGCTCATTTTTTTTCTTTGATATTATTCTTACAATATCTTCGTTTAATCCCCGTGGAATAGTTTCACTTTCAATATCAGTGACAAAACCGTATTTGTATTTTTCTTGTTTAAAATTATCTTTACTTACTTTGTTCATAATTTCTTTCCTGCAAATAACTTGCCTTATTACCCTCAACTAAATCTTTAAGTGAGACTGACTCTAAATAATCTTCGATCAAATTTTCAAGATCTTCCCATAAGTGATGGGTCATACATTTCGCACTTTTACCGGTACAAAAAGACTGAGGATTATTTCCACAACCCGTAGTTTTAATATTCTCATCAACTGCTGCGATAACATCGCTAACTTTAATATTTTCTCTTTTGCCAGAAAGTTTGTAACCACCACCAGGCCCTCTATGACTTTTAACTAGATTAGATTTCTTTAATTTCAAGAAAATTTGCTCTAAAAATTGTAAGGAAATATTCTGCCTTACTGCAACATTTGATAGTTTGCACGGCTTATCATCTGCATACTTAGCAATATCTACCATTGCCAATACTGCATATCTACCTTTGCTGCTTAATTTCATATTATTTATTTTAATTTTCTTTCTATTTCTTCAATACGTTTTTTTAAATCTTCATTTTCATTTATTATATTATCAACAATAGTTTTTCTGCTGTCTTTACCTGAAGTTAATCCGTAGGCAGAAAAACCAGTCAAATCACTAGGAGATTCAGACGTATATCTAGCGGGTATACCAACTACACTCATATTTTCATCAACATCCTTTGCTACAACAGAATTTGATCCAATCTTAGAGTTTTTTCCAACAGTTATTGGTCCTAAAACTTGAGCTCCTGAACCTATAATAACATTATCATTGATCGTTGGGTGGCGTTTAGTATTTTTTTGTTTATCACTATCCTCACTTGGGGATGTTCCACCTAGAGTAACGCCGTGATAAATGGTTACCTTATTACCAATTGAACTAGTCTCACCAATAACAACTCCCATGCCGTGATCAATAAATAAATGATTACCTATTTTAGCACCTGGATGAATTTCAATTCCTGTTATAAATCTAGCAATATAAGAAACTAACCTTGCAAATGTAGTCAATTTTAAGGAATAAAGAAGGTGTGCAACTCTATAAAGACCCAACGCATGTAAGCCTGGAGATGTTAATAGTGTTTCAATTCTGCTTTTAGCAGCAGGATCACGCTCAATATAAGAGTCGATTAATGTAATTAGACCACGCATTTTTAAAAAAAGCCTTGAATTTATATATATAAGTTTAGTATACCGTCTTAGTCGTAGTGAATATAATACCTGAGTAATACAGTCAACTATTAATATAGGAATTTTTAATGAGCAATCAAGTAAAGGAAATACTATTTACGGGACCAGATGGTCGTTTGGTGGGGAAATATAAGAAGGGTCAATCCTTAAATCCTCCAGTTGCTCTTCTATTACACCCTCATCCACTATATGGAGGGACTATGAATAACCCAATAGTTATGGAGTTGTATAACATCTTTGATGCCTTGGGATTTTCTACGTTTAGATTTAATTTTAGAGGTGTTGGAAAAAGTGAGGGTAAATTTGATAACGGTTTAGGTGAGCTTGCTGATGCAGCAGCTGCGCTTGATTGGGTTCAAAGACAAAATCCTAATACAAACCAATGCTGGGTAAGTGGCTTTTCGTTTGGTGCGGTTATATGTATGCAATTACTAATGAGAAGGCCAGAGATAACCAGGTTTGTTAGTGTTTCCCCTCAACCAAACTTATATGACTTTAATTTTCTAGCACCGTGCCCTGCTTCAGGATTAATTGTTCATGGAAAAAAAGATGAAATAGCTCCTTTAGATGATGTTCAAAAGCTAGCTCAAAAACTACAAGCTCAAAAAAATATTACTGTTGAGTATGAAGAAGTATCTGGCGCAAACCATTTTTATGATAATGAAATACCAAAATTAAAAAAAATTATTGAAAACTATATAGAGATTGAATTAAATTCTCGCTTTAGATAATTTTAATATAAGTCACCACCTGATAGGGCTTTCTTAATACCAGTTGTTTTTGGATAAGAAATTGGTAATTTTTTAATAGATCTTATACCTAAATAAGCAAATGCTTGAGACTCTATATAATTATCAGATAAACTTAATTTATTAATAAATTTTATTTTTCCAGGTATAAGATTAGATAGTTTGCTAGAGATAAATTGATTTCTACTGCCTCCACCCACTAAATAGATACAGTCACAATCAATTTCAGTCTTTTTAATTCCTTCATAAATTGATAATACTGTAAACATAGATATAGTCGCGCATGCATCATAGAAATCTAGATTTTTATATTTTTTAATTGAGAAATAATTTCTATCTAAAGATTTTGGATAATCTTTCTTAAAAAAATCATCAGACATATTTTTTTTTAGAATTCTATAATTAATCTTCCCTTTTTTTGAAAAATTTCCATTTAAATCAAACTGATTTTTAGTATTCAATTTTACATAATCATCTAAAAGACACATACCAGGACCCGTATCAAATGCTGTTAATTCACCTATTTTAGAAATATAGGTAATATTAGATATTCCACCTATGTTTATAAATATTGCTGATTTTTTAACCTTTAAATATTTTTTCAAAGATGCATGAAAAATTGGAACTAATGGTGCACCTTCACCACCATTAATAATATCATTTTGTCTAAAATTTGAAATCACCCTAATATCAAAATACTTTGAAATTTTATTAGCATCTATAAGTTGTAATGAAATACTATTATTTGGATCATGAAATATTGTTTGACCATGAGCTCCTATAACATCAACTTTTTCTGACTTTATTTTTGTTTTTTTAAGTAATTTTTTTATACCTTCAATATATTTTTTTGTTATCAGCTCTTCTAATAAAATAATATTAAAATGACTTCTTTTATTCCAAAAAGATTTGGAAAAATTAATAATTTTTTTTCTTAAATCATCATTATATGAAATACTTAAACTAGATAATGGCTTAAAATAATCTTTGCCATCAGTTCTAATTAATGAAATATCTATACCATCTGCTGATGTTCCACTCATTATACCTATTGCCAAAAAATAATTTCTCATATGATTTAGTATATATTTCCTGTATTCTATCTCAAAATTATATTATTAAAAACCAATGACTTTATTAGAAGAATTAGAATTAAGAGGTTTTATTCATCAATGTACTGATAGCGATAAACTGGATAGCACTCTCAAAGAGGAATTAATCACATTTTATATTGGCTTTGATTGCACTGCAAAAAGTCTTCATGTGGGCAGTTTGATGCAGATAATGATGATGCGTATATTTCAAAAATACGGTCATACACCAATTGTTTTAATTGGCGAAGGCACTACTAAAATCGGAGATCCTTCAGGAAAAGATCAATCACGCAAAATGCTGTCTAGTGAAGATATAAAATTAAATTCTAAAAATCTTACTAAAGTTTTTGATATATATTTAGATAACACTCTTAAGAATAAGCCAATTTACTCTAATAATGCAGATTGGTTAGAAAATATAAATTATATAAACTTTTTAAGGGACTATGGAAAACATTTTACAATAAATAAAATGTTAAGCTTTGACAGTGTCAAGCTAAGACTAGACAGAGAACAATCACTTAGCTTTGTAGAATTTAATTACATGATCTTACAAGCATACGATTATCTGGAGTTACACAATAGACATAATTGTAAATTACAGATTGGTGGATCAGATCAATGGGGAAATATAGTTAATGGAATTGACCTAATAAGGAGAGATAGTTCAAAAGAGGTTTATGGTCTTACAACTCCATTACTAACAAATGCTAAAAATGAAAAAATGGGTAAAACTGTAGATGGTGCGGTATGGTTGAATGAAGATATGCTAACACCATATGATTACTGGCAGTTTTGGAGAAATGTTGATGATCGTGATGTTTTCAGATTTTTGAAACTATTCACCGATATAGATATTGCTGAAATTAATGATTTAGAAGATAAAAAAGATTTGGATATTAATAGTATTAAAGTGTTACTCGCTAATGCTGCAACTGAAATGCTTCATGGTAAAGATAATGCTATTTTATCAGAAAAAACTGCAAATGATGTTTTTAAAAACGAAGGATCTTCTAAAAACCTTCCATCTATCAATGTTAAATTTGATAAAAATATAGATATATATTTAAATGAACAAATTGTAGGAGTTGGTTTCACTAGTTCAAAAAGTGAGGCAAGAAAACTTATCAAAAATAGTGGTGTTAAAATTAATAGAGTCCTTGTGAGTGATGAACTAAAAACGCTATCAATTAATGATTTCGACAATAATAAAGAGTTATTAGTTAGTGTTGGAAAGAAAAAACACTTTATTATTAAGTTATTAGATTAGTTAATGTTATTGTTATTTAAAAAATCAATAGTTCTTTGAAATAACCTTGGTTTAAAAATAGTTAATGGATTAGAAGATACCTCTGGATTATCTTGACTACCAACCATTGTATATTCAACGGCTAAAATTCCCTCACCTTCATTCCCAATAAGTAATTTACCAAAAAAAGGTATCTTTTGAATTATTCCACTAATTAAATGTAAAGGCGAAATTTGTCCGTCCAAGTTGAGCTTCTTATTCTTTCGATCAATGTTTCCATTTACTATAAGACCGATACCATCATTTACTGCAAATGCATTAATATCTGAATAAGCATCTTCGTTTACTTTGTATGCTAGTTTACCATAAGCAAATTCAATGCCAGATTCGTTATTTAATACAGAACTTAAACCACTAAATGATGGGAGAGAAAGAAGTTTAAGTGAGGCTGGTGTATTAATAAGTGTAAAATTTGCTAAATCTATTTCAATGCTTGTCTGTGTTGAGCCAATTGACCTATAACTGGTTAGAGTTGCCTCTCCATTTTTAATCAACTTTCTTGCAGAATGATTGGCTCCAACTGTATTTATTATATTTGCAGACTTAATAACTGAGACATCTGCTTCATTGTCCTTCTCTCTTATATAATCAAATGAAGTTTTCAAAATATTGCCTTTAGACTCAACCTTAATCATATTTTTCTTCTTATTTATTTTTACAGAAAAATCATCAGCTAGAACACCACTATTTAAATATGCTATACGACTAAATATGTTGTATACCTCAGATTGGTAGTAATTACCTTTTACTTTGTCATTTATTTTTATAATATTTTTTGAAAGATCAATTACATCTCCAGTTATTTTAGCAATTAGATTTCTATTTTTTAAACTTCCATTGATTGAGAAATCAGCATTATCCTTATTAGAAACATAAAGATTATTAAATATTAGGTGATTATCCTTAGATAGGGCAATATTTCCGTTCAAAGATAGATTATCGGTATTTTTAGTTTCAAGCCTTAATTCGATATCTTTCTTTAAATCAAATGTACTATTAACTGTTAATACCAACTTTTCGTTCTTTGATTTAACAAGATTTATTTGTCTAATGTATGAATGAACATTTATTAGATCAATATTTGAAGATATCTTATAAAAATCATCTAATAAACTTTTTTTATATAAGTTTATTTTATATGGAGCTATTCCCTTTAAGTAACTAAAATCTTCATTTTCATCGAATCTATAATTAAAGCTTAATTGACCTGAAGCTATAATTTCTATTTCTTTAGGCTTAAGTTCGTCATTGGCAACTAATTTAACTTCAATATTTTGCTCTTTATAAAGTGAATCAGATAATGTTTTTAATATCTTATCATTATTTGTTTCTCTTTTTTTTGAAATAGTATTAAAAATTTTAGTCAAATTTACATTTGGAATAACAGACTTAAGGTTTATTTTATATTCACCATCAAAATAATTAATTTTGGTTTCTAATTTTATGTTGTGTTTATTATCAAACCTTTCAATATAAAGTTCTTTATAATCAAGATTTATTTTTAACTTGCTTTTGTAGAAGATATTCTCATCAAAGAAAAAATTTGATAGGTCAAAAGCATAGTCTTCATTAACTATCTTTAGATATTTTTTAAAATTTTGCTCTATAAATTTTTTGGTAAAAATTAAATCTATATCAATTGGATAGTAATTGTCTTTTTCGATAATTATATCTTCACTAATAAAAAAATTATCACTAACTAATTCTTTAATAATAAAATTGCTATCTCTAGAAACAATCTTTAAATCAAATGATTGTTCTGAATATAAATCCAATCTACTTGAAATATTAATATCACTATCTAAAAATCCTTTGAAAAGAATACTAAAAATATCAATATCAGCAATTGTATTATTGATATTAATGTTATTAAAGGAATTAATTTTTATATTAGGTATTTCTATTGCAAAACCAATGTCTTTCATTAAACGTAATTTAACTTGATCAACATCTATAATTGTTCCATTTAAATCCAACATTAGTGTTGAGATCTTTGTTTTAAGATAGGGAATACTAATGCTGCTAAATTTTAACTTAATAAAAATAGAAGAGAAAACGATTACTAATCCAACTAATATGCTAATTATTATTTTTTTATTTCTAGTCATTATATCTTAATATTTGAAAACAATAATTTATCTATTTCACCATCCAAAACACCATCTGGATCACTGTCTTCATAGCTACTTCTTAAATCTTTAACCATTCTATATGGATGCAAAACATAGGAGCGTATTTGATTGCCCCAACCTATTTCAGTCTTACTTTCTTCAGTAGCTTTTTTTTCACCTTCAATTTTTCTTACCTCTAATTCATAAAGTTTAGATCTCAGCATATTCATTGCCGTGTCACGATTCTTATGTTGAGATCTTTCATTTTGACATTGCACTACAGTATTTGTAGGAATATGGGTTATTCTTATTGCACTATCTGTTGTATTTACATGCTGACCACCAGCACCAGATGCTCTAAAAGTATCTACCCTTAAATCTTTTTCTTGTATTTCGATATTAATATCATCATCTATATGAGGAGTAACCCAAACACTAGAAAAGCTAGTATGACGTCTAGAGCTTGAATCAAATGGAGATATTCTAACCAACCTATGGACACCAGATTCTTTTTTTAAATATCCAAATGAATACTTACCTTCTATTAGCAGGGTTGATGACTTGATACCTGCCTCTTCGCCAATTGATTCATGAATTATTTTTACTTTAAGATTATTTTTATCCGCCCACCGCAAATACATTCTTTTTAACATGCTTGCCCAATCCTGACTTTCTGTTCCACCCGCTCCAGCATGAATTTCTACATAACAATCCCTAATGTCTGTTTCACCATTAAACTGTAATTTAAAAACTTCACTTTCAATTTTCTTATTAATTTTGACCAATTCGTTTGAATATTCTAAAATTGAATCACTGTCATTTTCTTCAACTGCAATTTCGTAAAATTCAGAAATATCATTGAGGCCTTCAGTGATACCATCTACTAATTTCAGTTGCTCTTCTAACACACTAATTTCCTGCATTATATTTTTTGCAGAGTTTGGATTTGACCAAAAATTTTCTTTTTCAGTTAGTGATTTTAAGTTATCTAATTTTGATGATAGTATATCTGTGTCAAAGATGCCCCCTAATGCTCTCAAGCTTTTCTCTAGACTCTGATAAAATACTTTTAAATTCTATTTCCATGCTTTAATAAACCAAATATGTATCTTCATTTATTTCGTCTACCTCAATTGATTTAAAGCCTTCTAAACCAATTAAAGTGTCACCATAAGAACTAATTTTATCACTTTTTCCAAATGCTTCATAGATAGTATTACTATCATTATTAATAATAATTTTACCAGTATCTAAGTCTATTTTAATTAGCTCAACCCCTTTTGGGACTCTAAAAGGCAAGCTTTTATTTGAGCTTAAATATTCTTTAATAATATTTTTGAATATTGGAACAGCAACTGAAGATCCTGTTTCTTTTTTGCCAAGACTTAAAGGTTTATCAAATCCAGTATAAACTCCTACAATTAAGTCAGAAGTATACCCAATAAACCATGCATCTGTATTGTTGTTAGTTGTTCCTGTTTTTCCAGCTATTTCTATTCCTTTAAATTTAGTTTTTTTTCCTGTGCCTCTATCAACAGCTCCTTTTAACATTGAAGTTATTTGATAAGCATGGGATGCAGAAAATATATTTTTTTTATTGTCTACAATTTTTGGTTTTGTATTCAGTTTTGAAAAAGGATTTTGACAATTGATACAATTTCCTAGATCTGCTCTATAAATGGTTACTCCTCTTCTGTCCTGAATCCTATCAATAAATATAGGATTGACGCTATCACCTCCATTTACAAAAGATGCATAGGCTTTTGTAATATTCAATAAACTGGTTTCGCCAGCGCCAAGAGCCATAGATAATATCTCAGGCATTTCTTGTAAAATTCCTGAGCGTTCAGCAATTTCAGAAATCTTATTCATGCCTAAGTATTGAGCAATTCTAATAGTCATTAAGTTTCTAGAATTTTCAATACCTTTTCTAAGTGGGGAGGGTCCATAGAATTTTTTTCCATAGTTTTCTGGTTTCCACTTTCCAAGTTTTCCCCCTTGGTCAATAACAAATGGTGCATCTAAAATCATAGTATTTGGCTGGAATCCATTTTCAAGAGCCGACAAATAAACAAAGGGTTTAAATGCAGATCCTGGTTGTCGCTTTGCCTGAACCGCCCTATTAAAAGAACTTAGTCTAAAGTCAAAACCACCTGACATAGCCAATACTTTTCCAGAGTATGGCTCCATAATAATTACTGCACCATTTATTTTAGGAAGTTGTTCAATTAAGTATTTTTTATTAATCTTAGAAAAATAT
>JAONQW010000009.1 GCA_028412835.1 Candidatus Pelagibacterales bacterium
AATTGAAGATAGTTATGAAGATGAGGTTATAGCCGATAGTTTGGTAGATGAAATTATGCCAGAAGCTGAAGAGCTAAGAGAAGAAGTTGAAGACAAAGACTATACTAGCATTATAGATCTCATTTCTGATACTAAAGATAGTGATGAAGTAGCGAGTAGCAGTAACGATGAAGATGCACCTGATCTATTTTCAACTACTAGCGAAACATTGAATAATGACACCTCTGATAATACTGAAGTTAAGTCTAGTGAAACAGATGATGATTATTTAGAAATTCCTGCATTTTTAAGACGTCAGAGTAAATGAATGAGGAAGCCCTAAACCATACTCCAGTTTTATTAAATGAAGTAATTAATGCGATTAATCCTCAATCAGGCAAATTGTATTTTGATGCAACATTTGGATGGGGAGGATACTCAGAAAAATTACTAGATACATGCGCCTGCAAAGTAATTGCAATTGATCAAGACCCGAATGTTAAAGAAAAAGCTAGCGAGCTTAAAAAAAAATATGGTGATAGATTTAATTTTATTGAGAGTAAATTTAGTGAAATTACAGCTGTATTAAAAAAAATGGGCATAAATAAAGTAGATGGATTTATGTTTGATATCGGTGTTTCATCTATGCAGTTAGACACTTCTGACAGAGGTTTTTCTTTTAATAAAGAGGGTCCTTTAGATATGAGAATGAATTCGAGTGGCAAAACAGCGGCAGAACTTATCAGTTCAATTCAGGAGGAAACACTTGCTGATATAATCTATAATTATGGTGATGAGAGAAAATCAAGAAAGATAGCAAAATTTATTATAGAACAACGTTCCATTAGTCCAATTCAAACTACTCTTCAGCTAGCTGAT
Organism: Candidatus Pelagibacterales bacterium; assembly: GCA_028412835.1. Classification (GTDB taxonomy): domain Bacteria; phylum Pseudomonadota; class Alphaproteobacteria; order Pelagibacterales; family AG-422-B15; genus CACCCN01. The sequence goes on from JAONQW010000009.1 coordinate 859, forward strand.
ATAGTTTCAAAAGCAAATCCAAAAAAAAAATTTAATCAAAAACATCCAGCTACTAAAACATTTCAAGCTATAAGAATATATCTAAATGATGAATTTAATGAATTATTTAATGGGCTTGCTAGCGCTGAAAAAGCATTAAATGAAGATGGTAGATTATGTGTTGTAACATTCCATTCAACAGAAGATAGGATTGTAAAAAATTATTTTAGTAAATCATCTGGAGTTGATTCTGCAAATTATAAAAACTTGCCAAGTATCAAGAATGACAGCCAAGCATCTTTAATACCTTTTAAAAAGGCTATTAAGCCTCTTGAAAATGAAATTAAAATGAACACTAGAGCGAGGTCAGCTAAATTAAGGTATGCAACAAAAACCTCTTCAATACCAAATAACTTTAGTCTTGAAGATATCGGATTTAAGGAATTTCATTAAATGGTAAAAAATTTATTTAAGCTGTTTCTAGTATTATTTTTCATATTTGGCATCATTGGGATTTCTATTATAAAAAATATTTCTGTTCAGAAAAAAAATTATATCACTCAATTACAACTAGAACTTTATAAGCAACAAGAAACTTTCGATATTTACAAAATAGAATGGGATCATTTGATTTCACCTATAAACCTTGGATCAAAAATTAACGGTTATACTTTAGAAAGCTATAACAAAACATTCGTTGTTATTAATGAAGAAATATTTACCCCTAAGTATCGAAATGAACTAGATGAAATGCTTAATATAGATACTTCACCAATTAATAAAAATCTAGGTAGGTAATTCAATATCAATGAAACGTTACAGTGGGAAAAAAAGAATTGATATAAATCAAAAAAGCTTTGCTTTTACTCATCGTTACGATGAGGACAAATTTTATAAAGAAAAAAATTATTCAAAGACAAATATTTTTTTAACAAAAATTAATAATAGATTAATTTTATCATCATTATTTTTTACTGCAATATTCTTAGTAGTTGCGATTAAGATAATAGAATTAAATTTATTTAATGATCATCAACAGTCTATATTCAATAAAAGCTATACAGATGTTAGAGGTAATATATTAGACAGAAATGAAAATCCATTAACAGCAAATTTAAGACTTGCAGATATTGGAGTATTTCCAAAACAAATTTATGATAAAGATAAATTTATAAAAAGTGTAAAAACAGTCTTTCCTGAAATAAGTGAGGATCGCTTATTGCAACGAGTTAATGGCGATAGTCACTTTTGGATAAAAAGGAATGTTTCAAATCACTACTTACAAAAAGTCTACGATATAGGTGAAACAGGAATCGCAATAACGCCTACATATCTTAGAAAATACCCTCATGATGAGCTTGTAAGTCACATATTAGGTGATGTTGATATAGATAATACTGGTATAGCTGGGATTGAAAAATCTTTTAATCAAAGACTATCTAAAGGTGAATTTATATCATCAATAGATATTGAAATTCAATATGCTGTTAGAGATGAATTATTAAGAGGAATAAATAAGTATAAGGCTCTTGGTGCATCTGGAATTCTTATGGATATTAATAATGGTGAAATTATATCGATGGTATCACTGCCTGATTTTAATCCAAACCAACCTGTTGAAGATATTCAAAACCAAGGCAAATATTTTAATAAGAATACATTAGGTATCTATGAATTTGGTTCAGTTATGAAAACTTTTACTGCCGCAATAGGACTAGAGGAAAATATATTTAACTTGAATTCAATGTACTCAATTCCTAAAAGAATAAAAGTAGGAAAAAATCGAGTTGAAGATGTTCACGCGCCATGTAATGAGAGCAAATGTTCAGTTAAGGAAATATTTGTACATTCCTCTAACGTAGGAACAATTCAAATGATAAGAGATATAGGAACTAATTTACAGCAAATTTATTTAGATAGACTTGGTTTATTTAATAAAATTGATTTAAATTTACCCGAACTAGCAGTTCCACAACAACCAGATCCATGGCGGTCAGTTAACACTGATTCAATTTCATATGGTTACGGATTATCTATTTCGCCACTACATTTGACTGTTGCGACTGCATCTATACTAAATGGTGGATATTTAGTAAAACCTACTTTAGAAAAGAAGACAAAGCACAATAAGGAAAGTTTAGATCAAATTTTCTCCACCAAAACAAGTAATGAAATGAAGTACCTATTTAATCAAGTAGTGTTAGAAGGTTCAGCGAAGGAAGCATTTAAAAACAGTGCTAATAAATCTATTGTTGGTGGTAAAACTGGAACAGCTAGAACCATTAAAGATGGAGTTTATTCCAGAGACCATAAAATGACATCTTTTATTTCTGTTTTCCCAATTCATGAACCTCAGTATATATTATTAACAGTTATTGATAGACCAAGAGGTGTAGAGGAAGACTTTTATTGGACTAATGCTGGCTGGAATGCAGCCAAAGTTGGAAAATTAATTATTGATCGAATTGGACCTATTTTAGCCATAAATAATGAATACAAATTAAATAATAATAATTTATTGATTAACACATCATTACAATAATGGCACCAGACCTTTTATCAAGGCTTCAAGCAAAACAAATTGTAGTTGAAGGAATTACTATCAACAGCCGTAATGTTAAAAAAAATTATATATTCTTTGCTATTGAAGGATCAAATAATGATGGAAATAAATATATAAAAGATATCTTAAAAAAAAAACCATCTGCAATAATTACGTCAAAGAAAAATACTTATTCGACAAATATTCCAATAATAATTGTAAAAGATGTAAGAAGAGAATATGCATTAACAGCTTATCGTTTTTATAAGCATAAAATTGATAACAAAATTGCTGTCACTGGTACCAATGGTAAAACTTCAGTAGCCTTTTTCGTACAATTTATTTTAAATAAATTAAATAATAAGTGTGGAATAATTGGAACTCTAGGAAATAACTATAAAGGGATTAAAACAAATCTTACAACTCCAGATTCTTTACACATTGCTCAATTATTACAAAAGTTTTATAAAAATAACTATAATTCTGTTGCGATGGAAGCTTCGAGTCATGCGCTTGATCAAGGGAGATTATATGGACTAAATTTTGATATTTTAGCTTTGACGAATATTACTCATGACCACATAGATTATCATAAAAATTTAAGTAATTATATAAATGCAAAATTAAAACTCTTTACTCAAAATGCAAAATCAAATGGTATTAATATTATTTCTAATGATACACAGTATTATACTAATATTAAGAAAAAACTAAAATTAAGAAATATTAAATATTTAACTTTTGGATATAAGCAAGCAGATTTTCAAATTAAAGTAATTTCTCATTCAAAAAGTAGAGTTGAAATGCAATTAAAACATAAGTCTAAAAAATATATATTTAAATTTAATAATCTACCAAAGTTCCAAATAACCAATTTTTTATTAGCAGCAAGTATTGTTAGTAAAATTGGTTATAAATTAAATAATATAAAATCATTATCATTAAATGTACCAAGTGTGCCAGGCAGAATGGAACTAGCTGGTATTAAGAAAAACAAAGCTAGGATATATATAGATTTTGCCCATACACCTGATGCACTGAAAAATGTCCTAAAAGAAGCAAGTCAAATGGGTAAGGGAAAATTACATGTAGTATTTGGTTGTGGGGGTGATCGAGATAGGCACAAAAGGCCATTAATGGGTAAAATTGCAATTAAATATGCTGATAGTGTTGTTATAACAGACGATAATCCTAGAAATGAAAATCCTGAAATAATTAGACGTCAAATTATTAATAGATCTTTAAAGATGATAGAAATTTCGGACAGAAGAAAAGCTATTAAATATGCAATAAACAATTTACTTGCTAATGATATTCTTATCATAGCTGGCAAGGGTCATGAAAAGTATCAAATTATAAAAGGCAAATCCCTACCTTTTGACGATGTTAAAATTAGCAAAAGGTACGTTTAAACAATGACTATAATAAACATCAGCAGTGAGGAAATTAATAGTATATTTAAATCCAATATAGATAAACTTAAGTTTACAGGTTGTAGTTTAGATTCAAGAACTATTAAAAAAGGTAATATTTTTTTTGCATATAAAGGAAAAAAAAATGATGGCAATCAGCACATTATTGAGGCAAAAAAAAGAGGTGCAGTATTAGCAATAGTTGAAAGAAAAAATCTTAAAGCTAAAATACCACAAATCAAAGTAAAGAATACACATATTGCATTAATTCAGTTGGCAAAATATGTAAGACTAAAATCAAATACACAAATTGTTGCAATCACAGGAAGTGTTGGTAAAACAAGCACTAAAGATGCTTTAGCACATATACTTAAAAAAGAAAAAAAAGTTTTTTCAGCACGAAAGTCATTTAATAATATTTTTGGAGTACCATTGGAAATTTTAAACATGCCTAAAAATACAAAAATAGGTATTTTTGAATTAGGCATGAATCATAAAAATGAATTGACTAAGCTTGTTGAAATTTTAAAACCAAAAATTGGAATAATTCTAAATATAAATTATGTACATAGTGGTAATTTCAATGATCTTAAAGATATTGCACACGCGAAAGCTGAAATGATTAATAATAAATTTCCAGTTGATACAATAATTTTAAATAAAGATAGTAATCACTTTAAAATTCTTATCGAAAAAGCAAAAAAATTTAAAATAAATAATATTATAACTTATTCTAAGAATAAAAATGCTAATCTGATGTATTGCAATCATATCACAACGAGTTCGAGCTTGTTTGTCGAGGTAGCTTTTGGCAAAGAAAAAAAAATTAAATATAAAATTAACTCAATGAATGATTATTTAATAAGCAATACAATGGGTATTATTGCAAGTCTTGCAGCCCTGGGATTAAATTTAGACTTAATCAAAAATTTAAAAAATTTGGAGTTAACAGAAGGTCGAGGAAATATTATTAAATTAAAAAAAATGAATAAAATCATAGAGTTACACAATCATTCATATAACTCTAGTCCAACCTCTCTATTTTCAGGTCTAAATGTATTTTTAAAGACTAGCAATAAAAAGAATCTAATTATAATTGGCGATATGCACGAACTTGGAAAAAATTCAGAGCGCTATCATCTAAAAGTATTAAAATTTTTGTTAAAAAATAAAGCAAATAACTATTTAATAGTTGGAAAATTTTTCTATAAATACAGAAATAGATTTAATTCAGACAAAATAAAATTTCTTTTAAATGTAGATCAATTAAACGATATAGTTTTTAATTATGTTAGAGATTATAATAGAATTTTTATTAAAGGATCTAATTCAATTAATTTACAAAAGACAGTTGATTTAATTAGTAATAAATTGGTAGCCTAGTATGGTATTATTTCTGATTGAATATTTTAATTTAAATAATTCTATATTTAATGTTGTTAACTATATAACAATCAGATCAGGGCTAGCTCTGATGACTTCCTTGTTTTTTATTCTTATATTTGGTCCTTATTTAATTAAATTTATATCAAGATTTCAGTCAGAAGGACAACCGATTAGACTTGATGGTCCTGAGAATCATTTAGTTGCAAAAAAAGGAACTCCTACAATGGGTGGTTTTATTATTTTACTTTCAATTTTAATTTCAATTATACTGTGGAGCAATTTTACAAGTCAGATTTTGTGGCCATGTTTATTTATTATGATGTCATTTGGTGCAATCGGATTTCTTGATGATTATAAAAAAATCTTAAATAATACCAGTGACGGTGTTAGTGGAAAAAATAAAATTGTTTTAGAAATTTTATTTGCTTTAGTATTTGTACTTTGGTCAACATATCTCAACTTAGACAATCAAACATTATTATCACTTCCTTTTCTAAAAGATGCATATATAAATCTGGGAATTTTCTTTATACCCTTTGTTATTTTTGTAATTATTGGTTCTGCTAATGCCGTAAATTTAACTGATGGCTTGGATGGTCTAGCAATAGTTCCAATCATGATTGTTGCCTTAACATTTGCTCTAATCTGCTATTTAGCAGGCAATGTTATTTTTTCTAATTATCTATATATAAATTATGTTCCAGGAGCAGGGGAGTTGACTATTTTATGTGGTGCCTTAATTGGATCTGCACTTGGTTTTTTGTGGTATAATGCTCCTCCTGCTATGGTTTTTATGGGGGATACGGGCTCATTATCACTAGGAGCAACATTGGGCGCTATAGCTGTCATGATTAAGCATGAAATAGTTCTAGCGATAGTGGGTGGGTTGTTTGTAGTTGAGGCTCTCTCAGTAATTATTCAAGTTGCATATTTTAAAAGCACAGGAAAAAGATTTTTTTTAATGGCACCCTTACACCATCATTTTGAAAAAAAAGGGTGGCCTGAGTCTCAAATAGTAATACGTTTTTGGATCATAACAATTATTTTAGCAATTGTGGGTCTTGCCACTTTAAAACTAAGATAAATAAATGATAACTTCAAATATCTTTAAAGGTAAAAAAATCTTAATATTAGGATTGGGTATTACTGGAATAAATCTCTACAAAGCTTTGACTGCAAGTAAAGCTAAAGTTTATACGTGGGATGATAACAATAAAAGTTTAAGTAATATTCAAAAAAATATAAATCTTACAAATTTTAAATTTAATCAATTAGACTATTGTGTTCCAAGCCCTGGAATAGTGACAGTAGGATTAAATGCGCATCCACTTATTAGCCTTTTAAAGAAAAATTCTGTAAAAATTATAAGTGAGTTAGATCTCTTTCAAATATATTTAAACTCATCTATAAATTATTTAAATGGTAGTATTAAAGTTATTGCCACTACAGGAACAAATGGCAAGTCTACAGTCGTATCAATTATTAATCATGTACTTCAAAAGTTAAATTATGATACAAGCCTAGTAGGTAATATTGGTAAACCTATATTTCAATCAAGAGTTCTAAAAAAAGGTTTTTATATAATTGAAGCTTCATCATATCAATTAGAAACTACTTCAATATTTAGACCTAATATCTCTATATTAACTAATATATCTGAAGATCATATTTTAAGACATAAAACACTTAATAATTATGTTAAGCAAAAATTTAAGATTTTTCAAAATTTGTCTGATAACGATTCTGCAATAATTTCAAATGATCACTACATTACTAAAAAACTTATTGATAAAATTTCAAATAAAAAAAAATTTAATTTAATTAAGGTCTCTGGAAAAAATAAAAAATCATCTTTTTATTATGATGATTTATCTATTTATAAAAACAGTAAATTTATTTATAAATCCTCAAATCCGAACTTATATGGTAGCCATAATCTTGAAAATATTTCATTAGTTGTCGCATTTCTATCTGAAATAGATCGCCTTAATAAGAAGAGTCTTAAAGCTATAAATAGCTTTAAGGGCTTATCTCATAGGCAAGAAATTCTAAGAAAAATAAATAAGACCACATTTATTAATGATTCTAAAGCTACAAATATCGATTCGAGTATTCCAGCATTAAAGTCTTTTAAAAATATTCATTGGATATGTGGAGGTATTCCAAAATCTCATGATATGAAATTAGCTTTACCTTATTTAAAAAATGTCAAAAAAATATACGTTATTGGTCTGGAAAAAGACATTTTTTTTACAGCATTTGAGAGATATATCGAAATTGATTACCTTAAAGATATGAAAAATGCAGTTCAGAGTGCTTTTTTAAATTCAAAGAAGGAGAAAAAAATAGCTACGGTATTATTATCTCCTGCAGCCGCATCATTTGATCAATATAAGAATTTTGAAACAAGGGGTAATGCATTTAAAAAATACATAACTAACTTATAAAAAGTATGAGTGAAGATAAAAATAATAATGAGCCAACTATTTTATCAAACTGGTGGTTTAATATTGATAAACAATTGCTAGTATGTTTTTTTATACTGACTTTTTTTGGTTTAACTATGAGCTTTACCATAAAACCAGGTGGACCATATGTAGATCAAGTCAGTTTTATGAACGCTTTCACAATTCAGTCAGCTTATTTACTATTTGGAGTAATTGTCTTTATTGTTCTATCTTTTTTTGAATTAAAAACATTAAAGAGATGGTCGCCATTAATATTCTTATTTTTTTTGGCAATATTAATTTTAACAATTATTCCTGGTTTTGGTTTAGAGAGAAAAGGTTCATCTAGATGGTTAGATTTAATTATTATTACCTTAATGCCAGTTGAATTAATAAAGCCTATTTTCTGTATAGGTTTAGCTTTGATTCTTGAAAATAAAATTGAAAATACAAGTGGCATAAAATATTTTTATAGTTCTGTACTGTACCTTCTTATTGCAATAATTTTAATACTACAGCCTGATATTGGCCAACTTGCAATTATTTCATCTATTTTTGTATCTAGTTTTTTTCTTAGTGGTTTTAGCTTTGTAGCACTAGTTGGAATTATTTTTTTTGGATTGGTAAGCTTTATGGGTATCTATTTTTTAAATTTTAATGTTCAAAATAGAATAAATGCTTTTTTCTCTCCAGAACAATATGATATTTCCCAAGTAAACAGATCAATTAATGCTTTTGAAAAAGGTGGTTTCTTCGGAGTTGGACCAGGAGAAGGGCAGTTAAAAAATATGCTTCAAGAGTCCCATACGGATTATATCTTTGCCGTCATTGGTGAAGAATACGGAGCTATTGGTTGTTTAATCATCTTATTCTTATTTTTTTTTATTGCATACAGGATATTCCAAAGAGCTTACAATGAAAGAGATCATTTTATTCAGCTTAGTTTATTCTCACTTGCTGTGTATTTATCGTTTCAAACTTTAGTACATTGTGCTGTTAATTTAAATTTAATACCTTCAACAGGCATGACATTGCCTTTTATTAGCTACGGAGGGTCTTCAATTTTAGGCATAGCTGTGACATTGGGCTTAATTCTGTTGCTCACTAAAAAAAGACACATTTAATAATTAAATTTTTTCATGGATAAAATTATTTTAGTAGGTGGGGGAACTGGTGGTCATTGTATTCCCATGGCATCTTTATATAAAAAATTTTCCAAACTAAATATAAAATGTTTAATTGTTACAGATAAAAGAGGGTCTGTTTTTTTTAAAGACATAAATCCCAAAGACGTAATTATCTTAAAAGTTCCAACTAAATTAATCACAAGATTTGAACAATTAATAAACTTTCCAATTATATGCATACAAATGTTAATGATTTTAATAAATACAAAGTCTGCTCATATATTAGGATTTGGTGGCTATATAACACTTCCTATATTATTATGTGCAAAGACTATAAACAGGAAAATATCTATTCACGAGGCTAATGCTGTTATGGGTAAAGCAAACAGAATTCTCTCAAAATATGTTGTTAATATTTTTACAACTTTTAGTGAAACAAAAAAATTAAATAAAAAATTTATCCAAAAAATACATAATGTTGGAATGCCTCTTAGAGAAGAGTTCAAGAACGTTAGTAACAAAAAAAACAAAGAATATATAATTTCAATTATTGGTGGCAGTCAGGGATCTAGCAGTCTTTCTAAGGAAGTTGTTCTAGCTATGATTAAATTCAAAGAGAAAATTGATTGTAAGTTACTTGTTTATCATCAATGTAGAGTTGAAGATATTACTGCCATCAAAGACAAGTACAATGAGTTCAAAATTTCTAGTGAGGTAAGTAATTATTTTATAGATATGCCGGAAAAAATGTTTGACTCAAATATAATTATATCTCGAGCAGGCTCTTCAACTATAAATGAAATTATCTATACTAATAAACCATCAATTTTAATCCCATTTCCTTATGCAATAGATGATCACCAATTTTACAATGCATCATTTTTAGAAAAAAATTTATGTGCTCGTATTATTAAAGATTCTGATTTGTCATCTGATCTAATCTTAAATGAATTACTGGGTTTCTATCAAAACTCTGATAAAATAAATTTTATAAGTCAAAAACTCAAAAGTTTAACTCATAAGAATACAGCAAGCAAAATACTTAATTTTATTCAAAAACAAAATGTTAATTAATAAAAAAGATACTATTCATATTATAGGTATTGGCGGTATCGGAATGAGTGGAATTGCTGAAATTATGTCTGAAATGGGCTTCAGGGTACAAGGTAGTGATGTAAGTAGAAATAATAATATAGATAGATTAACAAGAAAAAAAATAAAAGTATTTATTGGACACAAAGCTAGCAATGTAAATAAAACTAATATTGTTTTTTTTTCAACTGCAATTAAAGATAATAATATTGAAATTTTAACAGCTCAAAAAAATAATATTCCGACACTACCTAGATTTAAAATTTTATCTCATCTTATGAGATTAAAAAAAGGCATAGCTATTTCAGGTTCTCATGGAAAAACTACTACAACTACTATGGTCTCTAGCATATTAATGAGTCAAAACCTAAAGCCGACAATTATCAATGGAGGTATTATTAATGAAATTGGTACCAATACTCAATTAGGTAGTGGTGATTGGATGGTTGTTGAGGCAGATGAATCAGATGGAACTTTTTTAAAATTACCAGCAACAATTTCGGTTGTTACCAATATTGATAAAGAACATTTAGATTTTTATAAAAATTTTTCAGATTTGCAAAAAAGTTTTAAAAAATTTATTAATCAGGTCCCATTCTATGGGTTTTCTGTTGTATGTAATGATGATCTTTATTTAAGAAAAATTATGAAAGAGATTACTGCTACTCAAATTGTTAAATATGGATTTAGTAAAGATTCTGACATCAGAGCAATAAATATTAGAATTAAAAATGAGTGTGTAATTTTTGATGTTGAAAATAATTTAAAAAAGGATGATAAAAAAATAATAAAAAACTATGAACTTCCAATGTTGGGTTCATATAATATTTTAAATTCTTTAGTTGGAATAGCAATTTCACTTAAACTTAAATTGCCACAAAGAGTAACAAAAATAGCGCTAAAGAACTTTAATGGCGTTTCGAGAAGATTTACAAAAATTGGAAGTTTTAAGAATAATATTTTTATCGATGATTATGCACATCATCCAACTGAAATTGAGAATGTTCTGTCTGCAGCAAAACAGTCTAAACTATCAAACAATGTAATAGCTGTATTTCAGCCACACAGATACTCAAGAGTAGAATCTTTACAAAATGATTTTTCAAAATGTTTTATAAAAGCTGATATTGTTTTAGTTATGGACGTTTATGCTGCTGGTGAAAAAAATGTTAATTCATTTAAGATAGAAAAACTAACCAAATTAATTAAGAAAAATTCAAATGTTAAAACTTATTATGTAAAGTCTTTAGATTTATTGTCTAATTTTTTAAATAAGGATAAGAAAAATTTAGTTATATTTATGGGAGCAGGAGATATCTCAAATAAAGCTATCTCACTTGTATCCAAACTTAGAGATGGCATATAGATGTCAAAAGTCATTGATTTTTTTAAAGATTATGAATTGTCTAATAAGATAGATGGAAAATTATTATATAACCAAAGTTTAGCAAAGTTTTCATGGCTTGGTGTTGGAGGAATAGCTGAAGTATATTATTTGTGCGAAAGCTTTCAACAATTAGAAGAAATTCTTACAAGTCTTCCAAAAGAATGTAAGAGGACAGTAATTGGTCAAGGTTCAAATATATTAATTAGAGATGGTGGAATAAAAGGAATTGTAATTAAATTAGGTAAAAATTTTCAAAAAATTCAACTATTAAATAATATTATAACGGCTGGAGGAGCAACATTAGATAGGGTTATAGCCAGATACTGTGAAAAAGAATCAATAAGTGGTCTTGAATTTCTAGCAGGTATTCCTGGTAATATTGGAGGCGCTCTTGCTATGAATGCAGGTTGTTTTGGAGCAGACTTAAATCAAATTTTTTTTGCGGCAGAGGGGTTAGATTATTTTGGCAATAAAATAAATATTAGTAAGAGTGATCTTAGCTTTAACTATAGATTTAATCCTCTTGCATATACTACAATATTTACTCAAGTAAGCTTGATGGGTTCAGAGGGTGATCAGCTACAAATTAAAAAAAGAATTGAGAAGATAAATGATGATAGAAATTTAACACAACCAAAAGGTATTAAAACTGGAGGAAGTACATTTAAAAATCCAGATAGTAATATTTCCCCTCTTAAGGCCTGGGAATTAATTTATAAATCTGATTGTCACAATATTAGTATGGGTGGCGTTTCTTTTTCATCAAAGCACTGCAATTTTATTGAAAATAAACAAAATCAATCTGCAAATTTAATTGAAGATTTTTGTAAATTAATACAAAAAAATGTATTTGCAAAAACAGGAATAAAATTAGCTATGGAAATAAAGGTACTAGGGGAAAGATAGAAAAATTTTATGAGCAAAAAAAAGATCATGGTTATTTATGGAGGAATTTCAGCAGAAAGAGAAATAAGTATTATTTCATCTAAAGAAATTATTAAGTCCTTAAGAAGTCTAAATTATGAAGTTATAGATATTGATGCTGATCCCAGTCTTTTAAAAGAAATAAACTATCATAAACCAAATGTTATATTTAATGCACTTCATGGAACTTGGGGTGAAGACGGTGAAGTTCAAAAAATTCTTGAAGCTTCAAAAGTTCCTTATACCCATTCAGGTATAGAATCCTCTCAAATAGCAATGGATAAATTTAAATCAGGGAAAATTTTCAAAAGACATAATTTTTCTCATCCAAGGTCACTTTTATGTAGTTTAACAGATTTGATAGGAAGTAATCCTATGAATTACCCTTATGTTATTAAGCCAAACAATAATGGTTCTAGTGTTGGAGTTGTAATGATTAACTCTGAGTTAGAAAAAAACGACTACATAAAAAAAAGTATTTCTGGTAGAACTTGTTCTGAAGAAAGTGAAAAATTGTTGATTCAAGAATTTATTGATGGACCAGAAATTCAAGTGGCTATTTACGGTAATGGTAAATCTGACTCTATTGAAATTGTACCAAAAAATAAATTTTATGATTATGAGTCTAAATACTTTGATAATGGAGCTACGCAACACATTATACCTCCTAGATTAGATAACAAAAAGATTGATGAGGTTAATGAGTTAGGTTTAAAAGCTCATAAAATATTGAAATGTAGAGGTATTTCAAGATCAGACTTTATACTAGATAAAGAAACTGGTAATTTTTTTATATTAGAAATAAATACTCAACCTGGGATGACGCCAACATCATTAGTTCCAGAAATAGCAAAATACCATGGTATATCTTTTGATAGTTTAATAGACTGGATAATTAAAGATGCTTCAATCAATCGCTAAATATATTAATAATTTCCTAATAATAATTACGCTATTAATTGGCTTAGTTGCTATCATTGTGCTTAATTTCATTCCATCTGTTGGAAATGGTATATTACAAATTAAAAGTATAAATATAGAAGGAAGTATTTTTTCAGATCAAAAGCTAATAAAAGAAACAATAAAAGGCTATAAAAATAAAACATTAATTTATTTTCCTATAAAAGAATATAAATCAAAGATTGAAAAACTAGATTGGATTAAAAGAGTTTCGATAAAAAAAATATTTCCAAATACAATAAGTATAAAAGTTATTGAAAATTTACCCTTCGCAATTTTTATAAATGGATTTAATAGGTATCTAATCGATGATGATGGAGAAATAATTTCATTAAAACCTGATGATTCTAATTATGAAGAATTACTTCAAGTTACAGGCTTGGATGGAAACTTAAATTTTTCAGACCTAATCAGAGAAATAAATATAAGTTATCCAGAAATTATGAATGATATTATAGAAGTAGATTTTATTGAAAAAAGAAGGTGGGACTTAGTTCTTAAACAAGATATAAAAATAAAATTACCTGAAAAAAATAGTTCTTATCAGTTAGAAAAATTAAAACAGCTACAGCAAGATCAAAAAATATTTAATAGTAATATTATTGAAATTGATCTTAGAGAAATCGGAAGAGCTACAATAAAAGTGCCCGGTGGTGAAGAATTACAGACTGGCTTAGATGAAGTATAGAAACTATGTCTAAAAATCTTATAAACGCCCTACAAATTGATCACAACTCAGTAAAATTTATTACAGCACAAGAAATTGAAATTGCTAATCAAGGATCCATTCTTCAAGTCTTAGGTATGACTGAAAAAAAAGGCAAATGGAATATTGATAATCATATAGATAAAGACTTATTAGCTTCATATATTAAATCATCTCACCTGGAAAATGAGAGACTTGCTGGACAAAAAATTACAAATACACTTGTAAGTGTAAATAAAGAAATAACTAGTAAATATATCACACAAGAATTATTTTTAAATAATATTGAAATTACTGAAGAGCATATAAAATCATTTTATAATTCAAAAGAATTCATTGACCTTTATGAGAGTAGTAAAATTCCAATTCATACTCTTCCAATAAGCTACAAAATAGATGAAAAAAAGATTATCTCTGATCCAATTGGTTTAACTGCTCAATTGTTAACTGTTAAATGGCATGTCATAAGTATTAGTAAAAATCAACTTAAAGAGATTAATGAATTATTAGATGCAAGTGATTTGCATATGAAGCAATGTGTATTAGCACCATATGCAAGTAGCTTAGCTGCAATAAATGAAATGGAATCTAGTATTGGAGTTATTTGTTTAGACCTGAATTACTATAAAACTGAAGTTACTATTATTATTGACGATCAATTAGTTTTTTTTGATAGTTCTGATATAGGTTTAAAATATGTGAATAGAGATTTGCAAAGTATCTTAAATATTTCTGAAGAAGATTCAAATTCGCTTCGATTAAAATGGTTTAGTGATTCTGGATCAAAAAACTTGGACGAAACACAAACACGCATTAAAGATATTATAGCCTGTCGTATGGAAGAGATTATTGAACTTGTTTTCAGTAAATTAAAAATAAGTAAATACTATGACTTGGCGAATAGTCATATTGTTTTAACAGGTGAAGGTGCAAAATATTTTAATACTCTCGAACTAGCTACTAAAATATTTAAAACAAAAAATATTAGAATAGGAGCCCCTCATAAGATCCATGGCCTTAAAACATTAATTGATAATCCGAATAATAGTACCTGCATGGGAATGTTAAATTACGCATTGAGCACTGAGTTTCAGTATGATGTGAAAAATGAAACAAATAAAAAAGACTCAGTATTATCAATGCTCTATAACTTTTTTAAGGCTATTTAATTTGAAATAATAAGTAATAATCATTGTGTTTTTTGTTATTAATTGACGCTGTATATTCAATTTCAATGCAAAACTTATATCAGCAAACCATTAATAAATCTTGTTCATTTGAAGGTCCGTCTCTCCATTCAGGTGAGTATTCTAGGATTACTCTTCATCCTACTCCAGCAAATACTGGAATAAAATTTAAAAGAGTTGATAGTAAGTTGCCTGCCAATCAAATAATTATAGATGCATCTTTTAAAAATATAAAAAGCTCTCAGCTATGTACAACTATAGAAAATGATTATGGTCTTTGTGTAAGTACTATTGAACATCTAATGGCGGCGCTACATGCATGTGGTATCGACAATCTTTTGATTGATATCAATTCTAGTGAAATGCCAATTTTAGATGGAAGTGCAATTGAATATGTCTCAATGATTTCAAAGTTAGGTTTAAAACAATTAAATTCTAAAAAGAAATATCTTAAAATACTAAAAACAATAGAAGTAAAAAGAGATGACGCTTATATTAAAATTCATCCAAGCGATGATCTATCTGTGGATTACACTATAAATTATCCAGACACCATTGTAGGCAGACAAAATATTTCTGTTGATACAATAAACAAAAATACATTTGTCAATGAATTAGCTGAATGTAGAACGTTTACATTTGAGACTGAATTAGAAATACTTAGGTCAAATGGTATAATCAAAGGTGGCACACTTGGCAATGCAGTTGTTTTTGGAAAAGATTCAGTCCTTAACCAAGACGGCTTGAGGACAATCAACGAGCCTGTGAAACACAAAGCCCTGGATGCAATTGGAGACTTATTTTTAGCTGGAAATTGTGTTTTAGGATATATTGAAGCATATTGTGCTGGTCATAGCCTTATGCATGAAGCGTTAAAGGAAATTTTCTCAGATCAAGATAATTGGGAAATTGTAATATCTTCTGAAGCATCAGATCATCACATACAATTAGAACAGCTTTCGGCTGGTGTAGTTAATATCTAGCTGGAAAAGATAAGCCTTTTATCTTCGCTAATAATCAATAAAATGAGTGTTCGTAGATACATTATATTAATGATTACATGAAAAAACTAATAACTATAATTTTAATATCAACTTTTATCCTTGTAAGTTGCTCAAGTAGCAAACTTGTAGTGCCAGAGTCAGAGGGAGAAAAACTTTTTATTTTATATGAGGATGCTCTAAAAAAGACAAAAAAGAGAAAATATATTGATGCTGCTTTAATTTTTGAAGATATAGAAAGACAATATCCCTATTCATCTTGGGCGGGGCAGTCACAACTTATGGCCGCATTCTGCTATCTAAGGTCAAATATGCACGATGAAAGTTTAAATGTTATCGATCGCTATTTAGCACTAAATCCAGGCAGTGAAGATATTGATTATGCTTACTATATGAAAGGAATGAATTATTTTAATCAAATTAGTGATGTTACAAGAGATCAATCAATATCATTTATTGCCTTGAAAACTTTTGAAGAGATTAATAATAGATTTCCAGACTCAGAATATGCTAATGACTCAAAAGAGAGGATTAAAGTTATTAACGATCGTCTTGCTGGCAAAGAAATTAATATAGCTATGCAATATCAAAAAGATCATCAGTGGGTAGCTGCAATAAATAGATATAATAATATTATAGATAAATTTAAAAAATCTAGATATGCACCTGAAGCATTGCATAGATTAGTAGAGATATATCTTACTTTAGGTGTCATTCAGCAAGCAGAAAAATATGCAGCCACACTTGGGTATAATTATCCAGATAGTTACTGGTACAAGGCTTCATACAAACTGATTAATAAAGAATTAAAAACAAGCTAAATTAGTGGATATCAAAAAAATTACAAGGAATGCAGAAAGTATTCTCGAGCAAATAAAATATCATAACAATCTTTATTATAATCTAGATAAATCAGAAATTAGTGATGCCAAATATGATGAATTAATTTCAAATCTTAAGGATTTAAAAAATAAGTATCCTGATATTTTGAAGAATATAGATTTATTAGATAAGATTGGTGGAGAGGCCTTAGCTCAGTTTACTAAATTTACACATCCATCAAGAATGCTTTCATTAGACAATGCAATGAACTCTAATGACTTAGAGAGTTTTGAAAAGAAAGTTCAAAATTTTCTTGGAAACAAAGATCTTAAATTAGATTATTCAGTTGAGCCAAAAATTGATGGCCTTTCTCTAAATTTAATTTATGAAAAAGGGGAGTTAAAAGAGGGTGTCACTAGAGGAAATGGTGAAGTAGGAGAAGTTGTGACAAATAATATTAATACAATTAAAGAAATTCCAAAAAAATTGAATACTAAGAATCCACCAAAGTTGATTGAAATTAGAGGAGAGGTATTCATTACCAGAGATGATTTCGATATTCTAAATAAAGATAGCGATATCAAATTTGCTAATCCTAGAAATGCTGCAGCTGGAAGTCTAAGACAATTAGATAAGGATATTACATCTTCGCGTCCATTAAAGTTTATTGCCCATGGATTTGGAATAGCTGAAGAAAATAAGAATAAGACCTATTACGATACAATGATTGAATTTAAAAGATGGGGAATACCAATTAGTCCAAAATTACAGGTTGCCAAATCAATCAAAGAATTAATTTTAATTCATGAAGATATCTTTCAAAATAGAAATGATATTCCGTATGATATTGATGGCTTAGTTTATAAAGTAAATTTTTTAGACCTACAAAACAGACTAAGTTTTGTTGGAAAAGCTCCACGCTGGGCAATTGCTCATAAATTTGCAGCTGAAACAGCAGTTACTGAAATTGAAAAAATAGATATTCAAGTAGGTAGAACTGGAGCTCTTACTCCAGTTGCAAGATTGAAAACAATAAATGTTGGTGGTGTAATGGTTTCTAATGCAACACTTCACAATTTTGATGAAATTGAAAAAAAAGATATTAGAGAAGGCGATAAAGTCTTAATTGAACGTGCTGGAGATGTTATTCCTTATATTATAGAAGTTGTTAGCGACAAAAGTAAGCAAAGAAAATCAAAATTTAGAGTGCCAACTAAATGTCCTGAATGTGAGTCGAGTGTTGTAAAAGAAAAAGATGAAGTAGTATTAAGGTGTAGTGGGGAACTTAACTGTAGCGCTCAAAAATCCGAAAGATTAAAACACTTTGTATCAAGAACAGCATTAGATATAGATGGCATAGGAGAAAAACAAATAGATTTACTATATAAGATTAAATTAATAGAAAATTTTTCAGATATAATAAAAATTAAAGCAAAAAAAGAATCTATTGTTAAATTAGATGGCTGGGGAGAATTATCTTTTAACAATATGGTTAACTCCATTGATAGAAAAAAAGAAATCTTTCTTTCTAAGTTAATATATGCTTTGGGAATAAGGCATATCGGAGAAAAAAATGCTAAATTGATTGCTGGAAATTTTGAGTCTATAGATAATTTTAAAGAATCTATTCTTGCATCAAATAAAGACTTACTTAAAGTTAAGTTAATCAATCTTGATGGTCTTGGTCCAAAAGCAATAGACTCATTTTTAGAATATCTATCAATAAAATCTAATTATAATGAAATTTTAGAGTTACTTAGAGTGTGTGATGTAAGTCTTGAGATAATTAAAATAAAAAAAACAAAAATATCTAACAAAACCATTCTCTTCACAGGATCACTTCAATCTATGTCTAGAGCAGAAGCAAAAGCTACAGCTGAACGTATGGGTGCTAAAGTTGTTTCGGCTATAAGCAAATCAACTGATATGCTTATTTATGGTGATAAACCTGGATCTAAATTAACTAAAGCTAACGAATTAAAGGTAAGAGTTTTTACAGAAAATGAATGGATTGAATTTACAAGAGAATTATAAGTTTGAACATTCAGCTTTTAGCCATTCTCTTTCTTTGGGCATTAAATGCATTTCTAGTTTTTTATAAACTTTTTTATGATAAGAATTTAGCCAATTAATTTCATTTTTAGACAATAATTTAATTTCAATTAGTTTTTTATCTATTGGAGCAAGTGTTAAAGTCTCTAGATTATATTTATTACCTGTTTTTTTTACTGCAACAAGATTTTCTATTCTAATACCGTAAGAGTTAGCTTTATAGTACCCTGGTTCATTTGATATAATCATTCCTGGTAAAAATTTTACCTTTGATGCTGAAGAAATTGATTGCGGTCCCTCATGAACATTTAAAAAATATCCAACACCATGTCCTGTACCATGATCAAAATCATAGCCATGTTGTCTTAAATATTTACGTGCATTTGTATTTAATGATTTTCCAGTTTCCGATTTAGAAAATTTGCTTGTAGCAACTGCAATATGACCTTTAAGCACGAGAGTATTCATTTTTTTTTGTTCTTTAGATACTTTTTTAAAAGATATAGTCCTTGTAACATCGGTAGTACCATCTAAATATTGACCACCTGAGTCTATAAGGAATAGGTCTGTATCTTTAATTCTGCGGTTCGACTTTTTAGTTGCATGATAATGAACAATTGCACCATTTGGGCCAGATCCAGCTATAGTTGGAAAACTTAAGGAGTGAAATTTCTTATTTTTAAGCCTATTACCATCAATTTTTTTTACTGCCTGTATTTCTGTTAGTTGCTGAGTGTTTACTTTATGCTTTATCCAATAAATTGACCTTGTTAAAGCTACACCATCACGTAAATGAGCTGATTTTATTCCTTTAATCTCAATATTATTTTTTTGTGATTTTAGTTTTTCAATTGGATCATTCATAAATTTAACTTTAGTCTTTATAAGTCTGAAATAGTTATGAATATTTGCAGGTAATGTTCGTGGATCTGTAATTATTTTTTTGTTTGAAATTGAGTTTGCTAGAAAATCATTTAAATACTTAGGCTTTATATTCTTAAACTTTATACCTTTTGTGAATTTTAAATCTTTTTTTAGATTTGCAAACATAAAACATTCACCACTAGCTGAAACAATTAATCGGCTCATAAATATTGGGGTGTACGCAAGATCATTGCCACGTAAATTTAATAACCAGCAAATTGCTTCATTTGAAGTAACCATTAGGTAATTAGAATTATTTTTTTTTATTATAACTTTAATCTTATTTATTTTGCTTACGGTATTTGTACCGTGATAATCTTTATGATGATGCCATGCTATTGATTTTTTAATTTTTGGTCGGCTATCCCATATTGTATCAACTATGTTTTTTTCAAGTAATTTTACTATGATATTTTTATTAATTGTTAAATTTATTAGCTTGAGTTTACTGGTAGTAATTATATTTCCATCAATTCCAAAATTAATTTTTTTTTGCTTAAGTGAATTTAAAACATCTATAGGTTTTTTTTCATTATAATTGTAAATCTTATATATTTTTTGATTTACTTCAATTTTAGCTTGAAGTGTATATCTGCCATCAACAAATAAGTAAGCTTGATTATGAGTAATTAATACCTCTCCAGCGGATCCTGAAAAATTAGTTAACCACTGTAATCTTTGAGAGTAATTTGGAAGAAATTCATTTTGAAATTCATCAGTCTGATTAACTAGGCATGCATCTAGATCTAAAGACTGCATTTGATTACGAATTTTATCTAGTTTATTTTTGCTACTTAACATGGACTTAAGAAATCTGAGATTAATTTTTTTACCCCATAGTTTTCGAAATCAACATGAACTTTAGGACCATCCACGTGCTTTATTACACCAAAGCCAAATTTTTCATGCTCCACTTTTTGTCCAATCTTTAGCATTATATCATCATTAATATCGCGAACATTTTCTTCTGCTTCTATGTCCATAATTGTTTTAAAACTACGTTCATTATTTACATTTGAACCAATGTATTTAGGTTTTTTTGGTAAAAAATCTGAATCTTGATTGTATTCATCAAAATTATTGTTGTTAAATGGATTGGTATGCTCTGAAATGTGGCTAACGTTCTTAATTAAATTATCATCAAGTTCATCAATAAACCTTGATTGAAGTGAAGGCATCCAATTGTTTTGAAATCTTCTAGTCAGCGAAGTTGAAATATTTAAATTCTTCTTTGCCCTAGTGATACCAACATAAGCAAGCCTTCGTTCTTCCTCTATTCCTTTATTGCCCGATTCATCAATCGTTTTTTGATGTGGAAAGAGACCTTCTTCCCATCCAGGTAAAAAAACAAACTCATATTCCAATCCTTTAGCTGCATGCAATGTCATTAAACTCACTTTACTATCATTTTGAGTTTCATCTACAGCAGAAACTAATGCAATATGCTCTAAAAATTCCTCAATACTTGCATAATCATCCATAGCAACAATCAATTCTTTGATATTTTCAATTTTGCTTAATGCATTTATATTTTTATCATTCTTAAGCATTTCCATGTATCCAGATTCATCTAAAAGAATTTTTAAAATATCATTGAACTTTTTTGAAGCTGTCATCGCAGTGCAACGATCTATTAAGTCTATAAAAGAAAGCAAACTTGCTGATGCTTTTTTAGGAATTTCATCCGAACCAGCTAATAATTGTGAGGCTTGATACAGAGATAAGCTCTTATCCTTTGCTAGAGAAATTATTTTACCAAAAGACTTATCACCAATGCCTCGTTTTGGAATCATTAATGCTCTTTCAAAAGCAACATCATCCTGTTTTTCGTATACAAGCCGTAAATATGAAATAGAGTCTTTTATTTCAGCACGTTCATAGAATCTAATACCTCCAACTATTCTGTAAGGTACTGAATATTTAATGAGGGACTCTTCAATCTCTCTTGTTTGAAAGGTTGCTCTAACTAATACAGCCATTTCATCAAAATTAGGCTGTGTTTGCGAATATTTTAGAATTTCTTTTGCAATCAGGGATGCTTCATCTCCACTAGAGTTTGTTAGGTGAATATTAATTTTATTGCCATCACCTTGCTCAGAATATAATTCTTTACCTAATCTCAACTCATTATAACTAATTAACGATGACGCTGATTTTAAGATATTATTAGTTGATCTATAGTTTTGTTCTAATTTAATTGTTTTTGTGTTTTTATTTTCTTTTTCAAATTTAAGCATATTGTCAGCTTGAGCGCCACGCCAGCTATAAATAGACTGATCATCATCTCCTACACAACATATATTGTGGTGGAAGCTAGATAATAGTTTAAGCCAAATATATTGTGCGGTATTTGTATCTTGATACTCGTCAACTAAGATAAATTTGAAGTTATTACTGTACCTTTTAAGGATATCCTCAATTTTAAAAAGATTAATACATTGTAAAAGAAGGTCACCAAAATCTAGGCAATTAATATTAAATAGTCGACTTTGATAAATTTTATAAATATTTGCGACTTTATCATCAATAAAAGAGTCCAAATGTTGAGCATTTATATCGGTAGGGTTAAGAGCTTTATTCTTCCAATTATCAATCTTAGATTGAACATATTTAGGAGATATTTGCGATTGATCTAAGCCTTCTGATTTTAATATTTGTTTTATAAGTGCAACTTGATCATCTTTATCAAGTATTGTGAATGAACTCTTTAAGCCAATTGCTTCAGCATGATTTCGAATAATCTTTGCACCAAGTGAATGAAATGTGCCCATCCATGGCATTCGATCAAAGCGGTTGGGAATTAGTTTCTGAACTCTCTCAGCCATTTCTCTAGCTGCTTTATTAGTAAATGTTACACACAAGATTTGAGATGGTTGAGCTACATTCTGGTCTAATATATAAGCCACTCGAGTGGTAAGTACTCTAGTTTTACCAGTACCAGCACCAGCTAAAACTAGGTTTGGACCTTGGATACTCTCTACAGCCTCTAATTGTTTAGGGTTTAGTAAGGATAAATATTCTGGTGCGGTAGACATATTATTTATTCTTTAAATGATTCAGTATATATAATCTAATCGCACTAGATAGGTTTTGTGTTTTTTTATTTTTATCAACATCTGAAATAAGCACAGATATTGATTTTTTCTTTAATTTACTAATATGCTTTAATTCAAGCCAAAATTCTTCTTCAATGAACACGCTAGTATCATGTCCATTAACTTTTACAGTATGCTTGTTCACAGATTAAAATAATTAAGAGGCACTAATCATTTTACGCGGATCTAAAATTACCCTCATTTTTTTGGGATCTACATATTTTAAAATAATGTTTGCTTCAGTTAGAGAAATACCTTTTTTATGAGCAAGCTTGGCCATTTCAGCAGCTTTATTGTAACCGATTACGGGCGCTAATGCGGTTACAAGCATTAGAGAATTTTCTAGTCCAATTTTGATATTCTTTAAATTTGGCTTAATACCTTTTAGACATTTGTCATTAAAGTTATTCATCCCAGTGTAGAGCAATTGAATGGATTTAATTATATTTAAGGCAATTAGTGGCTTAAATGCGTTTAATTCAAAATGTCCTTGAGAACAAGCCATTGTAATACTGTTGTGCATTCCCATTACTTGTAAGCATGCCATTGTGAGAGCTTCACTTTGTGTAGGGTTAACTTTACCAGGCATGATTGACGAGCCAGGCTCATTTTCTGGAAGACTTAGTTCACCTAAACCAGATCTAGGTCCAGATGCAAGCAATCTAATATCATTAGCAATTTTAAATAAGTCCGTAGCCAATACATTAAGAGCACCAGACAATTCAAGTATTGAGTCATGGGAAGCAAGCGCTTGAAACTTATTTCCTGCTGCTTTAAACTTGATTTTGGTATATTTACTTATTTCAGTTGCAACTAATTTATCAAAATTTTTTTTAGTATTTAAACCTGTACCAACCGCAGTACCACCTTGAGCCAAGGCTAATAAGCTAGATGCAGCAGTATTAATTCTTTTTAAATTAGATTTAATTTGAGCAGCGTAACCAGAAAATTCTTGCCCTAGTGAGAGTGGGGTTGCATCTTGTAAATGTGTTCTTCCAATTTTAATAATCTTATCCCATTTTTTTGCCTGTGAATTAAGCGTAACTTCAATTTTTTTTAATGCTGGAACCAAGTTTACATTTGTTTGAATGGCAGCAGCAATATTTATGGCAGAAGGAAAAGAGTCATTGGTCGACTGACTCATATTTACATGATCATTAGGATGTACAGGATTATTTGAACCTAAAGCTTTACCAAGTTTTTTATTAGCCAAATTAGCAATAACCTCATTAACATTCATATTAGTTTGAGTACCAGAACCTGTTTGCCATACAGAAAGTGGAAACTGATTATCATATTTTCCTGAGAGCACTGTGTTAGCTGATTGAACAATTGCATTTGCTATTTTTGAAGAAATACTTTTTTGTTTTAGATTAGCTTTAGCACAAGATAGTTTTATAATTGCCATGGCATGGATGATCTCGATTGGCATTATATCATTGCCAATTTTAAAGTTTTGTAACGATCTTTGAGTTTGAGCACCCCAAAATTTATCGTTTTCTACTGAAACATTTCCTAGAGTGTCTTTTTCGACTCTTTTTTTAACCATAGTTTATGAAATTAATAGATTCTTTTAATATATAATATGGTTACTATTTTGAATTATTCAATAGTACAAGCCATATCTTCGCCACAACACATGGGTGATTTAATTTTTCCATGGTCGTTTGGACATTTAGATATTTGCACTTCAGTTCCATCATCAAGTCTCAAGCTATCATCAATAAGTGGTGCTTCACATTTTGCACACGTTGCATTTACACCCATTCCACACTCTGAACATTCGTAAGTTGCCATAAGTTTCTCCCTTTAATTTCTATTATTAATTCTATTATAAAGTTCTTTAATTGCATTGCTTCCACTAGCTTTGAAAATTCCAGGTATCAATGCATGTAAAAAACATTGCATACCAGCTACCAACATTTTCATAGCAATATTTAATGCAAATAGCAAATGTTGGGTATAACTCTCACCAGCATCATGAAGATGTTTTTTTGAGTCATTAAACATAAGCTATTTATGCATAGTTTGGCTTTAAAGTGAATTATAAATATTATAATAATGATTTCATGAAGTTTAACGTCACTTTTAAAGTAGCCTGGGATGATGACTACGAATTTGTAGTTTTTGAGTTTGATTCTAAAGACCTCGAAACCCTTCATAAAAATATCAAATTGGCTATTGAGGAAAACTATTTAGAGCCTGAACGTGATATCAAAAAAAGCATTAAAGGTAAAACAACAATATCTTATACTTCAATTAAAGATCTTTCAGGTAAAGAATTGTATTCAGTCTAAAATAAAAATTGTTAAATTTTTTTTTAAAAAACTGTTATCCGCATTAACAAAATAAAATGAAGAACAAATCCAAGCACACTTAATAAAAGTACTGTTCGGAAGTGCACTTGTTTTTTGCTAGATAACAAAATTGAGTAAATATAAAGTGGTAAGTACATGAATAAAGAAGTTATCATTCCTGGACTAAACCCACCAAGAGAAGTAGCAACACCTAGGTGAAATGCTGCATTGGCTAATAGAATAGAATTTATAAGTAAGAATAATTTTGAAAATAAAGCTGTATGATTTTTAAATAGTATTAGTGAACCAACAATAATCCATCCAGGGGCATTAATAGTAATAACCTCTAACGGTGAAATATCCATTCCGATGCGGTGTGCCCAATTTAAGAAGTGATAAAAATTTCCTAAAATTAAAGAAGATAAAACATACTCTTCAACTTGATGTGCGAATAAGGCAAGTAATGGCAGCATGCCCAATAATCTTTGATTTTTATTTTTGTAAAAAATAAATGTAATTATTGAAATAATTAATAAACCTAAAATAAATATGTATTCAATTGTTTGAACGTAATTATGCTGAAATTCAGGATTCATACAATAAGCGGGAGACTTTATTTAGTCGGTGCCTCCCCAACCGTTATTAACAAAAACTTAAATTTATGATTTCATAGTATCAGAAATTTTTTGACTATCATCATAAACCCAAAATTCTTTGACTTTACCATCAGCTAATTTAATAAAATGTCCAAAATCAGCATCCATTCCATCTGCAGTGGCATGTATTTGAACGAAAACCTCATCACCTTCAGCTATCATATGCACTGGGGTAATAGTAAAATTACTAAATAATTCTGGAATTTGTGACAGATTTTCAATCCAAGCTTGAGGACCTACAAAAGTACCTGACATTTTATGGGTACCGTTTAATTTTGTAACGGAGTCATCATGAAAAAGTGATGCAAGTGTCTCCATGTCTCCAATCGCAAAACAATCATAAATTTTTGTGATTACTTCTTTTGCTGTCATTGCTTTATCTCCTTATTTTGATAGTTAATTTATTTTAGCTTTTAAAAAGCTCAAGTGCTTCATTAAGTAACTCTTCAGATTTTGTGTGATCACCACTATCATGCGCTGCGATTGCATCATCATGAAGTTGTTGAGCTTGTGCAATTTTATCACCTACTTGTTTTGCCATCATTGGACATGAACCAGCAAATACAGATGTAGAAAATAATACTAATGTTAATGTGATTATTAAATTTTTCATTGATTACTCCTTTAGGATATTGTTATTTTTTATATAGGTCGAAAAAAATGGAAAAAAAGTATAATTACTTTCTGATTACCAAAAATTTAGCACTCTTCCATTACCAGCTATAATTGCTACGCAAGTAAGTACGTGCAATACAATCCAGAAAGTTCTTAGAGCAAGAGCTTTTTTTACGTCAAGTTGTGTAATGGGTTGAAACTCAGGCTTATCTTTGTCAGTATCTCCAATAGGCATACCAACAGCACGAGACCACATTTTTATAAATTTTCTTTGTCCACTCATAATTAAATTTAGCGGGAGACTTCTGTTGCCCGGTGCCTCCCAAACCGCGCTTGCCTAAGTAAACTTAAGCAGCGAGCGCTAAATCATCGTTAGCATTTGTAATTTAGCCCGATAACGGTGGTACAATACCGAACGAAAGAATTTACCTTTGGGCATCCGTCGATCCTATTTCACCCCCGCAATTTGGTGGAGGTGCCGGGTACCGCCCCCGGGTCCGTAATGGTTATTACGTAAATCGTTTATCGTCGTAGTTGAGGATATCCCCAACAAAATTAATATAATTTATAAAACCCTCTTTTTAAAGAAGATAATAATTATATAGTTAAAACCTTGATAAATGATTCCTTTTTATGCCTTTAAATAAAGAACAAAACGATGAAGTAGAACAACTACGTGCTAGTAGCAACACTACTTTGAGAGCTACTGTTCCATCACTTGAAGAAATTTTATACAAACCACTACCAGCATTAGATCATGGATTTGTTCGTGTAATTGATTATATGGGTGATGATACGGCGATTGTACAATCGGCTAGAGTTTCTTATGGCAAAGGCACAAAGAAAATTTCTAATGATAAAGGTCTGATTAAATATTTGATGCGTCATTGGCACTCAACTCCTTTTGAAATGTGTGAAATTAAATTGCATGTAAAGTTGCCAATTTTTATCGCTCGACAATGGATTAGGCATCGCACAGCCAATGTAAATGAATATTCAGCTAGATATTCGATTTTGGATAAAGAGTTTTATATTCCATCAGTAGAAAATTTAGCTTCTCAATCTCAAATCAACAAACAAGGTAGAGCAGAAAATTTAAGCCCTGAAGAAGCGAAAAAAGTTATTGAGCTTTTGAAAAGTGACGCTGAACAAACTTATCGCAATTATGAAGTGATGCTAAATGAAAATTCTGATGGTGAAACTTTAGATGAAAGTTCAATGGGTATTGCACGAGAATTAGCACGAATGAATTTAACTTTAAACACTTATACGCAGTGGTATTGGAAAATTGATTTAAATAATTTGCTACATTTTTTAGCATTGCGTGCAGATGCACATGCACAATATGAAATAAGAGTTTATGCAGATATCATCTTAGATATTGTGAAAAAGTGGGTACCTGTAACTTATGAGGCTTTTGAAGACTATCGAGTAGGTGGAACACAATTATCAGCTAAAGAAATTTTAATTTTGAAAAAAATAATAAAAGGTGAAACAGTTGATCCAGATGCAGAAGGTATTTCTAAGCGTGAATGGGGCGAGCTTCAAAAGAAATTTGATTTGTAATTAATTTTTCGGTTGAACTTTATGTTTTCCTGCTGCATATAAAGATTATGGAAAACCAAGAAGTAACTCAAATAATTGACAATTTAAAGGGGCGTCGTAACTATGAGGAAAAGAAAGCTTTTAAGTTAGGTTTTTCATCCTTATACGAATACTTTGAAGATAAGATTTTGAAAGAAAAAAAAGCTGCTGATGATATTAATCTTGAAAAAGAAAATATGCTTAAAGAAACAAAGAAGCAGGATAAAAAATGTGGCTGTTGTTAGTTACAAAGACTAAGAATTAGCTAGACGCTGTAGCTTTAGTTTTTTTAAAACATTTTCAGCTAATTCAATAAATATTCGGCTAACTTTGTGTTCAGGTACCAAATCGGTAAGTGGGTGACCATTTTCACACTGTTCTAAGAGTAATGGATCGTGAGGAATTCTACTTAGTATTTCGTAGTCATATTTTTCGGCAATTTTTTCAGTTTTACCTTCGCCAAAAAGTGGATATTGTTTTCCAGTATCAGGTGCCACAAAGTAGCTCATATTTTCAACCAAACCCATAATTGGTATTTCAGTTTTCTCAAACATACGCAAACCTCTTACTACATCTATTAATGCTATATCTTGTGGAGTTGTAACTAAAAGACTGCCATCAATTTTAAGTTTTTGAGTTAAGGTTAACTGAACATCACCCGTTCCTGGTGGAAGATCAATTACCATTATATCAGCTTCTCCCCAGTTCACTTTAGAAATGAGTTCGTTAATAGCTTTCATAACCATTAAACCTCGCCATATCATAGGATTATCATCGTTGACCATATAACCAATGGACATCGTAGCAATGCCATATTTATTTAATGTTTCAATTTGTTTACCATCAGATTTTGGCTTTTCATTAATATCAAACATCGTAGGTATTGATGGACCATAAATATCGGCATCAAGCAGACATGTTTTTAAGCCAATACGTTTGAATGCAATTGCTAAATTAGAAGCTACAGTAGATTTACCAACACCACCTTTACCTGAGGCGACCATTAGAATATATTTTATTTTTTCAGTGCCTAGCCCTGATATTGCTTGTTCATCACTGACAACTTTGTTTTCCTCAGTAGGTTGAGACTCAGTGCCATTGCTGTGGTAAGTGGTAATTATATTAAACTTTGTAACGCCAGGAATTTCATTTTAACTATTCTGCTTTCTTCTTGCTGATCTCTGGTAGAGGCAAGTAAGGTAAAACTCCTTGTCCACTATCTTTATCAATAATAATTTTGTCCATATCACCAAATACAGATTCCATTGTTTCATAAAATATTCTTTGTTTCGTTACAACTGGAGCTTTGGCATATTCTGATTGGATAGATAAGAATCTTGCTGCCTTACCTTCACTATCTGCAATTACTTTCTGTTTATAACCCTCAGCATTTTGTAAAATTTCTTCTGCCTCACCTCTAGCTCTAGGTATGATGTCGTTAGCATAGGCTTCAGCTTCATTTCTTTGACGTTCTAAGTCAGCTCTTGCTGCTTGAACATCTCTGAATGAGTCAATTACTTCATTAGGAGGATCGGCTTTTTGTGTTTGAACTTGTGTTATGGTAACCCCAGCTTCATAATCATCCAAAATACTTTGAATTAAAACTCTTGCTTTGTCCTCTATTTCAGTTCTGCCTTCAGTAAAGATGGATTGGATTTTACTTTGACCAATAACTTCTCTCATTGATGTTTCAGCAGCGCTTTTAATTGTTAGTTCTGGAACTTGAACATTAAATAAGAACTTGCCTGCATCATTAATGATCCAAAATACTGAAAAATCGATATCAACAATATTTTCATCACCAGTTAACATTAAACTTTCTTCAGGGACATCTCTAATTTGAGTAGTTCTATTATCCGGGCTTTGACGATAGCCAATTTCAACCCTATTAACTTTAGTAACTTTAGGAGTAAGGACTCGTTCAATTGGATATGGAAAATGATAATTTAATCCAGGTTGGGTAGTGGTTGTATATTTACCGAATTGGAGAACAACCCCTTGCTCATCAGGTAATACTCTATAAAAACCTGATGCAAGCCAAATTAGAACTAGTGCTAGAAGAATTACTGCTGGCCCCAATTTACCAAAAAAAGATCCTGGAATAAAACCTTTAAATTTGTTTTGAAGATCTCTTATGACATTATCTAAATCAGGTCCTTG